>JAEWBO010000027.1 GCA_023391105.1 Bacillota bacterium
AAATCGTGAAGGTAACCTGGAACAATCCGTCCGAAATTATTAATGTCGATAACGAGAACGTGCAGACAAAGCCGTGGGAGGAAATTCAGGAGATATTTAAAAACCAGATGGACTTTCTGATGTCGCCAACGCCAATAAAAAGCGATGACCCTTCAACAGCCACTTTCTTTCTTGAGAAAACGGATGTTCATATAAACCGTGTTGAACTAGGGCTCACAAAGCTGCTGATGAAAGACAGTCAGGACGATTACAAGCTGATTCCCACGTGGAGCTTTCTTGGGTATCAAACCAGTGCTTCGCGCCCTACGCAGGAAGGCTTGAATATTGGCGGAGAGGTTTGTTATCTGACTATCAACGCCATTGACGGCACTGTCATCGACAGAGGGCTCATGTATTAATCGCCATAATCCATTCTTTTTCTAAGCAGATGACCGTCGCTAAATATGGCCGACGGCAGCATCAATGAAACTGATCAAGGATTTTGAGGCTGTGCAGAGCTTTTCATATATCTTGACAGTATGTGGTATGTCGTATAAGCTAAAGAAATAATGTGGAATATAACGGAAATCAATATTTCAGACGCCTGAACGCTTTGGGGACTCTCATCCGCCTTATACATAAAGACTATGTATAAACAAACTTTTGGAGGCAGTGCTTGAAGAAATACAACTCAGACTTAAGCCGCGCTCTTGGTTCATGGGGCTTTTATGCGGGTATCGCAGGGTTCGTCGTGGCAATTATCATCGGCGCATCGGGCGATATTGTGCCCATGCTGCAAATGCCGGAGATGAACGGCCTATACAACGGATTTCACGCGCAGACGCTATTAACCGCGCTCTCGTCGGACGTGATGCTGCTTTGCGTGCCCATACTCGCCGCGCTGCCGTATACGTCGGCGTTCGTGGACGATTTCAAGAGCGGCTATTTAAAGGAATATCTGCCGCGCTGCGGCCAGCGCCGTTATATCCGCGGCAAGGTGGCGGCCACGGCTGTATCCGGCGCGCTCGTGCTGTTCATCGGTGTCATCATCGCGTATATCCTGTTCGCGCTTGTGTTCACGCCCATGGAACTGAAGCCCGACGAAGAGATGATGCAAATGATGCAGCCGCATTATTTTGCGGACATTCTGGGACGAGCCTTTGTGTTTGCGCTGTGCGGCGCACTGTGGTCGCTTGTCGGCGCGATGCTCGCCGCGGTGACGATGAGCAAATACATGGCGTATGCCTCCCCGTTTATCATTTACTATGTGCTCGTGATACTCTCCGAGCGCTATATCAAGGACGTATACGTGCTGAATCCCAAGCAGTGGCTCAGCGCCGGGGAAATGTGGCCCGGCGGTATATGGGGCATCGCGCTGCTCGTGGCGCAGCTTGCCGCCATCGTCGCGATCGCCTATGGCGTGCGCGTAGCAAGGAGGCTGGCCGATGCGTAGATTGCAGCAGGTTTGGACGGTCACCGTATATAACTTTCGTGGTTGGCGAAAGAATCCGCGCATATTTATCACGTTCGCGCTCGCGTTTATCTTATGCTTTTTGCTTTCCGACAAGGCTGTAAAGTTCGCGCTCGAATACGAAACCACGATGCAGCTTGTCGAAGCGTTTGTCTGGACGTTTGGCGACTCCAACTCCATATTGCTAGCGTCGCTGCTGCTTGTGCTGTTGTTCGCGGACATGCCGTTCCTTGGCTCGGGTGTGCCGTACTATCTGTCGCGCATACGCCGCAGCACATGGCTTTGGGGGCAGATACTCTACATCTGCCTTGCGACGGCGGCCTATATGCTGTTTGTGCTTGTCTCCACCTCGCTTGTCTGTATGGGGCAAAGCTTTATCGGCAACATGTGGAGTGAAACCGCCGCGATACTCGGGTACTCGGGAGCGGGCAAAGCTGTGGCGCTGCCCGCGCTTGTCAAAACGCTCGAGATGTCCACACCGTATGAATGCATGGGTACGATATTTTTGCTCATGCTGCTCTACACACTGCTCATGGTGTCCATCATGCTCGTGGTCAATATCCGCCGCGGCCAGTTCTGGGGTGTTGCCAGCGTATTCATATTCAGCCTTTACGGCTTTCTGCTGAACCCGCAGACGTTCAACACGTTTATGCAGCTGGACCAGGAGCAGATGTATATCGCGAACCTGTGGGCCGCATGGCTCTCGCCGCTGCAGCACGCGACGTACCACATGCATAACTTCGGGTACGATCTGCTGCCGCGCATGTGGATGACGTATGCGGTATTTGGCGTGCTTATCGTCCTGTGCTTCATATTGGCGCTTCGCGCGATGCGAAAATACAACTTCAACTTCAGCGGCACTGATTAGGGAAATTAAGAATTGACAATTAGCAATTTCGAAATATAGGAGGAAAATTATTAAGAATCAGTGATTAAGAAATGAAATGCGTAAGCATTTCGTGGGTATCCAAAGGGCGGAGTCCTTTGGCGGGAGTGTGAGGGCAGAGCCCTCATATAAATCTCCATGATTCTTAATTATTAATTAATCTATGGATGTAGCGATCAGCGTACAGCATGTGTTCAAGGATTTCAAAGGCGAGCAGGTCTTAAACGACGTGCATCACGACTTTGAAGAAGGAAAAATCCACGGCATCGTGGGCAACAACGGCAGCGGTAAGACGGTGCTCATGAAATGCATCTGCGGCTTTCTGTTTCCATCGAGCGGCAAGATTTTCGTAGACTACGAACAGGTCGGCAAAGACATGGACTTTCCCGAGGACTTAGGGCTCATCATCGAAACGCCGGGCTTTCTGCCGCAGTACAGCGGTATGAAGAACCTAGAGATTCTTGCGTCGCTTAAGAACAAGATCGGGCAGAAGCAGATTGCCGAAACCATACGGCGCGTCGGTCTGGATCCGGCGATGAAAAAGCCGGTCGGCAAATACTCGCTGGGTATGCGCCAGCGGCTTGGCATCGCGCAGGCGATTATGGAGGAACCGTCGCTGCTGATACTTGACGAACCGCTGAACGGCCTTGACAAGCACGGCGTGCAGGAAATGCGCACTCTCATCAAAGGGCTGCGCGACGAAGGCCGCACGATACTGCTTGCAAGCCACAACGCGCAGGACATCGAGGAGCTTTGTGATACCGTCTGCGAGATGGACGGCGGTGTGCTGACGGTTTTAAGAGATTAGATGCGTAGGGACGGGTGAATAATCCTCCGTCACGCTATGCGTGCCACCTCCTTTCAAAAAGGTGGTTCTGAAAAAAGGCTCCTTTGAAAAGGAGCTGTCAGCTCCGCTGACTGAGGATTGATTTTGATAACAGATACCAGAAAGTCAGGCTGCGAACCCCTGTAATCCTCCGTCATGCTGGGCATGCCACCTCCTTTGAAAAAGGAGGCTTAATCCTCCGTCACGCTGGGCGTGCCACCTCCTTTCAAAAAGGAGGCTTTAACAAAAACAGGAGAGACATATATGGAAGATGCCATTATCCGGGTCAAGAATCTAACCAAGATATATAAGACGCAGGACACCCGCGTCAAAGCGGTGAACAGCGTAAGCCTGGAAATTAAACAAGGACAAACGTGCGCCATCGTAGGCACCTCGGGCAGCGGCAAATCCACGCTATTAAGCCTGATAGCGGGGCTGGAACGCCCGACGGCGGGGCATATACTCATCGGAAACCGCTCGATACAGGCGATGAGCGAAAGCGCGTTGGTGGACTTTCGTCTGCGCAATGTCGGCTTCGTGTTTCAGAACTACAACCTGTTCGAGACCATGACTGCTGAAGAAAACGCGGCGTTCGTGCTGGCCGCCAAAGGCTATTCTCGTCAAAAACGGCTGGACATGGCGCGAAGCATTCTTTCTGACATGGGGCTAGGGCAACATCTTAAGCACAAGCCCATGCAGCTTTCGGGCGGCCAGCAGCAGCGCGTGGCCATCGCGCGGGCGCTTGTGGCAGCGCCCAAAATACTGTTCGCCGATGAGCCCACAGGCAACCTCGACAGCCACACTGCACAGGAGATTATGGAGCTGCTGCGCGTATCGGTACAGCGGGATAAAACCACGCTGCTGTTCGTCACGCATGACATGGAGAAAGCGGCCTTTGCGGACAGGGTGATTCATATATCAGACGGAATGGTCGCAAATGAGAGTTAAGAATTAAAAATTAAGAATTAAGAATGAGCAATTAAGAATTCGGTATAGGAGAAACAGAACAATGAAAGTGATGAAAAAAGCGTCGATATTGCTGGCGGTCATGCTCATTATCAGCGCGATAGGCGTAACGGCATTTGCGGCGGACAGTCTGCTCAAAATTGACGACCAATACACAGACGAGACCATGGGCGGTCTTAACTACAGTAACGGTTATGCGCCTGTGCAGTCGGGAGATAACGTGAGCGTGGTGTTGCCGTTAAAGCTTGCGGGTGCTGAGCTGGTCACAAGCGATATCGTGATTACACCCGACCTCGGCGACACGGCAAAGTCGCCTTTTGTGTTCAGGAACTATCAGCAGACAGGGCACTTAGATGCGAGTACCCCCTACGTTGGGCGGTTCACGCTGTCGCTCAAATCAGGCCGCTATTCAGGCAGCTATCCCATCGTGTTCAATGTATCGTATACCAATGCCGCGAAAGAAACGGTAGAACAGCCGTTTACCGTTTACGCCACGGTGGACGGAGCCGACCCCAACGCGACACCCGTGCCTCAGCCAACACCCACGATCGAGCAGCCGGAAGCCCCAAGGCCCCAACCAAAGCTCATTGTGTCCAAATACGGGACAAGCCCTGAAGTGGTGCAGGCGGGCGACACCTTCGCCGTCAACCTCACGCTGGAAAACACGAGTGAAAAATACGATGTTAAAAATCTGACGGTCACATACGCGGGAGACGGCAAGAGTCTGCTGTCCGCGGACAACACCAACACGCAGTATATTGATAAGATCAAGCGCGGCGAAAGCACGGATATCACGTTTAACATGCTCTCGCGGCTGGACAGCGAGCCCGGCATACAAACGGTAACGCTGACCGTGGCGTATGAAGACAGCAAAGCGACGGCTTTCACCATAACCGAAGCGTTGCTGCTGCAGGTGACGCAGCCGGTCAGCCTTGAATTCGACGAACCGGATATTCCGCAGACAGCCAACGCGGGTGATACGCTGCCGCTCAACCTCAATGTGTTTAACACAGGGCGCAGCAAGCTTTACAACGTGATGGTGAAGATCGATGCGGCAGGCTTACTGCCTGAAGGCAGCGCGTTTGTGGGCAACATGGACGCGGGGACGAGCGGCACGGCAGAGGTTTATGTGTTCGTCGGCACGCTTGCGATGAGCCAGGGCGAGGAGGGTAATGTCCAGACGGACAACGATGCTGAGAAATACGGTTACACATCGGGCGCGATTACGATCAGCTATGAGGACGAATTCGGAAATCCGTACACGCAGGAAATCCCTTTCGATATGCAGATTGAGCCGCCTGTGATATCCGCAAGCGCCCCCGATGAAGAGGAGGAGCCTGTGGACACGGCAAGCCAATGGTGGATTTCCGTGATCATCGGCTTAGGGCTCATCGCGGCTGTGACCGCCGCCTTGGTGGTTCGCAGAAAGCGCAGGATGAAAGCGCTGGGAGACGGCGATGGGCTGGATTGATCTGATACGCTTCGCGGCCCAGAACTTATGGCGCAGACGCGCACGCACGCTATTAACCACGCTGGGCGTGGTGATCGGCACGGTGTGCATTATATTGCTGTTCGCGCTTGGTCTGTCGAGCTATAAGCAGTTCGAGGAATATTTTCTGAACAGCGATACGCTGACGGAAATACAGGTGTACAGCGCTATGGGTGGAGGCGGCAGCAGCACGAAGATTGACGATGCGACGCTGGCTAATATCTTGACAATGGACGGCGTGGAAGCGGTAACGCCTGTGCTTCAAATACCCGTCTATATCGACGCAGGTGAATATGAGACGCGGTATCTTTCCGTGATCGCCATGGATCAAGACTATCTTAGCAGCATGCTCGAATTTGAGCAGGGCGGCCTGTTTGACGATTCCGAGATGCCGCAGCTGGTTGTCGGCTACTATGCGCAGCGTGAATTTGTGAAGGACGGCGAAGAGCCTGATGATAAAATGATGTACGGCTATCCGGGAGAAGGAGGCGAGCAGGAACCCGATATGACACTGCCGTTTGATTACAAGTCCCAGCAACTGAAGCTATATCTTGGCTACAATCCATCTGAAGAATATATGATGGGTGACGATAGCATTCCGGCATCCAAACGCTATCCCGCAGCCATCACGGGCACGCTGAAAAAGGACGATGGCAGCGAGGGCAGCTACAACGCATATATGAGCTTATCCGCCGCGAAGCGTATGATTCAGCAGAACAGGAAGCTGGCTGAGCAGTGGGGAGTGACGGCGGACAGCTACACGGAGGTGCGTGTACGCGCCAAGGATCTAGACAGCGTGGCAGAAATCGTGGAAACAATCAACAAAATGGGGTATGAGGCATACAGCCAAGGAACGTATCTTGAGGAAGTTCAGAAGGAGCAAGCCAGCCGCCAGAGCCAGCTTGTTTTTATCGGTGCGATTGCGCTGTTCGTCTCCGCGATCGGCATCGCTAACACGATGCTCACGAGCATACTCGAACGCAAGCGTGAGATCGGCATCATGAAGGTAACAGGGCTTGCTATGAAGAAGATACGTCGCATGTTCCTCATAGAAGCGTCGGTGATCGGCCTTGCGGGCGGCGCCATCGGCGCGCTCTTGAGCTATATCATTGCATTTGCGGTCAACAACGGTTCCGGCGATGCGCAGATACTCGGCATGTATTTTGAACAGGGCATGGTGCTCACCATTCCGCTCTGGCTCACGCTCGCTGGCATCGGTGTGGCGGTGTTTGTGGGCTTGGCAGCAGGCATTTATCCTGCTTGGAAGGCGACAAAGCTCTCGCCGATGGAAGCGATACGCGGAAATTGACGTCTTAGACAAACAAATCTGAACCGTACGATGCAATGTCATATGTATATAAGACAATACATGCAATGATCAGCACTTCTTAACAAGTGACAAAAGTTTTCGAATAAAAAATACGATAGAAACACGTGCCAAGGCATCACAGCCGTGATGCCGTTGTTCTTATATGATATATAAATAGAATATATATATGATAAAAATCATAATCATTTCTATATAAAAGAAATACATAACTTTATTTCAAGGGTAAGAGATGTTCATATTAATAAGATAATTAATCTGTTATTGATCCGAATGTTACTGATTAACAATTTTATTTATCGATCGATAATTCTGCTCAAATAAGGCTGTTTTATCGCTTTTATGTATTGACATAGATGATAAATAAGCATATAGTGTACCCGTAAAGCGAAGCATAAAGTTGGCAAATAAACCGATGATTAACACCTAAGTAAACCGCATTGCGATTCTGACAAAGATAACAAAATCAAAAGATTAACTCAACAATCAGCTAAAAAGACATAAGCACAAAAAATATATAGCGGGGAAGATGGGACTTATGGCACAAAAAGCGAAGGTTACCATAGAAAGAACATATACAATAGGCGAAGTCGATAAGAAAGTATTTGGTTCTTTTGTGGAGCATCTGGGCAGAGGCATCTATAACGGAATTTATGAGCCGGCTCATAAGGAAGCTGACGAGAATGGCTTCCGAAAAGACGTTGCGGAGCTCGTGAAAGAGTTGGAGATTCCGATTATTCGTTATCCGGGAGGCAATTTTGTGTCAGGTTACCGGTGGGAAGACGGAGTTGGTCCAGTAGAGTCCCGCCCAAAGCGGCTTGACCTCGCTTGGCGGACATTAGAAACAAATGAGGTGGGAATAAACGAAATTGCCTCATGGTGTAAGCGCATAGAGGCAGAACCTATGGTTGCCGTCAATTTGGGCACAAGAGGAATAGAAGCCGCTCTTGACCTTTTGGAATATTGCAATCACCCTTCAGGGACCTATTTGAGTGATTTGCGTATTCAGCATGGATATCGTCATCCGCATAACATCAAAGTATGGTGTTTGGGTAATGAAATGGACGGTACATGGCAGACAGGACACAAAACGCCGACGGAATACGGACGGCTCGCTACGGAAACCGCGCGGGCCATGAAACTTTTGGATCCTGAAATCAAGCTTGTTTCTTGCGGAAGTTCACACACCTTTATGGATACATTTCCCGAATGGGAAGCTGAAACATTAACGCACACCTATGACGTGGTCGATTATGTTTCTCTTCATCAATACTTTGGCAATGAAGACGGCGATACCGCAAATTTTCTTGCTCGTTCACTGGAAACAGAGCATTTTATCAAAACCGTCATTGCTGTATGCGATTATGTGAAATCCAAAAAGCGCAGCAAGAAAGATATGATGCTGAGCTTTGATGAGTGGAACGTTTGGTATCATTCAAAAAAGCACGATGATGGCGAAATGAAAGACAACCCATGGCGAACTTCTCCGTCGCTGCTTGAGGATGTTTATACTTTTGAGGATGCGCTCGTTATCGGCTGCATGCTGATCACGTTTATTAAGCACGCTGACAGACTGAAAATGGCTTGTTTGGCGCAGCTTGTCAACGTCATTGCGCCGATAATGACGCAGCCGGGTGGAGGCATATGCCGACAGACGATATTCTATCCGTTCTTGCACGCATCAAGGTTTGGCAGGGGTACGGCGCTAAGACCAATCATTGTTTCTCCTAAGTATGACTCCAAAGATTATACCGATGTATCGTACATCGAGACTGTAGCTGTTATGGATGAGGAAGCCGAGGAAATGACGCTGTTCGCAGTGAATCGCAGCCTTAGCGAATCTATGAACGTCGCTTGCTTTTTCAGAGGCTTTGAAAATTATACACTCGTGGAGCATATCGCTTTGGAGAGCGGAGATCTCAAAGCCGTTAATACTGTCGCTAATCCGGACGCCGTGGTTCCTCATGTTCGGCAGGGTTCCGTTTTGGAATTGGGAAAAGGTGAATTTTCTATAGAGCTTGGAAAAGCCTCATGGAATGTGATTCGGTTTAAAAAAACCATCCGGTAAGCATATATTAGATGGAATATCATGCTGACGAGTATTGAATATTCCGCTTAATATAAATAAAATAGTAATGAGAGGTTACTGGAAAATGAAAACAAAAAAAGCGTTATTTTTGTTGTTAGCTGTAATGATGACGGTTTTCTTGGTAGCATGTGGAGCTCCGGCACAGCCAGAGCAGCCAGAAACAACGCCCTCAGCAGAAGACACAGAAAGTATTCAGCCAGACGACGCATCAGTTGAGCCTCAGACACCTGTGGATATTGAGTTCTGGACATTTCAGGACTTGCATGTTGCATTCTATGAAAAGATGGAAGCCAAATGGAATGAAGAGAATCCCAACGAACCGATCAACTTAATTCCAACTGTATATCCGTTTGACGATATGCATAACAAGCTGCTTATTGCTTTACAATCGGGCGTGGGTGCACCGGATCTCGTCGATATCGAGTTGGGCAAATATGCCAACTATCTACAAGGTGACATCCAACTGGTTCCTATTAATGACATCGTTGAACCGGAGCTGGACAATATTGTTAAAGCCAGAGTTGATATTTATTCTAAAGACGGTAACTATTACGGCATATGCTTCCATGTTGGTGCGGCTGTTATGTATTACAATACGGAGCTTTGCGACGAAGCGGGCGTTGATTGGAAAAGCATCACGACATGGGATCAGTACTATGAAGCGGGTAAAAAACTCAAAGCCGCTTTACCGGATAAATACTGGGCATCTGTAGAATCCGGCGACGTTTGGCATATGTGGCCGATGATTTCCTCTCAGGGCGGCGATATGCTGGCTAAAGACGGTACACCGAGCATCAATTCCCCGCAAATGGTAAAGGCGCTTGAATACAACCGTAAACTGATTGACGAAGGAATCGCCACAATCGCGCCAGGAAACTACCATCATTCGGAAGAATTCTATGCCATGATGAACAGCGGCGCTATCGGTTCCATCGTGATGCCCATGTGGTACATGGATCGCTTTACCGACCATATGCCAGACCTTTCCCAGAAAATTGCGATTGCCAAACTTCCCGTATGGGAAGCCGGTCAGCCGGCCTCTGTTGGTATGGGCGGCACGGGTACGTCTATTACCGCGCAGTGCGAGAATCCTGACCTTGTGAAGAAATTCCTTGCATTCGCGAAGCTTTCTGAAGAAGGCAACATCGAAATCTGGAACACACTGGGCTTCGATCCCATCCGCACTGGGGTATGGTCTTTGCCTGAGATGATGAATTCGGAGAACAAATTTACAGAGTACTATGTAACCAATCCGTTTGAAGTTCTCAACTCGATTAAGGACGAGATTCTCTCGGTTAATGTCTCGGAAGCGCTTCCTGCAACTTTGGATGCTATGAAGAACTCGGTGCTTACCAGGGCTTACACAGAAAAGAATATCGATATTTCGAGTATGCTGGCCGAAGAACAAGCCAAAATCCAATATTAGAGTTTCCTGCCTGTCATCGTGACAACACCGAAAGCGCCGCAAAGCGGCGCTTTCGGTCAATATTTGTATGGTACACTGCACGTCACTTTTATAATAAGGGGGTAAGCGAGAAATGAACGTCAAAAGATGGTTTAAGTCATTGCCATATTCGCAAAAACTAGCGCCCTATATTTTTATTTCTCCGTTTATTATCGTGTTCTTATTGTTTTTTGTTTATCCGGTTATTTCTACAATCATCATGAGTTTTCAAAAGGTTGTGCCCGGCCAGACAACATTTGTAGGATTTGATAATTATAAAAATCTACTGAATAGCGACTTTTTAAAAGCTATAACCAACAGTGTTATATACACAGTCATCACGATTGCGGTATTGTTACCGGTTCCGTTGATACTCGCGGTTTTTTTGAACAGCAAGCAAATGGTGGCGAAGAATTTTTTCCGCTCAGTATTCTTTCTGCCAGCGCTGGTTTCAGTAGTTGTAGCAGGCTTCACTTTTAGGTTGATTTTCGGTGAAATGCCTACTGCGCTGTTAAACGATATTATATCCAATTTCGGAGCAGACCCCATAAAATGGATAGGTGGCCCGGCGCAATGGACGACTTTTTTTGCGTTGCTCATGCTTTGCTGCTGGCGTTGGATGGGCGTGAATATCATGTATTACTTATCGGGCCTGCAAGGTATCCCGGATGAACTTTACGAATCGGCGTCCATTGACGGTGCCGGACCGCTGCAAAAGCTCAGGCACATCACGATTCCGCTTTTGAAACCCGTCTCAGTATACGTTCTGACAATCAGCATTTACGGTGGTATGGCTATGTTTTTGGAAAGCTTCATGCTGTTCAATGGCAATCGATCCCCGGGCGGCGCGGGGCTTACAATCGTCGGGTATCTCTATCGCCTTGGATGGGAACAGGCCAATATCGGGTATGGTTCCGCGATTGGACTGACCATGCTGGCGATTACGCTCGGCATCAATGTAATTTTGCTGAAATATGCGGGTTTGTTTAAGAAGGGGGATTAATATGAAAGGAAAAACAAGGAGGCGCTCAAAATTCACACCACAGTCAGCCGTGATGCTTATTCTTTTTATTGTCATGGCAGTTGTGACACTCACGCCTTTTATCAGTATATTTTTAGCATCTCTAAGACCCGGGCAGGAAATAATGCGGCAAGGTATAGGGCTTAATATCGATACATCGATTATGTCCTTTAAAAACTATACCTTCTTATTTTCCGAGGAAACGCCATATTTCACATGGTTTAAAAACAGCATAGTCATGACAGCGGTACAAACTGTATTGACGCTGATGGTCAGCGCTTTTGTTGGCTATGGTTTTGCTATGTACGATTTTAAATTTAAAAATTTGCTTTTTATGTGTGTTTTGATTATTATGATGATACCAATGGAAATTATCATGTTGCCGCTCTTTCAGTTGATTATTAAGCTTGGGTTAATCGACAGTATGTGGGGGGTTATTTTACCGTTTGTGGCAGGGCCGTTACCGATATTTTTCTTCCGACAGTATTTAAGTGGAATGCCAAAAGAATTTTTGGATGCGGCGCGAGTAGACGGTTGCAGCGAATATGGAATATTCGCTCGGATTATATTTCCGATGATGAAACCTGCGTTTGCAGCTATGGGCATTTTTGTGGGAATGAACAGCTGGAACAATTTTTTATGGCCGATGATTGTTTTGAATTCGAGTGATAAGCTTACGCTGACAATAGGCTTAAATACATTAATTACGCCATACGGGAATAATTACGACGTATTGTTAGCCGGAGCCGTGTTTTCCGTGATCCCGGTTGTCATTTTATTCTTGATATTCCAAAAGTACTTTATTGCTGGAATGACAGCTGGCGGCGTAAAAGGATAAGAAGTGAGGAGTTCATATGCTGATTTCCCCGATACCGGAAAATGTAGCGTTTTTCGAAGCGCTCGCAAGTCGCGTGCGGCTTGAAATCATACACCTGCTGGCGGTAGAAGAGTTAAATATCAAGCAAATTGCCAACAAAATCGGTATCAGCAGCCCGATTATGATAAAGCATATTAAAAAGCTTGAAGATGCTGGCATTGTGACGACCCGGATGGAAAAAAGAAACGGCTCCATGAGCAAAATTTGCACCCTGGTTTTCGCGGAATATCGGTTTATGTTGGATTATCGCAGACGTGGGTTACCGATGGTTAATTCATATTCAATCCCTGTTGGGTGTTATTGTTTAATTGATGCCACGCCAACATGTGGTCTCGCAACAGAGAGAGGTGTTATCGGTTCCCGTGACGACCCGCAGGTTTTTTGGGAAACTGAGCGCGTTAACGCGCAGCTTTTGTGGTTAACGCAAGGATATGTGGAATATAGGTGCCCGAATTATCTTTCGCCTGAGCAAAAGATAGTGGAAATTGAGTTGTCCTTTGAAATTGCTTCTGAGGCGCCGGATTTTGCGGACGATTGGCCATCCGATATCACGTTTTATTTTAACGGGACAAAGCTATTTACATGGACCAGCCCCGGCGATTACGGTGTGAAGCGCGGCAAACTGACACCGGAATGGTGGCCATCCAATCAATACGGGTTATTAAAGACATTGCATATCGCACAGGACGGGGTTAGCATGGACGGCCAAAAAGTCTCAGATGTAAATTTGGAGCAGCTTTTGACCAACGACAACCAGTATTGGAGCATTCGTTTTGAAGTTGCCAAAGATGCAAAAAACGTAGGCGGCTTAACGCTGTTCGGCAAAAAGTTCGGGAATCATGAGCAGGATATTATGGTGCGTACATTTTTTGAAAAAGCAGAAAGGGAAGCAAAACAGGAATAAAATAAACGACAAGTTGAACTAGCAATAAGGTGCCAATTTTCGCATAAGCTTTATAAGGCTAAAGACGGAGGCACCTTTTATGTTTGATTTTCTAAGTATCATTAAAGACCTGCTTTTGTTGGCAGGTTATCTGTCCGGAAAAACGTTTCCCAAGCCGCTGGATAAGGAAGAGGAAGCAAAATACCTTAAAGCCAGTGCACAAGGGGATGAGGCCGCGAGGCATAAGCTTGTGGAACACAATCTGCGTCTCGTGGCTCACATTGTTAAAAAGTATCAGAATACGGCGCTATCCAACGACGACCTGATCTCGATTGGCACGATCGGCCTGATTAAAGCCGTCAACTCCTTTTTGCCCAAGAAAGGCACACAGCTTGCCACATACGCCGCCAAATGTATAGAGAACGAAGTCCTCATGGCCTTAAGATCAAGCAAAAAGATAAAGTGCGAGGTATCTCTTAGTGACCCCATCGGTGTGGATAAAGAGGGTAACGAGATTTCACTCATCGATATTCTTGGTACACGCGAGGATCTGGTGGCAGAGCAGGCCGAGCTCGCGATACAGACAGGCAAGCTGTATGGCTTGCTTGGCAAGTGCCTGACGCGGCGCGAAAAGACCGTGATTGAGATGCGCTATGGACTCGGTGGCACGCGGCCGCAGACGCAGCGTGAGATCGCGTACAAGACGGGTATATCGCGTTCCTATGTATCGCGCATTGAAAGCAAAGCCATCGCCAAGCTCGCCGCAGAGCTTTCTAAAAACTCTGGACTTTGAGGAAGGCATTGAGTAATATGGTCGTATGATATTTTTTGGGCCTGCGGGCAACTCGGACAGCTTTTATGAGCAAGGTCATAAGAACACATATGAAGCGTTTGAATGGCTTTACAATATGGGGCTGAATGCTTTTGAATATTCGTTCGGGCACGGTGCGCGCATCGGGCAGGCGGCCTCGGAGAAAATCGGCGAGAAAGCCGCTTTGTATGGCGTGATATTAAGCGTGCACGCGCCTTATTACATCAACCTTGCGACGGAAGATCCGCAAAAACAGGAGGGCAACGCTCGTTACTTTCTGCAGTCGGTCACAGCCGCACGCTGGATGGGGGCACGGCGCGTTGTGTTCCATACGGGTTCACTTGGTAGGCTCAAATGTGAAGAAGCTTTTGCGCGCGCTAAAAACGCTTTGGAAGACATATTGGAAGGTCTCGAATCGGCGGGGCTTTTCGACGTGCAAATATGTCCCGAAACGATGGGCAGAATAAAACAGATCGGTGACATGGATGAGGTAATCGAGCTGTGCAGGCTGGATGAGAGGCTCGTGCCAGCGATCGACTTTGGGCATTTGCACGCACGCGGACACGGCGCACTCAAAACAGAAGCGGATTTTGCCGCAGTTCTGGACAAGCTGGAATCTGGCCTTGGCGGGGAGCGTGCGAAGAGGTTTCATGTGCATTTTTCGCGTATTGAGTATACGGCGGCGGGAGAGAAGATGCACCGCACGTTTGCGGACACCCAATACGGACCGGATTTCGCGCCGCTAGCGTCGCAGATTGTAAAGCGTGGCTTGGAGCCTACGCTGATATGTGAATCACGCGGAACGATGGCTGAAGATGCGGTGGAGATGAAGAGGCTGTATATGGAGGCAAGAGCAAAGGGATGAGAATTAAAGCGCTTCGGGAAGCCATGATAAAAGAAGGCGTGGATGCTGCGCTTATTATAACGGATGAGAACATTCGGTACTATTCGGGATTTTCGGGCTCCGGCAGTGAGCTGCTGATTACACTCAATGAAAAGTATCTGTTTACTGATTTTCGATACACGGAGCAGGCCGAAGCTGAAACGGATTTTGCGGTATTAGAAACCAAAGGCCCTGCGCGTCATACGGCCATTTTCGAGCATGCGAAGAAAAGCGGCAAAACAATAGGGATCGATCTGTCGGGTGTGTCATTTACGGCGTACAAGGCTTTCTTGCAGCATATCGACGAGACTGACATCGTGGATATCTCGGATACTATTGAAGCACAGCGCACCGTCAAAGACGAAGCGGAGCTCGCACTCATCGCCAAGGGTGCGCATCATAACGACGGGCTGTTTTCTCATCTTTGCAAGCTCATTCGCCCCGGCATGACCGAGACGGATATTAAGGCCGAGATCGTCTACTACATGAACAGAAACGGTGCGGAAACCGCGTTTGCGCCCATTGTGGCGTCGGGGCCGAATTCGAGCCTGCCGCATGCGACACCCACCAATCGCAAGATCGCTGCGGGCGATTTCGTTACGATGGATTATGGCTGCCGGTTTGGCGGCTATTGCTCGGATTTTACGCGTACCGTGGGCATATTTGATATAGACAAAGAACAGCAAAAAGTATATGATATAGTGAAGTGCGCGGGTGATATCGCGCTTGAGATGCTTAAAGAGGGCATCGCAGCGCGCGAAGCGGATGCGGCAGCGCGAGGCTATATTTCGCAGCATGGATATGCGGACGCCTTCGGCCACGGCCTTGGCCACGGCGTGGGGCTCTTCATACACGAAGCGCCGTCCCTTAACGAGGTATCGCAAGCTATTCTTGCAGACGGCATGGTCGTCACGGTAGAACCGGGTATTTACTTAAAAGGCCGGTTCGGTGTGCGCATTGAAGACTTATGTGTCATTAAAGACGGCGGCAGTGTCAATTTGACGACAGCGCCGCGTGATCTGATAATCCTATAATTTGCTTGGAGGTTTAGCATGGTTTCAGCCGGAGATTTCAGAAAGGGTCTGACAATAGAGATTGACGGTCAGGTCTGGGTTATTGTTGATTTTCAACACGTTAAGCCCGGAAAGGGCGCCGCGTTCGTGCGCACCAAGATCAAAAACGTCATGACCGGGAGCGTGTTGGAGAAAACATTCAACCCGTCCGAAAAGTTCCCCAAAGCGCATGTGGAAACAAAAACGATGGAATATCTCTACAGCGACGGTGAGCTGTATTATTTCATGGACAATGAATCATATGAGCAGCTGCCCCTTAACCACACACAGGTGGAGGACGCGCTCAACTATATCAAAGAGAATATGCCTGTCACGATCAAGTTCTTCAAGGGTGTGGCATTCTCGGTGGAGCCGCCGAACTTTGTGGAGCTCGAGATTGCCGAAACAGACCCTGGGTTTAAGGGCGACACAGCCACCTCGGGCAACAAGCCTGCGATCCTCGAAACAGGCGCGAAAATCATGGTGCCGCTGTTTGTGAATCAGGGCGACAAGATCCGCGTGGATACCCGTACCGGCGAGTACATGGAACGCGCGTAAAGGACAAGCACATAAAAAGGCGGCTTCAAGGCCGCCTTTTTCGCGCTCTCAAGCTTTATTATTAATACCCCAGCTCCTGGTTTATCACACTGCCGTCAACGGCGTTGACTGTCAGGAAGCTAAGATTTTCAACAGTTTGTGCGTCGCTTTCCCAATCGCCGATGAAATCCCACACCGGCATATATGCATACTCGTTTTCTTTCATGCGCACACGCATCAAACCGAGCACAGCCCGCTTGATCGTAATACCGCTCTTATCAGCGGAGGTTACAGACCATGTTTTCTCAAAAAACATCTGTTTTCTGAAAATATCCTTGATTTCTTCGAAATCTTGAAGCTTCACATTTTCGTTTAGGGTTTCTCCAATAGTACAGGGATTCTGCCATTCTAGTCTTAATACCCCGCTGTCGTCTACGAGAACCTCGATCAGTTCATTGTGCCATACACGGTCATATGTGGCACCGTTATCATCGGTGGATATGCCGTTGGTGTACTCGGCGTATGTGACAGGTATGCCTTGAACAACCCTGCTGAAATAGAATATATAGCATTTCTTTCGGCTTGGGTCGGACACTGTGTCGGAAAATGCCGACAAGCGAAAACCATAATCATCAACTCCTGCTTGGGCATATACCAGAGTCACCTCGCCTACGCCCATCTTTTTCAGTATATCCTGCGCTGTTTTGAGCGCGTCCTTTTTTGAGACATTTAATCCGACAAGCGTTTCTGTCGCTTCATAAGGGTCGTAAAAGGTGCGATGGTTATTATAACGAATAAATGTTAATCCGGAAAAGAGACAATCATCGGATACATCCACGCAAAATTTTGCCGGTGTTGAGTCACCAAGGTCGGCTTGCACATATATGGATCGGCTGACCTCGGCGTTGGGGTCTGGATTTGTTTTAAATTTCAGTGTCGATTGCTCTCGTTCCGGCTCTTTTTCGGGAGCTTTATTATATTGCTCTTGATAATCCTTTAGTTCAGCTTCTAAAAATCCTAGATCAAATCTATCATCTGTTTCTGCTTTCTCAATTTGCTGGTTGACCCATATAATATCCTGTTCAATATCAGCTTTCGATCGGACATTATCCGCTTCATAGATCGGCTGCCCCTGCATGAAAACATCCACCGCTTTTTGCGCGTCCTGCTCAGTAAATCCATACGGCGTCACCTTTATGACAGGCCATGAGGCCACATCAGGTATTTCAACAGTGGCATCGATCACGACTTTCACGCCGTCCTGCTCTAGCGTTTCCTGCCAGATGTCCTCTGTCTCATTCGATGAAGCGGGATTGGCCGTTTGCATGATTTGCTGGTCGAGGTCGTTTTTTTGCACGACAGCGGATTTCTCGGGTGTGGACTGGCAGCCTGCCAGCAGCGCGCATACAATTAACAATATAACTGTTTTCAAATATTTAAGCATCATAACCCCTTGATATTAATTACACCTGCCACAAATATGGATAAATATACTATATATCATACATGGTAATAGATATAACAATAAAATACAAACAATTCTATGTTTAATAGGTCAATTCAATATAAAAGAAATGTATTAATATAACACTTGCTATTTTGTGACTTGGGTGGCTTAATGAAACTATATAGGTGGAGGAATACATTCATGACTGTAATTACAAAACGCGGACGCGTTTATAAGCTGGTCGGTACTTGGGACAGCGATTTGGTGTTCGCGCCGGACGACGGACTCGACGATCAGGTGATGATCTATTCCAAGGACGAGGTCAAAGAGCTGCTGAAGCAAGGCAGGCTCTGCGACGTGACGACCGGACAAGCCGCATATCCCAGTTAAGTCGGTTCACTGTTTTTTAATGGACGGCTTTTTTATTGTCTTTTCGTAAAGAAACCAAATCACGATCAGCAAAAGGGTAACCACAATCAATGCGATGAAAAACTTTTCAGCACCCCAAGAAAACACAAACCACAAAAAGGGGAAAAACAAAAGCACACACAAGACTGTGCTCAGTATGAGACGGATCGCGAAATCGTAAGGATACTTATATGAGCGCGAACTATTCATAAAAGACACCTGCCTTTCATTTAGCCTTATTATATATCTAAAAATGAAATATGAATGCAGACCCGAATAAGGGAATACTAGTTGCTCATTCAATTTGGTGCGTAACGATTTTTTTCCTTTTACTATTTTCCAAGAATTGAAATGATAGCCGTGCGCATCATAATGGTGCTGCGTATTCTTTCGGTGTTTGAGGTAATTGGCGTGCAAAGGGACGAAGGTGTTAGAATCATTACGATTTGCTTCATCGGCAACATCATATTGCTGCTGCTCAAAGGCTCAGTGGGTTTTTGGACGAACAGTGAAGCGCTCAAGGCCGACGCGTTTAACTCAGCTGGCGATGTCATCAACACTGTCGTTGTGCTTCTGGGGCTGCGCTATGCGCTTAAACCCAAAGACGAAAATCATCAATATGGACATGGCAAGATGGAAGCACTGGTTTCATTCCTCGTCGGCGTGGTTGTTGCTGCTGCTACGGGCTACATCTTGTACGAAGCGGTGAGCGCGATCATCGCCCGTGAAGCAGAGCCGCCCAGTTTTTACGCGCTTGTGGCGGCGCTTATATCTATCGCTGTGAAAGCCGTAATGTTCAGGATTACATATTCCGCGGGTAAGCGGCTGAATTCCATCGCCGTCATCACGAACGCCATGGATCACCGCAATGATCTTTTTGCCACGTCCGGCGCGGCCTTGGCGATTGGTCTGGCCTTTGTCGGTCAGCTTGCAGGCGTCAAAGCGCTCACTGTTTATTCGGAATCGGTGGTGGCGATATTGATCAGCGGCGTGATTATCAAAACCGCCGTTACCATCATCGCCGAAGCCAGCCGTATGCTGCTGGATGCGGCGCCCGATGACGAGACAATGGGTGAGATGCGGGTTCTTGCGGTTTCGCCCCCCGGTGTGAAAGCATTAAGCTGGCTCAAATGCCGCCGTATGGGTCGCGGGCTGCTTGTGGATGCGGCCATTGAGGTTTGCGGCAGCATCAGCGTCAGCGAGGGGCACGCCATTGCCGATGCGGCTCGTGATGCCATACGAAGCGTGTATCCGGAGGTTATCGATGTGGTTGTTCATGTCAACCCGGATGACGTATGACACGCAGTAGGTCAAATATCCGATATCTAATGGCATAAAACAGCCGGTGGCAATCATATGCGTTCACTTCTCCTAATATATTTATAAAAAAGCACACAGGGGGAGGAATGGGTATGCTGAAAAGAGCACTGGCCACGCTGCTTACAATATTCCTGGTTATCGGTCTTATTGGATGCGGCGGCGCGAAGGAAGAAGAACCATATGAAGAAATACCGGCGGCCAATATAGAGAATACTGACGCCAACATGAGAGATACCGTTATTTATCTCGAGGATGATTATGGATATATCGTGCCCGTAATGAAACAGATAGAATGGGTGGAAGGCATCGGCGCGGCGACCGTGTCTCAACTCGTAGGAGATTCCAATGCCGATTCTCAGCTGGACTACTTGGGGCTTAATCCGATACTCGCGGAAGGAACGGAGCTGAGCCTTTCCATCTCGGAGGGTGTGGCCACCATTTCGCTCAGCAAAGGTGCACTGGCCGCCGAGGATGCTGTGGGCGAAATGAGCAAGGTAGTGGCGCTTGTCAACACACTCACTGAATTCCCTACGATCGATAAGGTGGTCATCCGTCAGGACGGCTGTGAGGATACACTGCCGTTAGGCACCGATATCAGCGCGGCTTTCGGTACATTTGAGTTAAATGTGATGAGTTCGCTGTCTGAGGAGGACATGGAGAACGCATCTAAGCTGCTGCTCTATTTCCAAAACGCGGCGGAAACGGCGATCGTGCCCGTGACAAAATATGTAGGCGGCCAGGCGGACGCTTTTGCGGCGATGAACGAGCTCGTGAAAGGGCCCGGCGAAGGCGGCTTAAAAAGCCCGTTCCCGGAAGGAACAGAGCTGCTGGGCGTGACTGTGGATGATAACGGTGTGGCATCCATCAACTTCTCCGAAGAGTTTAAAATGGTCGGCGAAACGCCTGAGAGGGAGAAGGCGCTGGTGCGCTGTATCATACTCACGCTGATGCAGTTTGACAATATCGATGAGGCGCGTATACTGGTGGATGGGAAGGAATACTCTTCCACAGCGCAGACAACGATGGCAAAACCGGAGTTTGTAAATACACTGGAATAAAGGAATGATATACAGATGATAAGAGGAGATGGCCGCACCGCACAGCAGCTGCGGCCGCTGACGATTCAAAAATCGTATTTGAAAAACGCTCACGGCAGCGCGCTGGTATCGTGGGGCGGCACAACGGTTTTGTGCACGGCCATGTACGAGACAGGCGTGCCGCCGTTTCTTGAGAACGCGGGCAAGGGCTGGCTGACGGCGGAATACGCGATGCTGCCTGCGAGCACGCCGATGCGCAAGCCGCGCGAAATAAAGCGCCCCGACGGGCGAAGCACCGAAATCGGGCGGCTGATTGGCCGGTGCTTACGCTGTGCGGTGAATTTGAGCTTGATGCCGGGCATCACGATCCATATCGACTGCGATGTGATGGATGCGGACGGCGGGACACGAACGGCAGGCATCACGGGCGCCTATGTGGCGCTGTGCGAGTGCGTGGAAAGAATGGTAAAGGACGGCGTGATCGTATCTTCGCCGGTGGTGAATGGCATTGCAGCGGTGAGCTGCGGCATCGTGGACTCCACGTGCATGCTGGATCTGTGCTACGAGGAAGACAGCCGTGCGGCCGCGGACATCAATGTGGTGATGTCGCACAGCGGCGGTTTTATTGAGGTGCAGGGCACGGGGGAACGGCGTCCGATTCAGCCGGAGGAGTTCGGCGAGCTGCTAGGGTTTGCGGCACAGGGCATTTCAGAGATACAAAAGATACAGGAGGCAGCGCTGGCAGGATGAGCAGATTGTTGATAGCGACGAACAATCAAGGCAAGGTTAAAGAGATCAAGGCGATACTCGGCAGTTTTTATGACGAGATCGTATCGCTTAAGGATGCGGGGATTGAGCTCGAGGTCGTGGAAGACGGAGACAGCTTCGAAGCCAATGCCATAAGGAAAGCGCGTGAGGCGGCGAAAGTGGCCGGCTGCGACGCGTTGGCCGATGACTCGGGGCTTTGCGTGGATGCGCTTGACGGTGCGCCGGGTATCTATTCCGCAAGGTATGCGGGCGAGGACGCCAATGACGAAGCGAACAACAAAAAGCTTTTGGCAGACCTCAGCGGTGCGGCAGACCGCGGCGCACGATTTGTGAGTGTGGTGGCGCTCGTGTCCGGCGATAAGGTGACGACGGCAAGCGGCCAGGTGTGCGGTGTGATTGCGCATAAACCATCGGGAAATGGCGGGTTCGGCTACGATCCGCTGTTTTTTGTGCCTGAATTGGGACAAACCTTCGCGGAGATTCCCCCGGAAATCAAAAACAGCCTGAGCCATCGCGCGCGCGCGCTCGCCGCGCTTAGGGACAAGCTCGGCAAATGAAGACGATACTCATTCTCAGCGACACGCACGGCGTCAAGATCAAAATATTGGCGGCTGTTCGGCGTTTTCCCGATGTGGATATGATTTTACACCTTGGTGATTACAGCCGCGATGCCGACTATATCCGCACGCTGACGGACAAACCCGTTTATAACGTGCGCGGCAACTGTGACTTAGGCCAGACAGCGGAGGCTGAGCTTTTGCTGTCTGTCGAAGGCGTGAAAATCCTTTTGGTGCATGGCCATAAGCAAAACGTCAAAACATCACTGCTGGGGCTTTCGCTTTACGCGCAGGAAAAGGAAGTCGACGTCGTGCTTTTCGGTCACACGCATATTTCGACAGAACAATACCATCAAGATGTGCTGCTCTACAATCCCGGCAGCCTTGGCGAACCGCGCGGCATGCGTCCAACGGTGGGGCTGATGACGGTCGATCAAGGAGCTGTACGGCTATCCACAATTAAGCTTTAGGAGGAACCGATGATTCATTATGATTCCGCGGTGCTGATCACCAAGAATGTCGAAGGCATGAAGCGTTTTTATATGGACGTGCTGCGCCAGCCGCTGCGCTTTGATTTTGGCCGCTGCCAGATACTCGAATGCGGCATTTCCATATGGGAGGTGGATGATAACGACCCGGCGATGAAAGCGCCCGGCATTGGCAAGGGGCAAAACAGCCGCCTTGAGCTTTGCTTCGACACCGAAGATTTCGAGGAGGATGTGGCGTATGTCATGTCGCACAATCCCAAGATGCTTCATGATATCGAAGAAGAAGCATGGGGACAGCGTACCATCCGCTTTTTTGATCCGGACGGCAATCTCATCGAGCTTGGCGAAAGCATTCCATGCTTTTGCAGACGGCTTTACAAAGACGGCATGACGGCGGAGCAGGTGGCGGATAAGACAGGGGCACACATTGATAAGGTGAAGGAATACGTTGGCGGTTGAATTTATGAATGACTTATCCTCTGTCCATTTGGCTGGATTCTCATTGTTATGTTTCCAGTGCATCCGGTAACCCTGTTCGTCACGAATGATGTGGCCATAATAACCGTTTTGCCATAGTTTACGTAGCGTTTTAGTGAAGAAATGTATTTTGGGATAACAGCCAGAGTTGAACTGAACCCACTATACACTTCCTATTTTTTTGTTCTTTATCATCGCTGATTTTGGTGCTCATATTTATGATTATACAATGTAAATAACTGATTTAGTAAATTAAAGCTTCTTAATCTTGATTTCTCCCCTCGCGCTCTTTTTCAATTTGTGCCATATTATTTTTTTCACAGGGCGCAGTTCTACAATATATCAAGTGACAGTACCTATATAATATGCCCATCAAAGATAAAGGGTCTGATGGGGTTGCAAAAGGTCTACATTGAGCTTGTATTTCTCGACAATTATATTGTCAATCTGCTCATCATACTGCTTGCGTCAAGGCTCACAAAAACGCCGGTCAGATGGAGCAGGTTCAGCATAGCAGCAGCTTTGGGCGGCATCTATGGATGCTTTGCGATCGGGTTCAGCGGATGGTTGGAGATGATGGGGGTAAAAATCGCGGCTGGTTTCGCGATGTGTGCGGTCGCTTATTGGCGTCATGGCGAACGCGGATTTTGGAAGAACGTATGCGCATTCTGGGTGGCATCGTTCGTGCTGGCCGGCGCGATATATGCGTGCATGATCAGCTTCGGGGAGCCGGCTTCAATAGGCGGCGCGGTCATCGTCCGTCCGCCTGTACGCTATATTCTCTTGGGGCTGTTTGTGGGCGCTGTGCTGACCGATCTGCTGGCGAGGGCCAGGCGCCGTGTGCTTAAGCGTGAGAGCCGGACGGTAATGCTGACGCTGACGCTTGAGGGAAGGCAAACGACAGTAAAAGCGTTTGTCGATACGGGCAATATGGTGCGCGACCCGCTTAAGAAACACAGTGTTATTTTTTTAAGCCATGCGGCTGCGCGCGAGCTTCTTGATCACAAGCTTTACGTGCTGACCTTGGGACAATCTTCTATGCCGACGGACCGCCTGCGCATTGTACCGTGCGCGACCGCGGCGGGGCAGGGCGTTTTTTATGGCATCGAGCTCGATGATGCAGCGCTGCAAGGCATATCGCAGGGACTGCGAGCCGTTGTGTGCATCTCAAAACGGCCGCTGCCAAGCGGCTGCGGCGCCATCGTGGGCACTGAGCTTTTGGATGAACTTAAGAAAGGAGCAAACAATGAGGAAGCTTTGGATACAAAATCTGATCGCATGGGTGATGCTGCGGCTGGGGTTGGCTGCGAGGGCAGACTACATCAACGGGAGCGAGGCACTTCCGCCGCCGCTGACACGTCAGGAGGAGGCGACATTCTTAGCGCTGCTGGGAAAGGGGGACAAATCAGTCAGACGCGTGCTCATTGAACGCAACCTGCGCCTTGTGGTATACATTGCGCGCAAGTTTGAAAACACCGGCATCGGCATAGAAGACCTCGTGTCCATCGGCACCATCGGGCTCATCAAGGCTGTCAACACGTTTGACGTGGATAAAAACATCAAGCTCGCGACCTACGCCTCCCGCTGCATCGAAAACGAGATACTCATGTATTTGCGGCGAAACGCCAAACTGCGCTATGAAGTGTCGTTCGATGAACCGCTCAATGTGGACTGGGACGGCAACGAGCTGCTGCTTTCGGATATCCTTGGGACCGAGGCAGACGTGGTGTATACAGAAATTGAGGACAGCGTCGAAAAGGACCTGATGCAGTCGTGTATCGAAAAGCTCTGCGCGCGGGAAAAGATGATTATGGAGATGCGCTTTGGCCTTAATGGACAGAAGGAGCGCACACAAAAACAGGTGGCGGATTGCCTCGGTATTTCGCAGTCTTACATCTCGCGGCTGGAGAAAAGAATCATAAAACAGCTGCGTACAGAAATCAGCAAAATCGTGTAACCCTGGCATTTATGCCGTCAACATAGATGAAGACCCTGCCGTGGGGTGGGGTTTTTTAGTTTGCATTATCACAAAAAGAGGGTATACTTTTATCAGAGACTTGGAAAATAACGGAGGAGATACCATGCAGAAAGGCTTTTGGGAAGCCGTGAAAGGCCGGCGCAGCATATACGGGCTCAGCGATGAGAAAATCGTCTCAAACGAGCGCATCATCGAAATTGTACGGGATGCCGTGAAGCATGTGCCGTCGCCCTATAACTCGCAGAGCACACGCACCATTGTGCTGTTTGACAGCGCGCATAAGACGTTCTGGCAGATGACGCTGGATGAGCTTAAGAAGGTGACCAAGCCGGAGCGCTTTGCCGACACGGAGATAAAGATCAATGGCTCGTTTGCATCGGGCTACGGCACGGTGCTGTATTTCATCGATAAAAGAGCGGTAGATGAGCTTACGGCGCAATTTCCGCTGTATGCCGAAAACTTTGTGCTCTGGTCTCAGCATTCGAGCGCGATGCACCAGTTTGTGATATGGACGTCGCTGGAGGCCGAGGGGCTGGGCGCGTCGCTTCAGCATTACAGCCCGCTCGTGGACGAGGCGGTTCGTTCCGCGTGGAACGTGCCCAAGGAGTGGCAGATGGTGGCGCAGATGCCGTTTGGTAAGCCGATAATGCCGGCCGGAGACAAGGTATTCGACAGTCTTGACGAAAGGGTTTGGGTATTCGAATCATAATTAAAAGCGGCTTGCGGGCCGCTTTTAGTTTGTCGAAAAATCTACGGTTTTCGCCAGTTTACCGGTTTTGCTTGTTCCTCACAAACTCGAACTGCGCAAAACTTCCCGGGGTCCCCAAAAGCTAGCTTTTGGGGTGGAGCCATGGTGTGGGCTTCGCGGGCACAGCCCGTCTTGCCCACGAATTATATTGCGAGACTTTTTTATAACAGTCTGCAGCGGCCTTCGGGCCGCTTTTTTGTAGCTGAAAAAGGCAGAAAAACCAGTGCGCCAACCGGCTCACACTCTCATAAAATAAATTGTAAATAAATTTTGACCTTCCTTGACTAAAGGAAAACGAAGTGGTATAAAAGAGTGCTTAAATGCAAAGAATATGCTATGCGAATCAAGGAGAAGGAGTTGATTATTATGGCAAATTTGATACCGACTAACCGGAGAAACCGGAGCATCGCGCCCACAGGCTTTGAAGACTTCTACAACATGCTGGACGATTTCTTTACCGACCCGTGGCTGACGGGACGGCGTACTCGCGAGGCGTTTAAGATGGATGTACAGCAGACGGATAACGAGTACACAATTGAAGCAGAACTGCCGGGCGTAAACAAAGATGATGTCAGCCTTGAAATGAACGACGGTACGCTGAGAATCTCGGTGAACCGCGAAGAGAGCAAGAACGACGAAGGCAAGAACTACATTCATCGCGAACGGCGTTACACCTCGATGAGCCGCGCGGTTCACCTCGCGGACGCGGAGGCGGATGGCATTTCGGCTAAGCTGGACGGCGGCATCTTGATAGTCAGCGTACCGCGCCAGAAAAACACCGACAACACCCGTCGCATCGAAATACAATAAATGCACAAAAGAGAAAAAGCGCACGATAAGCCCCACAGTGCGCTTTTTTCTTTATAGCAACGAAAAATGTCATTATGAGTGAGTTTTATGAAAGAAGAAACTCTGTATTTGCAGCAAGCTATGATTGTATGAATGTGGAGTCATATGTTATGATGGTATAAAATGTAGAAAAACTAGAGCAAGAAGATTTATAAACATTAATAGAAGTTTAATTGCTTAATATCTATATCTAATTGTTTATAGTTAGATAAATACTTTTGCAGAAGGGAATAGCTCATTATGTCGAATTTCCGTCCACGTATGAAGCAAGAAATTGAAGATTACTACGCATCTATTCTGGCACCTTTTGCGACTTTGAAACCTAAAGAAGGAAGCAGAAAACATGAGGAACCGAGTAATGAGCTAGATAATCGAGGGTCTTTTCAAAGAGACAGAGACAGAATAATTCATACAAAAGCTTTTCGACGGCTTATGTATAAAACTCAGGTTTTTGTCAATCATGAAGGTGACCATTTTAGGACGAGACTTACACATACCCTAGAAGTCGCACAGTTTGCTAGAGGTTTATGCAAATCACTTGCGTTAAATGAAGATTTGGCTGAAGCAATAGCATTAGGCCACGATTTAGGGCATACACCTTTTGGGCACGCTGTTGAAAGGTACTTTGATAAAGAATTAAACAAAAGAGAGCTTGGGAGATTTTATCATAACGAACAGAGTGTCAGGGTTGTAGACTATCTTGAAAGAAGAGAAGAAGACGAAGATGGACTAAATCTAACTTATGAAGTTAGAGAAGGAATTCTTAAACATAATGGGGATCGAAGCGGTATCTATAAAGATTTAAATCCCTTGTTACCCTGTTCAAGTTTGGAAGGACAAGCGGTGTCAATCGTAGACACTATTGCATATTTGTGTCACGATCTTGAGGATGGTATAAAATCTGGAATCGTTGAGCGATCAATAAAGAACAATCCCGATATTAAACATAACTTTGATGAACTTTGTGAACTTGTAAGAGAGCATACGGATGTAAATATCCACACAGGTCAATATAAGGAGACATATTTTATTAGGCAGCTAATACATAAATTAATTCAAAAGCTTACTGAGGATAGTTGTTATAATATCGATAATAAAAGAATTAAAACACTGGCTGATGTCGAAAAATCAGTAGCATCTAATGATACAATAATTAAATTTTCTAAAAAAAATAACGATTTTTTCAAGGCGTTCAAGAAATTAATATATGAAAATGTTTATGGCTCCCAAACGATAGTAACTATGGACAGTAAAGCCATTACCCTTGCAAGCAATTTATTGAATGCATATGCTAATAACCCAAAACTACTTCCTCCGCAATGGTTTTATAAATATAACCATATTACTAGAGATGAAGAATATCAAGGTGTAGAATCGAATGAACTTAGAGTGATTTGTGATCATATATCAAGTATGACAGATCGTTATGCAATAGAAGAAAATGATCGACTTTTTAACCCTGCAGTGAAGATTTGAGGTAAAAATACTATGAATAAACTACTAGGCTTTTATGAATTGCAAAGTTCAGGACTGCCAACTGTACCGTGGAAAAAATTTGAACACGATACTAAGCTAGATGACTCTATTCTTTGGACTATACGATCGGCAGTATGGGTAGGGGATGATCTTCACTTGCCGAGAAAAGTAGGTGCTAAGGCGGATGAAGCTGAAGAGTATGCTGAAAATTTAATTAGAACATTAGGAGAAGAGATTATAGTAATATATTATCCATATTTTATTGCTGAAAAAAGTGGTGTATTGGAAGTTGCTGACCACAGATTGGTTATTGAAGCTGCAAAAGATGACTTGTGGAACTTAGTTACTTACAATAAAATAGACGTTTCAATACATATCGATAGCAGATTTAATATAGATTTCGTTGGCGATAGAAATTTCCTAACAAATGAGGAAGTCGATGAATTAATGAAGTATTCAGATATTGTTAAGAGAAAATACAAGGATATTTTATTTGAATCAAAGTCCGTATTTTTGGAATGGAGCTTTGCCTATGAATCAGATTTAGATAAAAGAAAAGTAGGAAATAGAAAATTAGTATTCTATGAATTAAGAAGCGTCGGATGATGCTTACCAATCTTTTATTTGAAAATAATACATTTACCATAAACATAGATACCCATTAGCGACTGGAAACCCGATCTATATCTGAAATTGAAAAACATCGCAAGCACCGGCTATCGACCTCGCGGCGCGCATTGATATCAAAAGCCCAAGCGCATTATGCTAATATAAGGTAGGGGCGACCATTGGTCGCCCGCTTGTCTTAAATCACAAAGCTCATCGCAGTATCAAACAACAGTTGCGTGCGCTCACAGGCCGCCCTTGCAGTCAGAAAAGCTATTTTGGTAACAACATATGCTTAAGGTTGTCCGTTTCGCCTCAGTGAATCGATGAACTGGCGCGCAATGCGGGGCGAACGCCCGGCGCTTGCGAAGCGCTCTGCCTCGAGATCGAGCAGCGCATCGTCCATCTGTATAGCATAATCGTCCTTAAGTGCGTGAACGATGTCAAGATACGTCTTTTTGTCGGGCTTGAAAAAGCCGACGGTCAGCCCGAAACGATGGGAGAGGGAGCAAAGCTCCTGTATCGTTTCGTTGCGGTGAATGTCATCGCCCTCGCGGTCGGAAAATAGCTCCTTGACCATGTGCCGCCTGTTGCTCGTGGCATAGATGACGATGTTGGTCGCCTTGGCAGACACGGAGCCTTCCAGCACAGCCTTGAGCGCGTTAAAGTCGTCGTTTTGCTGAGTGAACGACAGATCGTCGATAAACAATATGAACTTTAGCGGGCTTTGGCTCAGCGTCTCCACAATGGTGGGGATCTCTCCGAACTGCTGCTTGCCGATTTCAATCAGCCGCAGTCCCTGATCGCGGTATTCGTTGACGATGGCTTTGACCGTGGACGATTTGCCGGTGCCCGCGTCGCCGTAAAGCAGCGCGTTGGCGGCAGGCTTGCCCTCAAGCAGCGCCATCGTGTTTCCGATGACGGCTTTTTTCTGGCGTTCGTAGCCTTTTAAGTCGGCAAGACGAATGGGGTCTGGGCAAGTGACGGGCACGATATTGCTGTTCTTAACACGTAGCATAAAATGCTTCGCGTAAATTCCGTGGCCATGGGTGGCAATGCTATCCATGTGGCGCGCATACGCTTCGGTAAAATCCGAATTGCTGTTTTGCCAATCGGGCAGGAAGCCGTCAAAGCGGATGTGCGCACGGATATCGGCGGATTTGAGCTGTGCGACGGTTTGAAGCACAGCAAGCTCGTTTTTCAAGCACACCTCCAAGGTGTCGTCGACAGGCTGCTTTTGTGCGCGCTTTTGCACGTATATGTTGTCGTCCTCGATGATGCGCGTCCAGACGTAGTCGGTCAGATTCGTGCCATGAGCAAACAGCGCGGCGGAAAAATCAGCATAGCGCGAGACCTGTTCTGTGGCAGGCAGGGCTTCGGACTGGAGCAGCGCAGATAGCCTTGTAAAAACGTCGTCTTTAAGCAGACGGCGGAATATGACGAGTGAACAAAGGCTCAGCTGGGTGTTTGAAAAATCGGTCAAAGCGAAGCTTCCTTTCTATGTCAGTATGCGGCAGTGATATCGGCCACTTCGCAGTTCACCACACGGATCAAATCGGCGGGACTGAGTTCAATCTGCAACCCCAGCTTACCCGCGCTCACCACGATGGTGCTCTGCGCTTCGCAAGCGCTGTCGACGACCGTGCGGTATGCTTTCTTCATGCCGATGGGTGAGCAGCCGCCGCGTATGTAGCCTGTAATCTTGTTAATGTCGGCCACTTTGATCATTTCGACGGACTTTTCGCCCACGGCCTTGGCCGCGGCCTTTAGGTTGAGTTCCTCCGCGACAGGGATCACGAATACATAGTAAACGCGGCTAGCGCCCTGCGCGACAAGCGTCTTAAATACCTTCTCAACCGGCTTTCCTGTTTTCTTTGCGACAGATACGCCATCGATAAAACCGTCGCTGTGGTCGTAGGCGTATTGGTTGTAGCTGATGCCAGCTTTGTCGAGCAGTCGCATGGCGTTTGTTTTGGTGTTGCTGGACACAGTCTTTTTCCTCACAAATGGTTAAATCTATCATGCTATTATACACGAAAGATGTGTAAAGAAAAAGAGAGCGGATTTATAAGGGAAGTCCTGATTAATTCGGTATACGCCTGAGCGGCTGTTTTCGCACCCTGCTATGCCACTAACATCTGTGAAATGTATAAGCATGTTGTCTGTATCTCGTCCTTGAAACACTGACCGCTCAAATGCTATAATCCGTGTAGCAATCGCCATTAACGGAGATTGCTCCAAATAGAATTCCACCCCAAAAAGCCCCGCTTTTCGGGGATACCGAAATGAAAACGGCGGCCTTTTTGGCTGCCCGGAAGCATAAAATGTGATAAGGAGCACCCATGACCAATATCGCACGTCAGATCGCCAAAGAGCTGCAAATCAAGGAATCGCAGGCGCAGAGCGCCATTTCACTGCTCGATCAGGGCAACACTGTGCCGTTTATCGCGCGTTACAGAAAAGAAGTGACGGAATCACTCACGGACGAAACGCTGCGGGAGCTGGCCGACAGGTTGACTTATCTGCGCAAGCTCGCGGAACGCAAGGAAGAAGTGATCCGCCTGATCGACGAGCAGGGCAAATTGACGGATGAGCTAAAGGCCAAAATCGGGGCCGCGCAAGGTGTCACCGAGGTGGACGATATCTATCGTCCGTTCCGCCCCAAACGGCGCACACGCGCCACGATTGCAAAGGAAAAGGGCTTAGAGCCGCTGGCTGAGCTGATCTGGCAGCAGCAGACGAGTGACGCGGACATCGATGAACTGGCAAAGAATTATATTGACGCGGAAAAAGACGTGGAAAGCGCCGAGGCCGCGGTGGCAGGGGCGAAGGATATCATCGCCGAGATGATTTCCGACGACGCCGATCTGCGAGGCAAGCTGCGCGCCTTGCTGCGGCGCAGCGGTATGATCGTTTCCAAAGCGGCGGTGAAGGAAAGCACCGTCTATGATATGTATTACGACTTTTCTGAGCCGGTGGCGAAGCTTGTACCTCACCGTGTGCTTGCATTAAATCGCGGCGAAAAGGAAAAGGTATTAAACGTCAAGATTGAGGCCGAGGAAGAAGAAGCGGTGGCGCTGATGCATAGAAATGTGTTCAAGCCGCGCTGGCAAAGCGCATATCTGCAGGCGACGATTGAGGACGCGTATAAACGACTGATTTTCCCGTCCATAGAGCGCGAGATAAGAAACGAGTTTACCGAAGCCGCTGAGGAACAGGCGATCAGGGTGTTCGGCGAGAACTTAAAAAATCTGCTGCTTGTGGCACCTGTGCACGGCAAAACGGTACTCAGCTTAGACCCCGGCTTTCGCACGGGCAACAAGGTAGCTGTGGTGGACCCAACGGGTAAGGTGCTGGAAACTGGTGTGGTGTACATGACGCTGGAACATCATGACACCGCAAAAGCCAAGGACTATTTAAAAAAGCTTATTGAAAAGCACAATGTGGATATCATCGCCATCGGCAACGGTACGGCCTCCAAGGAGACCGAGGCCGTGGTGGCCGAGCTCATCAAGACGCTGCCAAGGCAAGTTTATTACCTTGTTGTGAGCGAAGCGGGCGCATCGGTGTATTCGGCGTCGAAGCTGGGCACTGAAGAATTCCCCGAGTTTGACGTGGCCCTGCGCAGTGCGGTATCCATCGCGCGGCGGCTTCAGGATCCGCTTGCGGAGCTCGTGAAGATCGATCCCAAGGCCATCGGCGTGGGTCAGTATCAGCACGATGTCAACCAGAAAAGGCTCGAGGAAATGCTGGGTGGTGTGGTGGAAGACTGCGTGAACGCTGTCGGTGTCGATCTCAACACGGCATCGCCGTCATTGCTGAAATATATTTCGGGCATTTCATCCGCCGTGGCCAAAAGCATCGTCGAAATGCGCGAAACGCAGGGTCAGTTTCAGAGCCGCGCGCAGCTTAAAAAGGTGCGCGGGCTGGGCGGCAAAGCGTTTGAGCAGTGCGCGGGTTTCCTGCGCATACCCGGCGGAAAGAACATACTCGACAACACCGCCATTCATCCGGAATCTTACGACGCGGTAAACCGGCTGCTCGACAAGCAGGGGGTGCGCTTGACGCAGGATAAGGACTTAGAACCGCTGCGCGCGCAGATGAGCAGTTGGAACGTCTCTTCACTTGCGCTCACGATCGGTATCGGCGAGCCCACGCTCAAGGATATACTTGAAGAGCTTAAAAAACCGGGGCGAGACCCGCGTGATGCGTTTGAGCAGCCTGTATTCCGATCCGATGTGATGCATCTTGAAGATTTAAAAGAGGGCATGGTGCTAACGGGCACGGTGCGCAACGTGATCGACTTCGGCGCGTTTGTGGACATCGGCGTGCATCAGGACGGCCTTGTTCATATTTCGCAGCTTGCCGACAGGTTTGTCAAGCATCCGATGGATGTGGTGAAAACGGGCGATATCGTTAAGGTGCGTGTGCTCAGCGTGGATGCGAACAAAAAGAGAATTGCATTGACAATGAAAAATGTAAATTGAGGTTTGATATGAAGCTAGCGGTGTTTGATTTTGACGGTACGCTGTTTCCCAAGGATACGCTGCCGTTCCTGCTGAGGCAATGGCGCATTCAAAAAATGTCGCGGTTAAAGCTTATTGCCATATCCGCGTCGGTGGGCGGCATGTATATGCGCTACAAGCTCGGGCTTTGTACCGGCCAGTCACGAGAGCATATTCGCCGCAAGGCCATGCAGCGTTTTACGCCGATATTTAACCGTATGAGCAAAAAAGATGTGGACGCGTTCTTTGAACGCTGCGCCAAGCTCATACTGCCGCAGCTAAATACCGTTGTTGTCGATGAAATGAAGAAAGCAAAGGCGGAAGGGTTTCATACGGTGCTGCTCTCAGGCGGCTACCAGCGGCTTATGGACTTTGTGGGCGCTTCGCTCGGCTTTGATACCGTGATCGCCACGGCGCTCCATTACAAGGGCGGCTGTGTGGATGCACAGCAGCCGCTGGACATTGTGTGCGGCGATGACAAGGCGAGCCACCTTCGCAATAAGCTTAACGCTGGGGATGTGAACTGGGAGGCGAGCACCGCCTACGCCGACAGTCTGTCGGATTTGTCTATATTGAATCTTGTCGGAACCCCTGTCGCGGTAAACCCCGACCCGGAGCTTAAAAACAAGGCAGAAAAGGCTGGCTGGCGATTGCTGATCTGCTAGCGGATGAAAAGCGGCTCTCCCTCGCGCAAAACCGGCTGGCCATGAGAGGGGCATATCCAATTAAAATCGCAGGATGCTATTTTCTTTACCGATTCGAGCATTTTGTCATAGTTCCAGTCCCACAAGGCGGGGTAGGGGATCAAATGCCCTTTTTTGTTTTCTAACAGATCGCCTGCGAACAACACACGATCGAATATGAAGCAGACATGGCCCGGCGTGTGTCCCGGCGTGGGAACCACTTCAATGCCGCATATGCTATCTCCCGTAAAAGCGTGAATATTAGTCGGCTTGCTTCGCATCGTTTTACCGATATATTTCTTGAAGCTGTGTCGCGGCTTTTCTCCCGTGATGTATGGGATATCCTCTGCGGAAGCCCAAAGTTTTGCGCCCGTGAGCTCTTGGAGCTTCGCAGCGTTGCCGATATGATCCACATCGTGATGTGTAAAAAGAATGTGTTTTATGTCCGTAAGCGTCACACCCATGGCGCTTATTGCGCGCAGAACCTGGCCGCGCTGAAAAGGCATGCCTGTATCAATAAGCACCGGTTCGGGTGTGTAAACAAGAAAAATGCGGCTGAACTTTATGCCGTCCAGCATATGAACCTTGTCTGTAATCTTCATAACACATACCTCATTAATAAATAATTGACACCATAGTCAATGATATGCTTACTTGTTCAGTTCTTCGATGCATTCCTGCGCCCAAGTGATTGTCGTGTTTAAGTTCATGGCTGCGCGACGCAGTATAAGCTTCCAGTAAAGCTCCTCGCCCCCGAACAATGCGAGCTTTTGTACGTAATAATCCGTCAGACTTAGAAAGCGGCTCACTTCATCGAGCTGCTGCTTTTTTTCCACGATCAGTCTTTCGAACTGTATGATAAGCTCGTCCTTGGTGAGATTGGAGCCAAAGAAAAGCCGCAGGCTGAATTCGTCACGTTTCTCCTTGGACAGCTTTTCTGGGAAATTTGTGATCCATTGCTTGAAAGCCAGCCTGCCCGCTTCTGTGATGCTATACACACGTTTATCAGGCCGGTCTGACTGTGGCTGTATCGATGAGCTGACATATTGCTTTTCTTCGAGCGTGTTGAGTTCACGGTATATCTGGCTCATGCTCGCATACCAAAAGTTGCGGATAGAGTCGTCGAACATCTTTTTTAGATCATACCCTGTGACGTCGTGATAATTCAAGAGTCCGAGTATGGCGTAACGCAATGCCATATCAAATCATCCTTTTTGTTCATATTCTACTTGTTGTATAATATTATACATGTGGAATAATGTCAACGTTTATGAACAACAAAAAGACGCTGACCTATCGGCTTTCAGCGCCTTTCTTTTATGAATTGGGAACAGTGAATTACGGTATAACTTTGACGATACTGAACATGCTGTCGAGCACGATCCAGTTTTGCGGAAATTCAAGGCCCAACAGCCAGTAGCTCACGCCGCGCAGGTCATATTTGTTGACGAGCAACAGCTTGGCGCGTATGCTTCTGGCGTCCTCAAACCATACCTCATGCTCAACACCGTTTTCGTCAAAGTAATTAAACGTGGGAGACTGCGTCTGCGCGTCGAAACGGATATTTGCGCCTTCTCTTGCGGCCAGTTCCAGCGCCTCCTGCGGACTTAATCGCTTTGCCCATTTGCCGCCCGGCATGAAAGGCAGCATCCAGTCATAGCCGTAAAGCGGCACGCCCATCATGATCTTACGGCTCGGAATCACCGATACCGCGTAGCGGATCACATCTTCGACAAGATCAATAGGCGCGACGGCATAGGGCGGCCCGCCGGACCAACCCCATTCATAGGTCATGATGATCACAAAATCCACGATTTCGCCGTGAGCACGGTAATCATGCGCGCCGTGCCAAGTGCCGGTCGTGTAATCGGAGGGCTTGGGCGCAAGTGCTGTGGAAACCACATAGCCAAGCGGATGTAGCGCGGCCACCACGCGTCGCAGGAAGTTGTTATAAAGCTCACGATTCTCTGCAGAGATCCTTTCAAAGTCGATATTGACACCATAGTAGCCTTTGGTGCGCATGACCTGTGTCATGTTCGCGATTAACGTATCCTGCACCGCGGTGTTTTCGAGTATCGCATCCACGATCTCAGTGCTGAAATTACCCTCCGCAAAGTTGGTAATCACGAGCAGCGAGGCGATGCGGTGGTTTCTTGCCTCGGTGAGCATGGCCGTGTCGTTGATGGGAACCATGCTGCCGTCTGCGCGAACCTGGTAACTAAAAGGGCTTAAGTACGTTAAGTATTCACCCACTTCGCGTATCGTCTGTGTCTCCTGTTCGGGTGTGGATGGTTCTATATAAGCGTTTACTTCGATAAACCCATAGTTCTTTTCTCTCACGGGTATGCGCAATACTGTGCCGGGTGTGAGCACGTCGGGATTTGTGATCCCGTTAAGCGCGATGATGCTGCTTGTTGTGGTGCCGTAGCGCCGCGCGATCGAGAAGAGTGTTTCTCCCGAAGCCACTGTATGCGCGACCTCCCGTGTGGGTATCACGAGAGCCTGGCCGACAACAAGAAAGGGAATGTCGGAAAGCTCGTTGGCACGGAAAATTTCGTCCGCGGAAACGCCGTATCGCTGTGCGATTTTATAAAGCGAATCGCCTGGCTGTACAACATGTATGTCCAAATTTGATCACTTCCTTAAACTATTAATTTTGGTTGCTTTATTATATGGAAAGCTATCCGGCAAAGTTCGCCTAATATCCTGTGCTTATCTTTATGAAATATTTTTTCTTCACAAAGCTTTATCACTTTTTGACTGCAAGCAATATACTATACTGTATGTGAGTGCTGGTTGCCCTTAAAACAATAGAAAAGATGGTGATACGATGGAACTATCAGCGCGAGAGCTGTTTGCGCGAATGATAAAATGCGAAGCAGAGGGAGAAGGCATAGATGGTATGAAAGCCGTTGCCTCCACGATCATGAACAGAGTCCATGTGTCGTATGGAGAATACTTGAGAACGGGTCAGGGAGACCTTCGGCGTGTGCTGACGCAGCCGGGTCAGTTTACCTGCTACATGGATACCGTCGGAGGTGTGTATAACCCGCAGAATGTATGGAATATGAGACCCGATCAGATTCACTATGATATTGTGGACTGGGCGCTTGCGGGGCAAATCCATCCGGGCGCTGTGGAAACACTTTGGTATATGAACCCGTTTCAGATTGAATGCCCGCCTTTTTTTCCGTATAACCGGACAGGTGTGCAGTTTAACAGAATCGCGCAGCACTGCTTTTTTCAGCCGACCAGTCTGTATGCGTTAACATAGTAAAATGAGGAAGGGAGGAGATAACTATATGAATAGCAGTCAAAACAGATATCCGGATATCCGCAATATGGACACAATAGACAATAGCGGAGCGCGCAATTTAACCACAAGGTCCATGCAGCCCGGAGTCGGCATGCCAAGAATGAATGACGGTATGAGAATGCCCAATATGCAAAATATGCCCGTAGGGCAGAATATGAGAGTACCCGGTATGCAGCAGACAGCACCAATGTGGCCGGGAATGGAGAGTGGCCTTGCGGGCCAAACAGGTGGTTTAACTCAGATGCCCGTGATAACACCGGAATTTCTTGCAATGCAAACACCGACAACCGTCGCGAGCCCATACTTTACAGCCGGTTTCTTAAAAAACTTTATAGGAAAAAACATGCGTGTTGAGTTTTTGATTGGCACATCGGGTGCGCTTGTGGACAGAACAGGTGTACTCATGGAGGTGGGAGCCAGCTACATTGTGATAAGGCCGACATTAACCGACGATTTGCTCATGTGCGATCTCTATTCGATCAGATTTGTGACAATATATCAATAAAAACATAACGGCAGAAAATAAGGAGTAAGCCTTTGGATAACGGGGGCTTATTCTTTTATATGCTAAGGCATTTATGAGAGACGCATATCACAGACCTGAGAAGCATAGCCTTGAATAGAATGATGAGAAGAGGTGCATTTTATGAAAAAACACAAAAGCCTCATCGTCTTTGCCGTGGCCTGCCTTGATATTGTGCTTATTGCGCTTGCCTCAGTATTCAGCTTCAATTCTGAAGTCTGTTTTTTTCAAGCCGCGCACAGTGAAACGAGTGAATACAACTGGTATTTTAAACCCCGCAGCGACGGGCTTCAACCGGAGAACCTGTCCGAATTTGCTTTTATTAAGAATTACGATGCCTACTGGGTGGGCGATCCCGATGAAAAGTCAATTTATCTCACATTTGATGCGGGCTATGAAAACGGCTATATGCCACAGATACTTGACGTACTGAAAAAGCACAACGCACCGGCCGCGTTTTTCGTTGTCGGGCACTACATCACATCGGCACCGGAGCTGGTCACGCGAATGGTCAGCGAGGGGCATCTTGTGTGCAGCCATTCCATGAACCATAAGAACATGGCGGCGATGAGCAGTTTGTCTACATTTAAAGCCGAGATGAAAGAGCTTGAAGATGTGTACAAAGCGTTGACGGGTAAACAGATGCCCAAGTACTTCCGGCCACCCGAGGGTAAATTCAGCGGTCAGTGCTTAAAATTTGCCGAACAGCTGGGATACAAGACGATATTCTGGAGCTTTGCTTACCGTGACTGGTACGTGGACGATCAGCCGTCCGAAGAGGAGGCGATAAAGATTATCACGACGCGCACACACCCGGGTGCTGTTGTGCTGCTGCACGCCACCTCTGCGACGAACGCGAAGGTGCTGGATCGCGTGCTGACGGAATGGGAGAACATGGGCTACGAGCTCAAAAGCTTGGATGATTTTCCGTACGAGAAAATGAGGGATGATCCGGGCGTGTCTAAGGACTAAATCGCGGTTTCGGTAACGTCTATCAGACAGTCAAAATCGGTAAACTGGCGGAAAACCGTAGGTTTTTCGACAAGTTCAAAGCGCGGTATCGATATCGCGCTTTTTTGCAGTCTTGAGCAGCCAGTATAGCCCCAGCGGAACAAAGGCAAGGCTGATCCATTGAGACGTGGAAAGAAACCAAAGCATGCCACGCTCACCGTCGCCGCGGAAAAATTCGAGTATGAAACGGATCACGCCATAGCTTGCGATATACAGCCCTGTGATTTGTCTGTCGGCACGGGGCTTTCGCGAATAGCCAAACAGAATAATGAAAAGGATAAAATTCAGAGCGGATTCCATGATTTGAACCGGAAATAATGCCACGTTTACAGGCGCGGCAGAATCTGCGCGGAAATAGACGCCCCACGGCGGGTTCATTGCGCGGCCATAACAGCAGCCCGCACAAAAGCATCCGACGCGGCCGATCGCGTGTATCAGCGGCACAGAGGGGATCAGGCTATCCGCCAAATGCCAGAACGGCAAACGGTATTGCTTGCAGTAAATAAAGACGCCGAGCACCGCGCCGATAAGGCCGCCGTAAAACACAAAGCCATGCGTGAAAAGCACGTTGATATCATCCATTGTCCAGGCCGTATTCGCATGCGCTTCGATAAACGAGGGCAGCGATATTGCGAGATACAGCAGCTTCGCGCCCACAATCACACCGATCAGCGCGTACAGGGTGCAAAAAAAGATGTCCTGCTTCTTAACATCACGCCTGACCGGCAGATAAACAGCGACAAGTATGCCCAGCGTGCAGCCGATCAGTATGAGAGGCCCGTACATGGGGATGGTCAGTCCGAAAATGGTGATCGTTGGCAGCATTTAGTATCCTTTCGTTGTATCGGTTTTCGGCAAAAAAACAGGGAAAGAGCAAGAAGCTCTTTCCCATCATGCTTTTGCTTTAGAACCTTGTGAACGGTGCGACGGAGGCCAAGCAAGCTGTGCAGGCCAGAACGACCACAGCACAGATCGCAAGGGCGACAATGTTCAGCACAAGGCCGGCGGTTGCCATGCTAGAGGGGCTCTGCTTTCTTGCCATGATGCTAAGCACGAGGCCGACGATCGCCAAGATAATTCCAATGAACCACACCAGGAAAACAAAGACAACGGCGCATATACCGAGAACCATAGCGGCGATGGCCATGCCATTGCTCGGGTTGTTTACCGGGCTCGGAGGTGTGTGCTGATAATTCTGATAGTTTTGTTCTTCCATAAATAATTCCCTCCAATTAAAAAATCAAGCGATAATGCTTTTATAATAAATGACCTTCCAAGTATATCAAACATTGGCTTAAATGTGTATAGCTTTTTCTAAGCTGCGGGAAACTGATTTTCCGACACAAGACAGCCGCTTTATATAAAAATATATGAGGCATCTCTTTTATTGATCATCACTATGGCATGTCGAACAAAGAAATGATATACTTTATCTAGTTAATTACCATTACGAATAAGGGGATATATTTTTTTGACTGAGAAGAAAAGAGAATACAAAATACTGCTGTTTGATGTGGATGATACATTGCTGGATTTTGGGGCGAACGAAAAAGAAGCGCTTCCGAAGGTGTTCGGTTTTTTTGGATATCCGCTGACCGATGAGCTGCGACATACATATGACAGGATCAACAAGGGGCTTTGGGACGATTATGAGCATGGCAAGGTGACGATGAACGATTTGCTCAACGCGAGATTTGCCAGAACAATGGCTGAGTACGGAATCGCGGTGGACGGTGAGGCATGGGAGACGCATTATCAGGCTCTGTTGGGAGGCGGCTATCATATCATGGAAGACGCTCTTGACGTATGTCAACGGCTTGCAAAAACGCACAGGCTGTTTGTGGTCACCAATGGCGTGAAAGAGACGCAGCATAAAAGGCTTAAGCTCGCAGGTCTGTACGATCTGTTTGAGGATATATTCAATTCTCAAAGCATCGGATACCAAAAACCGTCTGCGGCGTTTTTTGACTATGTCATAAGCCATATAAACGGGTTTGACGTACACGAGGCGCTGATTATCGGGGATTCGCTGAATACCGATATCAAAGGCGGCATCACATCAGGCATCGACACATGCTGGGTCAACAAGCATGCGCAGGCAAATGATTCGGATATCCGCAGCACCTATACGATCACGAAGCTCACGGAGCTGTATGACATATTGGCCCTTGGCAACAGGGAAGAGGATGCATGAGGGATAAGCTGCTCGGATGGTACAACGAAAACAAGCGCGATCTGCCATGGCGGCGGCGCAGCGGCGCTTACGCGGTGCTCGTGTCGGAAATGATGCTGCAGCAGACAACCGTGGAAACGGTGCTGCGCTACTACGAGCCGTTTATGAAGCGCTTTCCCGATGTACAATCACTTGCCGCAGCGAACGAGCAGGAGGTGCTTGCCTGCTGGAAGGGTCTTGGGTACTATTCCCGCGCGCGTAATCTGTACCGAATTGCGCAACAGGTAACCGGCGAATACGGCGGTGTATTTCCGGACGTGCATGCAGCGTGGCTGGCGCTGCCCGGTGTGGGGCCTTATATAGCGGGCGCGGTTATGAGCATTGCATATGGTCAGCCGTTTCCGGCAGTGGACGGCAACGTGCTGCGCGTGATATCGCGCGCGTTTGCGCTTCGGGAGGACATCACACGCCCTGCAGCGCGCAAGGCGGTGGAAGCGCGATTGTGCGCCATGATAACGCCTGAAAACGCGGGGGATTTCACGCAGGCGCTCATGGAACTGGGCGCGCTCATTTGTCGCCCAACTTCGCCCGACTGTGCGAGCTGCCCTTGGCATACAGATTGCGCTGCGCTTCGCGAAGGTATCGTGGACGAGCTGCCGGTGAGAAAACCGCGAACCGCGCCGCGCAATGTACAGCTCTGGGCCGCGCTTATCGAAACGGCAGACGCTGTGCTGCTGCATTACCGCGGCAGCGATACATTGCTGGCCAAGCTTTGGGGACTGCCAGTGGCAGAAAAGCAGGAGGGCGAAACGCCCGAAGCGCTGTTTGCAAATAAGTATGATATCACTCTGTCAGGCGGCAAGGTGATCGGTCATGCGTCGCATGTGTTCACGCACCAGCGATGGGAGATGGATATCGTTGAGTACACTCTGGAAAATGAGATAAAGTTAAACGCAGCCGAATGGGAATGGACAAGCTGGGAATCAATAGAGGAAAAGCCCATACCCACGGCATTCATGAGAGCGCTGCGTGCCGTGAGAAAGCAGCGGGCGGAAAGGAAAGCGTATGATTAAAACAGCGGTATTTGCGGGCGGGTGCTTCTGGTGCATGGAGCCGCCGTACGCAAAAATCCCGGGCGTGATCAGTGTGCTGCCCGGTTACACGGGCGGGCATACCGAAGACCCCACATACGAGGAGGTTTGTGCAGGCGGAACGGGGCACTATGAGGCGATAGAGGTCACATACGATGCTGAAATTGTGTCGTTCGAACAGCTTCTGGAAGTGTTCTGGCGCCAGATTGATCCGACGGATGCATACGGGCAGTTCGCGGACAGGGGCCGCCAGTATCAGACGGCGATCTTTTATCACGATGACGCGGAAAAACGCGTCGCTGAGGATTCAAAGCGCCGTATTCAGCGGCTGTTTGAAAGAGAAGTGCGTACGCAGATCTTGCCCGCGGCCACGTTTTATCCCGCCGAAGGCGGCCACTGCGAATACTACAAAAAGAACCCCGGGCATTATGCGAGGTACAAAGCGGGCTCGGGACGTGAAGCATATATTAACGACATATGGGGCAAGGAGGCTCTTCGTAAAAAGCTGTCGCCCATGCAGTACAGCGTCACGCAGGAGAATGGTACGGAGCCGCCGTTTCGCAACGATTATTGGGACAACCACGAGCCGGGGCTTTATGTGGACGTGATATCGGGCGAGCCGCTGTTTACGTCTCTGGACAAGTTCGATTCGGGCTGCGGCTGGCCCAGCTTTAGTAAACCCGTAGACGAACGACGCATTGGAGAGAAAGCGGATTTGAGCCACGGCATGATGCGCACCGAGGTGAGAACTAAGGGCACGGACGCGCACTTAGGACACGTGTTCCCTGACGGCCCGCAGCCGACAGGCCTCCGGTACTGCATCAACTCAGCCGCACTGCGGTTTGTGCCGCTTGCCGACCTGGAAAAGGAAGGCTACGGTGAATATACGAAGCTGTTTAAACAATAAGAGTGTTACACGGTCAGAATTCAGCCCTGCTCAATAACAGCGGGGGTTTTTTCATACGTTTGGTTCTGTCACCATTCATATATATCGACGTATAATAAAGCATATCAAAAAGGAGTGAATGAGTGAATATGATAAGTTCGTCAAACGTGAGCCGGATAATATGCGCAAATAAGGGCAGGCATTTTCATCATAACGCTGAGTCACACAGGGTATGCACCACGATGCGCGGCTGCAGAACTTGCTTACTGCCTTTGTTTTGTCTGACTTTCTGCCGTCCGAGCACAAAACGCTGTGCTCAAAGGAAATCTAGGTATTGGTGGCCGACTCATTGATAAGACAGCCCCTCTAAAGCTTCACTATGCCGCAGATGATTACATCCAAAGCGGCATAGTTTTCTGCGTATATAGCGCACACAGCGATTAAAAACAGACATGGATACTTGCATGTTTATTATTTGTCAAAAACAACGGTTCATGATATAATCACTATTAAGAAAAATTCCGAAGAAGGAAGTATATTTTTATGAAAATCGTATCATGGAACGTGAACGGTTTGCGTGCGTGCTATGGCAAAGGCTTTGCCGATTTTTTCAGCATGGCGGACGCGGATATATTTTGCATACAGGAAACAAAGCTGCAGCGCGGCGATTTTGAGTTCGATCAGCCGGGTTATTTTGATTATTGGAACGACGCAGAAAAGAAGGGCTATTCAGGCACAGCGGTGTTTACACGGCAGAAGCCGAAAAGTATCGCATATGGCATCGGGATTGATGCACACGATCATGAGGGACGAGTGATTACGCTGGAATTCGATGATTTTTATTTCGTGAACGTCTATGTACCCAACGCGGGAGAGGAGCTCAAAAGGCTCGATTACCGCATGACGTGGGATACCGATTTCCGCAGCTACCTCTCGGCATTGGACAGCAAGAAAAGTGTGATCGTCTGCGGTGACTTTAACGTGGCGCATCAGGAGATTGACCTGAAAAATCCCAAAACAAACAAGCGCAACGCGGGCTTCACTGATGAGGAGCGCACGGGCTTTACCAAGCTGCTGGAATCAGGCTTTACGGATTCGTTCCGCTATCTTTATCCGGACAAGCCGGACGCGTATACATACTGGTCTTACCGTTTTGGCGCGCGTACAAGAAACGCGGGCTGGCGTATCGATTACGCGTGCATTTCCAGCCGCCTTCAGAACCAGCTGCGGGAATTCACGATTCACAGTAATGTGATGGGGTCGGATCATTGCCCTGTCGCGATTGATATATTCTAAAAAACGAGAGGAGAAACACGATGGCGAATTTTATTTGCAGAGCATGCGGTTATGTGTTTTCAGACGAGAACAATGAGCCGGATTATGAAAAGATTGATGAAATCATCCCCGAAGACTATGAATGCCCCTGCTGCGGCAAGACAGAATGCGAGCTGGTCAAAGAGCAATCATAGCCGCGCATAACAGCCGCTCTTATTTGCGATAATAAGGGTATGACAACACTAACAATGCAAAACCACGCACAAGCGTGCTTTCTGGAATTCGAAAAACACCTGATGGCGGACGAAAAACCCTCCGTCTATTTTAACGAGCTTGTGAACAAGGAAGCATTTCCCGCGCAGTATCCATTCACGCTATTAACCGATCTTATCGGCCTTGAGCAATCGCCCGTTCACCATCCTGAGGGTGACGTCTGGAACCACACCATGCTCGTGGTGGACAATGCTGCACAGATGCAACGGCTCAGCAAAGACCCGCGTGCGCTGATGTGGGCGGCGCTGCTGCACGACATCGGCAAAAAGGAGACAACCAAGCTGCGTAAGGGTCGTATCACCGCGTACGATCATGATACGGCGGGTCAGCGGCTCGCTGTGAGCTTTTTGCAGGAATGCGGTCAGAGCGACGAGTTTGCGGAGCAGGTGGGTGTGCTGGTGCGCTGGCACATGCAGGCGCTGTATGCCACAAAGAATCTGCCGTTCTACAACCCCAAGGCGATGAACGCACAGACGGATGTCAACGAGGTGGCGCTGCTGTGCCTGTCCGACAGGCTAGGCCGCGGGCCGGTCACCGCGGCACAGCTGGAACGCGAGCAGCAGCAAATTGCCTCTTTTGTGGAAAAAAGCCTTAAGTACCGATAATGGAGCATAATAATGAAGCGCATATACGGTGCAAAAATCAACTGTGAGCTGATCCGAGACTTTTTAATGAGCTTTGGCGACATGCGCCGCGTCGAAAAAAACGGCGAAATCGATAAGAAGTTCATAAAGCGCATCATGCTTTCAGTGACGAATGTGAACGGATGCGCGCTTTGCAGCTGGTTTCACACCCAAGAGGCATTGAAACTCGGCATGCCTGAGGAGGAAATTTCGCAGCTGCTGGATGGTGAAATGACCGACGTGCCAAAGGATGAGGCGGTGGCGTTGGTTTTCGCGCAGCATTATGCGGATACACGGGGGCATGTAGACAGCGAGGCGTGGCGGCATGTTATCCGTACATACGGCATATCGAAAGCGCTCGGCATACGCGCCGCGGTCTGCATGATAATGGCGGGCAATGCGCAAGGCAACATCTGGGGTGCGTTTGCATCGCGGCTTAAGGGTAAGCCGGAGCCTGGCAGTTCACTTTCAAAAGAACTCGGTGTCCTCGTGTGCGATATATTCGCTGTGCCGTTCATGTTCATTTGGGCGGGGTTTGTGTCACTCATAAAGACTATCACGCCGGTTCGTGCATCTGTTAATAATGGAATACGGTAGGGGTCGGTTTCAAATGCCGACCCTATACAACTTCACATGCGACACGAAGACCTGCCTTGCGCCCGCGCATCGATTGCAGGAACTTTCTATTCATTTAGAACGTCTTAATTATCATGGTATATTAACGAAAAAGGAGAACACCTGAATGAAGCGAATATTCTTATTGCTCGTCCTCTTTCTTTTCACAGTTATGGCGGGCTGTTCGTACGCTGTTGAACCACAGGAGTCGAACCTAGCTTCCCCATCCTCAGCTGTCTCTGCTGCCCCCAAAACGACTCCCACAATACCTCCTACACCGTCCCCCGCGCCATCACCTTTTCCTATTGAACTGACTGCGCTCCCCGAAGAGTATCCCCCGGAAGTAGCCGCTGCCAACGGTGATTACGTCAGTGTTCATTTTCAGCAGGTTTTCAATGAGGAAAAGCTGACAGCTTTTCTTGACGCCGTCTCGGATAGAAAAAGTGCCGCCATACGCACAGTCGGATATACAGACGAAGGAGACCCTGTTATTACTGAGGCCATCTTTGATGGCAGCAAATTCACTGTACAATGCGACGCAACGCGGGATAAGTTCGGAATAAGGAAGATAGTGCAAGAAGAATATAAAAACATGCTTAAATATGAGCTTGAAGATGGAAGAGTTTTTATATTTCTGACTGACCAGAACGAAATAACCAATGATATGATGGAAAACGGTTTTGATGCAATTGTGCTGGCGGTCATAAAGAATACGCCATCTCCATCTGCCGATTGACGGTTATTCTTATTCATAAAGAACAAATATTTAAAAAGAAGCGAGACTGATAGATAAACTTGAACGTGGTATAATATGGGCAGGGAGGATATGACTCATGGCCATTGAATACGCTTGTATCGTGCCGCATCCGCCGCTCATCGTTCCGGCGGTCGGCAAGGGAGAAGAAAACAAAATCACCGCCACGGTGGAGGCTTATAAGCAGGTGGCGCACGAGATTGCGCACGTTAAGCCACAGACCATTGTGGTCGCGTCGCCGCATTCCATCATGTACGGCGACTATATTCATATATCGCCCGGCAAATCCGCAAAGGGCGCTTTCGACCGTTTTGGCGCGCCGCAGGCACGCTTCGAAAAAACGTACGATACCGGTTTTATCAGCACACTTTCGGACATCACGTTTGATAAGAACATACACGCGGGCACGCTGGGCGAGCGCGACCCTGAACTGGATCACGGCACGATGGTGCCGCTGCATTTCATCGATCAATATTATCAGGACTATCAGCTTGTGCGCGTGTCCATATCCGGTTTGTCATTCTTGGAGCACTATCGTTTCGGCATGTGCGTTGCGGAAGCGGCGCAAAAGCTTGGGCGCAAAATCGTTTTTGTGGCCAGCGGCGACTTGTCGCATAAGCTGCTGAACAGCGGCCCGTACGGCTTTACCGCCGAAGGCCCCGCATTTGACGAGCAGGTGACGCAAGCGATGCGCGAAGGCGACTTTGGCCGATTCTTCGAGTTCGACGAAACATTCACCGAGGCGGCGGCGGAATGCGGCCTGCGATCGTTTATCGAGATGGCGGGTGCGCTGGATGGCCTAAGTGTCAAAGCCACCGCGTTTTCATATGAAGGCCCGTTCGGCGTGGGCTATGGCGTTTGCGGCTACGAGATCGGCGAAGCAGATGAAAGCAGGCGCTTCGGCGATATCTATGAGCGCAAACAGGCGGCGAAGCTGGCGGAAACAAAGAGTAAGGAAGATGAGTACGTAAAGCTTGCGCGATTGTCGCTGGAGACATATGTGAAAACAGGAAAGCGCGCGAAACTGCCGGACGGCTTGCCGGAAGATATACTGAAGAATCGGGCTGGCGTGTTTGTGTCGCTAAAGAAAAACGGGCGTTTGCGCGGATGCATTGGCACGATTGAACCGACCGCGCCGTCTATCGCCGAAGAAATTCTGCGCAACGCCATCAGCGCGGGCACGGGTGATCCGCGCTTCGACGTGGTGACGCAGGATGAACTGGATGAGCTTGTATACAGCGTGGATGTGCTCGGCGAGGCGGAGCCCGCGCCGTCTATGGATGACCTCGACGTCAAGCGCTATGGCGTGATTGTCACCAAGGGTCATAAACGCGGGCTGCTGCTGCCCAATCTCGAAGGTGTCAATTCGCCTGAGGAACAGGTGAACATCGCGCTGCAAAAGGCGGGTATACTGCGCAATGACAAGTACACAATGGAACGCTTTGAGGTGGTGAGGCACAAATGAGCAAGCTCTTGTGCGGCATCTGTCCTCAAAACTGTATGCTCGAAGACGGGCAGACAGGCTTTTGCCGCGCACGCACAAGGTATGGCGACGAGATACGCGCTAACAACTACGGACGTGTGACATCCATGGCGCTGGATCCGATCGAAAAGAAGCCGCTACGTCATTTTTGCCCGGGCAGTATGATACTCTCGGTGGGCAGCTACGGCTGTAACCTGCGCTGTCCGTTCTGCCAGAACCATGAAATATCTATGATGGATGAGCGTATCGGCAGCGTGTATATATCGCCCGAAGCCCTTTTGGAAAAAGCGCTCGAGATTCACGAAAATATCGGCGTGGCGTTCACTTATAACGAGCCACTCATCGGCTATGAATACATTCGTGACTGCGCAGCGCTGCTCAAGGAAAACGGGCTAAAAACAGTTCTCGTGACCAACGGCTACATTCATGAAGAACCGATGAAAAAGCTGCTGCCATATATCGACGCGATGAACATCGATTTAAAGGCCTTTACCGAGGACTATTACCTAACGCTCAAAGGGCATCTGGAGCCTGTTAAACGCACGATCGCGCTTTGCGCGCCGCACTGCCACGTGGAGGTCACGACGCTGATCGTGCCGGAGCGCAACGACAGCGAAGAGGAAATGCGTTGCCTGTCGGTCTGGCTTGCTGGCATTGATAAGAAAATACCGCTGCATATTTCACGCTTTTTTCCGCGTTACCATATGACCGAAACGCATGCGACGCCCGTTGAGCGCATAAAGAGATTGGCCGCTGTCGCGCGCGAGGTGCTAGGTAACGTCTATACGGGCAACTGCTGACAATAAATCCATAAAACTAGCATACCAAATATTGAAATACATACCGCATATTTGATATAATCATTTTAACATTATGGATAAGGAGACGCTTTTGGACAAAGAGACAGAGGTCAATCCCATTTTATCCGATGCGGAAGAAGAAATTAAGCCGCTGATTACCGCAAAGCTCACCTATGAATGCGGCGGTGTACAGCATGAGAAGCTTAACGCTCGGCTTTTTAATGATGTGCTTGAACTGACAGGGTTCAGCTTTTCACGTTCTCTTAAATTAAACACCATATCCGCCGTTGAGGCCGCAAACTATCAAGTGTTGGTGCGCCACAAAAAAGGCGACATCACGCTGTCTATGCTGGGGCATCTTTACGAAGATTTTGTGCGGCATTTTGTGCGCACGTATAACGAAATCGTGTTTAATGAATCGCTGATGAGCGAGAAATCGCATTTTGAAGCGGCGGGGCAGTATGTATCGCCTGCGGGAGACATGGCGCCTGCCGTTTTTCGCATCTGTGAAACGGCGCTGGTGATATTGCCGCAGACGCACGCACTGGTGCGCATACCGTTTTGCTTGATGGCGAAAGTGAAAAACGAGCCGTATCGCTTCACGATTACCGACAAAGTGGGCCGCAGCTACGTGCTGCAAAAGCTGGGGTTCTCCACAGATCATTTTCTGCGCGAGTTCAAGGCGCGTGAGGCGGAGCTGATGAAGCAAACCAAGGAGAAGCTCGGCGGTATTGCGGCCGTTTCAGATGAGCTGGCAAAGCTCATGATGGAAGGACTTGTGGTGAGCGTGGAGAGCATTCGTGCTGTGTCTGCGCCCTTCGCGGACGCGCTGGAAGCAAAGCTTAACGAGCAGATACCGCAGGAATACGCGTACTTAAAGGCTGTCTCCGGCACGCTCGCGGTGGGTATCAAACGCGGCCTCATGGGTTCGCTGACGGGGGAGAGCATCATCCTTTTGGCGCCTTCCGGCGGCAAGACGATTATGGAAAGCCTCGGTGAATCGGCATCGGCCACATACGTATTCGATATGGGCGATATGGAGTGGAGGGCGTTCCTGCCTGCGTTCAACGAGAGCATGCTCGCGGTTAATTTCCGTCGCGAGCCGATATATATGAGTGACGAAACCCTTGCATCAGACAAGCATGAGGCTTACAGGAATGCCATCATGCGCTGTCCGTCGCTTAGGACACTTCGATCACAGTTTTTGGGGCGTGTTTCGCACAGCGGGTTTGACACATGGAAACGCTCGCTCGACGCATATATCAAATAAGGAGGTAAACAATGGCGGGATACGATAAGCCGTGCATCGGCTGTGGCACGTTTATTGGCTACGACAGCCAATTTTGCCCCATATGCGGGCGGCAGAGCCCGTTTTATGACGCCTGCCCGTCTTGCAATATCGAAATCAAGCGTGAATGGCAGCGCTGTCCATCCTGCGGGCGCAATCTTTATACCATGTGTCCGCATTGCGGCCAGAGAACTTATGTGGTCGAGAAGTGCGACATGTGCCATCAGTCACTGATGATCAAATGTGAGAATAAGCTGTGTCAAGGGCTACAGTTCTTTGAAAACACAAAGTGCACCTTGTGCGGCAAGAAAATAAAACACGGGAAAGGAAAATAGAGATATGATGCAGGCATTTACCCGCAACTATGAGGATAACAGCACGGATGCGGGCTTTCAGTTCACGTTTTACTGTGATGTGTGCCATGATGGGTTTAAGACGTCGTTTATCGAATCGGCCACATATAAAAAGGGAAGTTTGCTGAGAGGTCTGACGCGCGGAATCGGTGCGGCGGGCAGTCTTTTTGGCGGCGCTTTGGGCAACATCAGCCACGCGGCTTACCAAGGCGAGCACATACTTTCTGAGCGCTTTGAAGGCATGTCGCCCGAATGGCAAAAGGAGCATGAAAAGGCGTTCACGATGGCACAGAACGAAGCCAAGCAGCATTTTCACCGCTGTCACAAGTGCCACAGCTGGGTTTGCGACACCTGCTTTAACGACGAAGTGGGCCTTTGCGCCGAATGCGCGCCGCGCGCCAATGTGGAGATCGCCGCGGCTCGTGCCGATAAGATGAAGCGCGACATCTGGGACAAGGCAGATCAGACACAGGTATTCCAGGGTGAGATCGAGCAGAAGACGACGTTTTGCCCCAATTGCGGCAAGCCCGCGGGCAACGCCAAATTCTGCACCAACTGCGGCAGTAACCTTGCGCTTAACGTGTGCTCCAGATGCGGCGCGGAGAACGATATAAACGTGCGCTTTTGCGGCGAGTGCGGAAACAAGCTGAAATAAAGAGATTGAATTTGGGTAATTGAGGCAGTTCCTTTGGGGACTGTCTCTACTTATTATCGTTTTATCAAAAAAAGGTGAAACAATTGCATCACAATTGTATGAAAATACTGAATATCAGCCGAATAGGTAATAGGATTAAAGACTTAGATGTTATTGGTGTGAATGCTGATGGATGCTTAATTCTTTGCGGTTCTGGAGAAGAGATGACCTGCTTTCGCTCAGGTTCCATTGTGCATAGATTGCTCTTTTTTGAATATGACTCAGACAATGATTGTTTAAACGAAAATATATTCAAAGATCTATATGTTCTCAAAATCTTATCCAGCACTTTTTGTTACGACGCATTAACTGATAACGGTATAGGTTTTTTTATCGAAGCCGCTGACGGTGAAAGCATCAATATTGTAAAGTGTGACTTCAATTCTCATAATTTTGAGCGATTATTTTCTATTTCGAACGTTTATGGTAACAGCATCTCCGACAGTCCAATCCAATTGATTTTATTAACACAAAGGTACTTTGCTATTAAAATATTCAATAAAAAGACATGTATAATATATGTTTGGGACACTGAAAAGAAAGAAAGATATGATGTTTTATTTTCCGAAAATGACGATATGCGTTACGCGCATTTGGACTACTTAAGTTTAGATGATATTCCGTATTTATTGGTCCAAAAAAGAGGCAAATCTAACTGGAAAATGGAATTTTATCTTCATCAGTGGGAGAAAACAACTGAATTTAACAAATATAAAGACGAAAAATTATTCTTATTTCCCCTTCAGAAGCTTATTAGCGAAGGAAAAATTGTTTTACACGAAAATTATATAATTGCACAAGTCGATGAAAAACAAGAGCTATTGTATCATTCTTATGCAAAGAAGTGTATTGTCTATTCATACATGCATTTCAACAAACATAATAAGGAGGGATTCTTTCAGGAGGAATTATTCTTTTATGATACATACAAGAAACAGATAACTGATCACTTCACATTAGATGGTTTGTTGCTGGTTTCTAAAAAAGGATGTGTCTACGAATATTCAAATGATAAAAATTATATGATTGTAAAAAACTTGCGTGGAAACAAAACCTATAATCTGCCCTATCAGAATGCAGGGTTACTCAATGTCATAGATGAAGCATTAATCTTGAACATAAAAAGCGAGATAATCATATTCGATCTAAAGAACTTAAGAGAGGTTGGACGGTATTATTCAGAAGATAAAAAACTCAATGTACCTTCTCAAGTACGAGCTCTTGCTATAGAATTGAAGCATAAATATTTTGAAAAAGAGAATTTACTGGTCATGTATTAGTTTCTGATTAGCAATCCTTCGCCGCGCTTAACGCGCGCCACCTCCTTTGGGAAAGGAGGTTTTTCGCGTAAGTCAAAGTGGCTCCTTTTTAAAGGAGCTGTCAGCTTGGCTGACTGAGGATTGATTCTTGACGGCTAATGTATCACTGAAGAAGAGTTTCCTGAGCGCCAGAGCTGCATCAACGTCTGAAAAATCAGACTGTTGCTTGCAATAATGATACATTCTCAATACCGCTCACCATAACTTTTATAACCATAATTCTCTATCGGCGCTATCTATATAAAATAATTGTAACAACCTGCCTTATTTTTTAATTTAAAAAAACTTGTTAGTTATTCAAATTATCTGTATACTCTTTTTAGAATATGCAGAATTTAACGAGGGAGATGTATTCGTGGATTTATTTGAAAAGTGTTATTCCTTTACTGACGCAAAAGAGGCTATTGCCTCCGGACTTTATCCATACTTTCACGCGCTGGCTACCGCTCAGGACACCGAAGTGGTCATGGACGGCAGACGTATCATCATGATCGGCTCAAACAACTACATGGGGCTCACAAGCGATCCGCGCACAATTGAAGCCGCCAAAGAAGCACTCGATAAATTCGGGACAGGCTGTTCCGGCTCGCGCTTCTTAAACGGCACATTGGTGCTGCATGAACAGCTTGAGGAGGAGCTTGCTGAGTTTTTCAACAAGGATGCGGCGCTGACGTTCAGCACCGGCTTTCAAACGAACCTTGGCGCGATCACCGCGGTGGTGGGGCGTCATGACTATATATTAAACGATGCCGAAAACCACGCGAGCATCATCGACGCGTGCCGCCTGAGCTTTGCGAAAAAGGTGCTCAAATTCGAGCACAGCGACATGGCCAGCCTTGAGGAGCGGCTGCAAAGGCTGCCCGAGGATGCAGGCAAGCTCATCATCACGGACGGCGTGTTCAGCATGAGCGGTGATCTCGCCAAGCTGCCCGAGATCGTGGCGCTTGCGAAAAAGTATAACGCGCGCATACTGGTGGACGACGCGCATGGCGCGGGCATGATCGGCGACTGCGGCCGCGGTACCGCGAATTACTTTGGTCTTGAAAAAGAGGTCGATATCATCATGACAACGTTCTCCAAATCGTTCGCCTCGCTCGGCGGATGCATCGCTGCGGAACAGGACGTGATTGACTATATCAAGCATCGTTCGCGCCCGTTCATATTCAGTGCGTCCATGCCGCCGGCCAACGCCGCGGCAGCACGTGAGGCGCTGCACATTATGAAAAGCGAACCGGAGCGTCAAAAAGCGCTCATCGATATCTCCAACTACATGCGCGCCAAGCTCAAGGAAGCGGGCATTCCGATCATCGAGGGGGAGACGGCAATCATTCCGGTGTTCACCTACGACATGCAAAGAACGTTCATCATCACCAAGATGCTGTTTGAAGAGGGCGTTTACGTAAATCCCGTGATTCCGCCCGCCGTAAAGGACGGCGAATGCATGCTTCGGACAAGCTATGCCGCCACGCATACGCAAGAGCAGATGGACACGGCGGTGGAAGCGTTCAAACGCGTATTCTCAAAGATATAGATATCAACTGATTAATAAAGCTTGGTCAATTCATGACCAGAGACCTTTCCTTTCTCAGGGCGTCTTAAAAAGGCGCCTTGCTTTTTTTTACTCAAAATATTATGATCTGATAGGGATATGCTGGAGGACATAAATTGGAAATTGTATTTAAGATATTTGCGTACTTGGTATTCGCGGCAGCCGTATTTTTTTTAGCCGTTAAATTCTTTAAAGATAAAGATACAGGGGAGCTTTCGTCAGCTCCGCAAAAACTGAACAAGCATATTGTTTTTAAAATTATCGCAGCGGTACTTGCGTCGCGCATCATTTTGTATCTGCTAAGCTGGGCATTTACATACCTCATCGGATATCCGAGAGAATTCTTAGACGTCTGGAATGAGTGGGACGCACAGCATTATCTTTGGATTGCGAACCACGGCTATTACTGCGCAGACGAAGGGTGGATACGCGTCGTATTCTATCCGCTTTATCCGTTTGCGATATGGCTGCTTAAATTCATATTCGTCAATGACATCATTGCATCGCTGGCGGCATCCTGGGCCTGCCTGTCCGGCGCATGTGTGTTTTTGTACAAGCTCACGCTGATCGATTCCGACCACACAACAGCGGCGCGTGCCGTCAAATTCCTGCTGATATTTCCCTGCACCGTTTTCCTGGGGGCGCCGTATACCGAATCCATGTTTCTGCTTTTCTCGTTTGGATGCATGTATTTCGCGCGCGTGCGAAGATTCACGCATGCAAGCATTATGGCGGGTCTGGCTGCAATGACGCGGTGCACAGGTGTGCTGCTCATCGCTTTGATATTCGTTGAGATATTGTATGCACATGGCCTCACTCCAAAATATATACGGCAGAGCTTCAAGAAAAAGCTAAGGGAATCGCTTAAAGATTTTGCGTCGCTGCTGATCGTGGTGGCGTGTGCGTTGTCGTATCTGTTCCTGAACCATGTGATGCTGCAGGGAAATGCCCTTGCTTTTATGCAATACCAAAGCGATCACTGGTCTCAGGGCTTCGGTAGCTATTCGAACACACTGCTGACCACGTACAACCAAGTGATCGGCCCGACGGAAATAAGAACGAAGCTTATGCTTTGGGTGAATCAATTCGTCGTGTTGATTATTGGCGGGCTGAGCCTGCCTCTGATAAGCAAAAAGATGCGTCCGTCATACGCGGCTTATTCGATTGTTTATGTTTTCGTTATTTTTGCGCCCACATGGCTGCTTTCAGGGCTGCGGTATTATATGGGGCTCGCTGTGCTGTTTCCTTTGCTGGCACTGGCAACAAGGTGCAAGTGGCTGGATACCGCTTTGACCATACTGTTTGCGATTTTTGCTGTTGCGTTTTCTTGCTTTTTTGCGGTGCATTGGGATATATTGTAGAAAATTAGATATGTGAAGGAAAAAGCTGATGAATAAACCAAGAAATCAGATAAGAACATATACGGGTATTTACCTCGATCCGTATGTGATCAAGCCTGAGGAGATTGATATACGCGATATCGCGCACTCCCTCTCGCTGATGACCCGCGCTAACGGGCATATTCGCTATTTCTTTTCGGTGGCGCAGCATGCGATTAACTGTGCGCTGGAAGCGGGTAACCGTGGCCTATCCCGCCGCATACGGCTGGCATGCCTGCTGCACGACGCGGCGGAAAGCTACATCTCGGATGTGACACGACCCGTCAAGCACCGGCTCGAGGGCTATGCACAGATAGAAGAGCATGTGCTGAGTGTGATATTTACCAAGTATGACATCGGCGAATTGGGCGGCGACGAGCTGCGTGCCGTCAAAGAGATTGATGACTCCATGCTGTATTACGAATTCGAAGCGCTGGCAGGCGTGAAGTTAAGAGATATGGCGCCGCATATCACAATGTCGCATGATTTTTCATACAAGCCGATGGCGGATGTGGAACACGATTTTTTAAGCCTTTTTGATGCGCTTTTCAATGAAAAGCAGGAAGCTTAGCTTTATATCTATATAGATTAGTGTTACGGATTTACAAAAAATATTTATCGAAAAACAGTAAATAATAATTGACATGCGTTGAGTGGCGTGCTACCATTGCCTTAAGAGATAATTCTTTTAAGGAGGATATTTGTTTATGACGGATACACGCTACCTTTACCAATATTTTTTGGAGAAGAGCCAAACGGATAAAAAGAAGACGTCGCCGCAGACAGTCAAAAAACAACAGAATAAAAAGAGCAAGGGAGGCAAGAAAGATGGGCAGCTTCACTGAGGCCTCCGGTGCGCACGTGGACGAAAACGGACCCGCTAAACGCCGCCTCAGTCCGCCGCGATTATTAATCAGCTCCGCCGTGTTCGGCATTATCTTCACAGCGCTTTTCGCCAAGCAAGGCCTTGGCCTGAACCTCACATTGATCTTTCTGCTCGTTTACGCTTATGCTGTTTTCAACAGGAAACTGATTCTCGCAAAAACATTCCGGCAGGAAAAACTGCTTTATCTTTTCACCATACCGACGATTTATTTAAGCATCTCACTATTTACATCAAGTTCAATGATCAATGTATTAAGTGTGCTGGTCATTTTGGCTGTGATGTATGTGCAATACGTTGTGCTATCAGGCAGTGCTCTCAACAGCTGGGACGAAGGCGGTTTTCTGATCGACATGATATTCGCGGGCATCAACCGTGTCTTGTTCGGTGCAATCCGCTTCGTTGGAGACAGCATCGGTTCCTTGTTTAGGGGAAAAAAGAAGTCAGGTGCGCTGGTCGGCGTTGGCGCGGGCGTGATACTGCTGCTCATTGTGGTGCCGCTGCTCGTCGGCGCGGACGCGAATGTGTCCGACATACTGGGGCAGTTCATTGACAATCTTGCGCTCGGGGATGTGTTTCTCTATGTGTTCCTTTTTGTACTAGGCGCGTCGCTGGTGATGGCGCCTGCGGCCACGGCGCTTGAGCACGAGTGCACCGGCCCGAGAAAAGCGTTTTATATCACCCAGCGGCCCATACAGGCCGTGACCACGGGTACCGCTCTTGCCATGATCGCGGTGGTATATGTGCTGTTTGCGAGCGTGCAATTCAGCTATTTCTTTGCGCCGCAGGAAACCGTGGCGAATGTACTCGGCCTCACCAGCTCGGCCTATGCAGTGCGCGGCTTTGGCGAGCTCATATTCATCACCTGTCTGAATTTCGTGTTGATTCTGGTTGCGATGCGTTTTACACATCAAAAGGACGGCAAAACGTCCGCGTCTCTCAAAGCGCTTTATGTGCTGCTGATCGCTTTTAACTTCGTCATCCTCGCATCGTCGCATCTTCGCATGCAGTGCTATGAACTCTCTTACGGCTATAGTGTCGCACGCTTTTTGTCCCATTCCTTTATGCTGCTGCTCGTGATACTCAATATCATCATGCTGGCGCGCATATTCTCTGATAAGGTGAAGCTAGTTCGTTTGTTTGCCGCTGCGGCGCTGATCTACTTCTGCGCTGTTGTGGCAGTGAATCCCGAACGCTATGTGGCGGGGGAGAACATAAGGCGTTATGAGCAGACGGGAAAGATTGACGCAGAGTATCTGTTCTCGCTCTCGGGCGATGCGCTGAGTGACGCCTGCGATTTCGCAGCCGCGCATCCGGATACATTGGATACCGTTGTTGAGCAGCAGGCTGAATATAAGCTGAAGTCCCTCGAACGCAAAACAGGCTGGCCGTCGCTGAACCTTGCGGACAATAGGGCGAAGGGCAAGCTGCAAGAGCTGCTTCGCTGATCAGCGAAGAACAGGGATGCGGCGGTGAGACAAAAATTCATGTATTGGGGGAAAATAGGGGTTGCCTAATCGCCGCATTTCTGCTATTATAATTTTCACGACATGCCTCCTTAGTCTAGCGGTTAGGACGCCGCCCTCTCACGGCAGTATCAGGGGTTCGATTCCCCTAGGAGGTACCACGAGAAGTAGTTTAGAAAAATGCTTAACTACTTCTTTTTTTCGTTGAAAGTGCCTGTTTAAGCCATTCTGACGGTCTAGCTAGTTATTTTACCTTACTTAAATCATATAAAATTTTCTCATAAAAGAGAAAAAATTATGCCATTTTCAAAAGAAATATGCCACGAATATACCGCAAAGTCTTGATCTTAGTTAATTCTGTTGGTTTATATGATGCTGTAACGCCTATAGGAACGGCTATAACAGGCAGTTTGTTGATGTCTGGAGTTCGGCAGTATCAGAAGTAATTACGAAAGTAAAAGGTTAAGAGAAGACTTTATGCCTTATCTTTATTTTTATATACTTTTGGAATAGAATATAGATAATGTAAATTAAATAATAATTAAGGGTGTATCTTTTATGGATTATGTTGCTTGGATATTGGCTGGCGTTTCAATTATCATAAATATCATACAGTTAATTAATAATGGTAAAACAGCGAGACAGAATAGAACAAGTGAAATAAAAAAAGAAAATGATGAGTTATTTGAGAAAAATAGAATATATAGAACTAAGTATGAGGAACTTGAAAATCAATATAAAGAACTAAAAAGATTACATGAGGAGTTTGTAAAGAGTAAATCAATAGAGTGTGACGAGTATAGTCAACAGGTAGAAAAGATGACAAGTTATAATCCATTCGAATTTTAGAAAAAAATATGCCACGAAATATGCCAAAAAGCCAGACAGCAGGAAGAGTCTAACAATGGCTCTTTCTTTTTCGCGAAAAATTTATTAGGATCGACAGGTTACTATTATCTCTACACAACCCTTCCCGACTGAATTTATTTTTTTTCTATTATTATGTGATATATATGTTATAATATAGGAAAATATAGCTGAATATTGGGAGGAATAATCGTGGACAACTTAAATAATAGTACAGAATATGACAAGAATACAGTTGATCAGGCAGAAGACAAAGCAATACAACAAATAAACGAACGGGTAACTATTTACCAAAAAGATTCCTCTAAGGCTGAACGTGACGAAATAATGGTTAAAGATAATCTTTTTAAATATGTTGAGCGCCTTGGAAAAAAGATTGGAAAGGGGCTTATTGATTCCGTAAAGTTCCTTTATAGCGCTATGGTTGACCCAAGAACACCGTTCGAGGTTAAGGCCATAGCTATTGCTGCACTAATATACTTCATCAGCCCATTCGACGCGATTCCTGATGTTATTCCTGGTGTCGGATTTGCTGACGATGCTGCTGCGCTCACCGCTGCTGTTGCTGCGATAACTGTAATATTACTTAAGCATGGAATACATTTGGAGGAAAATAAAAAACAAGCGAAAGAGGAGACAATTTAGATTCGTTTCACATATATATTTGGAGGGATATGATGAATAATGAAAAAGTATGTGATTATGTAAGAACCATAGATCCCCACCAAATTAGTATCGGAGATTTGTGCGTTAAGCAAGGTTATGGTCAGTCCTGTGGCGGTTATTTAATAACCTGTAAAAGAGGTAAATTGGAAGAACCATCACAAAAAGAGCATTTTCTCAATTATTACGGTAATAAGGCAGAAAAGTTACCAACTTATAATTATCTTAGGTGCCCACAATTACTACTTTTTATTGCTGAAATTGCTGGAGTGTCAAGTAAAAGGCTAGAGGATGCCTATAAAATTCTGAGGGATTACGAAGATAAAAAAGATCTAAGAAATAAGGAAAAAAATGCAAATTACATATGGGGGAAGCCTGATTTTAGAGAATTCAAAACCAAGATACATATTAATGCTTTGGTAAGAATAATTAGAGATGCTTATAATTGGGATGAGGTAAGAAAAGCTATTAGTGCATTAGATGCTGCTCGCGAGAGAGCGGATTAGATGTTTTTAGAAAAAACTGGGTAGATAGAGCAAGTTGGATGTTAATGATAAAACGGAATGCCAACAAAGCTAAGAAGCCTTTCCTCAAAAATGCACCCCCCAACTCGATTTTGCACCCCCTCGACCACTAAAACCGAGCAGCCGTTAAATTGTATCAATCTCGTTCGTTTTAGACAAGAATACACTATATCTAATAGATGTGGTGTATTTTTTTTGTTTTCAACTACCATATATAGAAATGGTAGCAATTTTGTAGCCGTAATATAATTGTCACTGTATATTGTGGTAGCAACTTAAGGAATATACGAAATATTGCACAAGATTTGAATATATTATTAACGTTTCAAACTCCCCTTGCCTATTTTACACTGTGAAACGTGTGAACAGAAAGAGACGATATTTCCTGTCTAGGTTGTTAGAAGTGTTTGTAACTTAGTAAAAGATGCAATTCGCGATTATATTACTTCATGGAAACATATCTATAATGCCGATTTTCCCTGTATGGAGCGATTTAGATGTCGTTCGTTTGGTACAGAGCAGGTTAGATGTCGGGTGTTTTGTGAGAGAGCAGATTGGATGTTCTTTTTGGCGAGAGAGCAGGTTGGATGACATTGATTCTTTCGGCCGAATTGATAAAATGGTTGTGTATTAGGCTAATCAACTTGACCAGAATGTGTTAATATGTTTATTAGTCGCAGATGGAAATAAAAATTCACCTTAATAGGGAAATCAAGCATCTCGACATATTTGAATCAATCTGATTAATAGAGGATTTGTCACAAAAATGAATTTAGAGTCAGATAAAAGATGCAGCAGAATTAGTTTGACGCCTGCGGGCAAAGACAAGATATTAGAGATTCTTCCAGCTCATGATAAACTGTTAACTGAAAAATTCGGAGTGATTGCCGTTAAAGAAAAGGGAGAGCGACTTCCGCTGATTCTCAAATTTAGCAAGGGGTTGAAATTTGAAGAACACAGTTGATATAGACGGATCTATTCAAAAAAAGGAGATAAAATTATGAAAAGAAGAATTCAGCAACAGGTTAGTGGTTTTAGAACGCAGGATGGGGCCGGTGTCAACTTAGTCAGAGTTTTAGGAAACAGAACAGTTGAGGAATACGATCCGATTTTAATGCTGGATTCCTTTGACAGCACAAATCCCGATGATTATACAGCAGGATTTCCCATGCATCCGCACAGAGGTATCGAAACAATCAGTTATGTATATCGCGGGTCTATGACTCATAGGGACAGCTTAGGGAATGAGGATACGATTGGGGACGGCGAGGTTCAATGGATGACCGCGGGTTCCGGCATTATGCATGAAGAGAAATTGCCAGCTGCCGAGCGTATGCTGGGAGTACAGCTTTGGCTGAATCTTCCCGCAAAGGATAAAATGGTTCCTCCCGCTTATCGCAGCATCAAAAATTCGGAAATTGAGGAAATAGAGTTTGATTGGGGTAAACTAAGACTTTTGGCGGGTGAATTCGAGGGAAGAAAAGGATATATGAGCAAATATCTTCCGTTAAACTATTACGATTTGCACCTAAACTCCAATGCATCGGTTGTTTTGAATACGGAACAGGAGCACTCTGTCATGGTTTTTACCCTTTTCGGGGACGCATATATCGGGGGCGATCTGGTAAAGGAAAAGACAGCGGTAAAACTTACCTCTGGGGATACAGTAGAGATAAAGGCTACAGATGAGAAAGCTCAAGTTCTATTCATAAGTTCAAAACTTCTTTCAGAACCGGTGGTTTGGGGTGGTCCTATCGTAATGAACACAAAAGAAGAATTGAATAAAGCGTTCGATGATTTGAAAAGAGGCACTTTCATACAGGATAAGATTTCTTATTGAGGATACGATACAGAGAGGAGCACATCACATTGAAACAAAAAAATATTAGCCATTATTAACTGTACCCGACGCTCTCATGATGTGTTAACATAAATCAGCAGGTGACTAAAGACGACGCACATCGAGGGGTGTTGTCTGCTCAAGCGGCAAGAATAAGGGAGAGCGAAAAGCCCTTTATTATAAGGCATCTTTATAGAAAGACAAATAATATGCGGGGCATAACCACTCTTCTATGGGTCATTTTATGTGGATAGAGAATAGGCTAGTTTGGAAACATCGCCAAGAACGGAGTGGCAACTGGTTGAATAGGGTATTTTAAATAATCGATTTGCCTTATCCGAACCTGAATGAGTTTTTGCACCCCCCAACTCGATTTTGCACCCCCTCGACCACTAAAACCGGGCAACCGTTAAATTGTATCAGTCTCTTTTATTTTAGACAAAATATGAACGCTGTATCTACAAGATATGGCGTTTTTTAGTTGTATACTTTACAGGTCTTGAATAATCATAAGCGGCAGAACATTAAGGTGGAGGATATCATCTCCTTTCATGAGGGCTTTGAAAGCATACACCCCTTTCAGGACGGGAATGACAGAGTCGGGCGGCTACTATCACATAAAGCATCAACAATTACATGATGGTTACTATCACATAAAGCATCAGTGAACATATATATATTAATATCTCATCAAAAAGAAAGGTGATATAGTATGGCATGTCCTACCACAGTTCATGATGTAGTATGTGTGCAAGCCAACGTGCAGATTACACCTCAAGTAGACGTTGGTACCATCACAACACATTGTGATGGAAACCCGTTTATTGGTGCTTGCAACGGAATTCCTGTTGAGTTTTGTGAATTTATGGTGAGTCAGAACATTTGCGTGCAGATACCCTTAACCTTCCATGCAAATGCTGTAGCGACGCCAGCTGGTATGGTTTGCGGTACGCCTGGCATAGGCACATGTGCTCAGACAGCATGTACGTTTACGATTGGTTATTTTAGGAACCATCCCGATGTAACAAATGCTCTGATTACAAGTGCAGGTGGTTCAATCATACTTGGAATTGATGCCACAGGTTTAAGTTTTACGGTTACAACCGCAAATGCGAATGCAGTATTATCGCTACAGACGCCTTCACCTCCGGCTCCAGATTCTCCGCCTTTTGCTGGCCAGTATCAAATACTCTATGCGCAGCTTCTTGCGGCAAATTTGAATGTTTTAAATGGCGCAACCTGTAATAACGCAACGTCCGCAATATCGGCGGCCAATACGTTTCTCGCAAATTCGCCTGCAGGTGGCATGGCTGGAGCACCCGCAGTTCAAGAGCCTCTGGCCACCTTTAACGAGGGTATGGCCGAAGGATGTCCCGCTCATTGTCCTGAATAATATTGAAGCGGGCCCAAGCCCCGCTATAACAAGAGGGGCTTGGCACATAATTATGATTCTGGCGTATACGATAAAATAATCTATTAAGCAGGTAGGTGTGTATTGTAATGGAATGTCCGTCAATTGTTTCTCAAAAGGTATGCGTTGAGGCCAAGGTCACTATAGCGCCAGACGTAAAGATGGGGGATGTTCACGCATGCTGTGTAGGTGAACCGCAATTTGAAGAATGCAGAAAAAACCCATGCGGCTGCACATATATGGTCAGCCAGATGATGCGTGTTCGGTTTCCCCTCACATTGTCCGCCACGGCAAAAGCAAAACCCGTTGGCATCGTTTGTCGAGAGCCAAAGGTTGAGCCCTGCGTCTATGATAAGCCATGTATTGAGGATATGCCTTCCGTTGCTGCGGAATCGTTTATATGTGAGCCGCATGAGACACCCAAACAGCCGGATAAATTGCCTGTAATTCGGCGGTGCGGGTTCTGTTTTCCTCCGCTTTGCTTTATGTTGTTTGGTTGTGCTTGCGCTTGCGCAAATGGACGAAGACGCAGGTGCATGCGGTTTTGATATAGATATGATTAACGGAACTATTGCCTAGAGCAGCTGCAATGAGGCGCTGATTTTTTAATATATTAGTATCTAACAGCGATTGAGGAATGCATGCGTAAATTTTTGATAAAAAGAATGTTTACTCAGCAACCCTCTTTTTTATGTGATCGGCGTTTTCTATCAGATTTTCTATTGTCCCGATTTTATCAGCATTTTTGCTTAATTCACATTTTATATCATCAGGAAGCGTTTTAAAGTACGCCATGGCTTCCCGATCTTGTGCAATTAAACTAATAAGATCTGGATATTTCGTATTCAAAATAATCACCTCAGATATATACTTGCCAGATAAAGAAAAATTAATTCTCATCCAGCATGCTTTTATAATACTTGAACCCTAAACGCTGTCGTTTGAGGGGGAATACTGGCCGTCTGAAAAATCGCGTGCTCAACTCTTACAGTCTGGCCGCGCCGTAAACTCCGCAGGCTTATTCTGTTCCCTCTTCTGTCCAAGATCAATGTTGAACGCGTGATAACAAACCGCACTTGACTGAGCGGGTCGCGAGCTGTCCCTGTATACAGGAATCTGTTGTTAAGGTCAACCCTGAGTACTTGGCCCACGGTCACATTCGAATCCATACCATCTTTAACAGTTATCCGGAAAGCCTGTGACTGCGGCGGAATACTCCTCGTCATGGCGGAAGAGAACACAGCATCTATCGTCATGCCTTCTCTTAAGTCCCGTAAAGAAAGATTTTGCCCGAACTGATCCCTTATCACTGTTTGCCTTCCAACAATTAAAGTCACTACATTCATACGAATGACATTAGAATCTCTCAATTCTTCATATGATATCGTTACACGTCCCGTACCTCTATCTATTGATATTTCTTCAATCAAGGCATCCCGGACTCGGATCGTGCCGCGATTAATTGCCAATGAATCATACATATTGCACCTCGGAAATTGTTTTATTGCTATATGTTATGAATATTTGTATTCCTGTGTGACCAGACCAACAGGCCTTTTTTGTCTGAGCGGGGAGAACCGCTTGATAGCGATAAATTGAATGAAAACGACGAAAATGAAAGAACCCGCCCGTTCGGGCTGATTCTCGCAATATGAATGGTACAGGGGGATCGGTATTTCCGATCGCTTGCATTGATTTATATTGTATGGACATTGAGCGTGCAAAGGTGTAGTATTGACTGGTTTGTTTTTTAACCGTTAGTACAAAATAACTCACAAAAAGCACAGGAGAGGTAGAATTAATTTGCAGTTTTCGGAATTAGAGCTGTCCGCAGAGGTATTACGCGGAATAACGGCAATGGGCTTTGAGGAGCCGACGCCGATACAAGAAAAAGCGATCGTGCCCATTATGGCGGGGCGCGATGTCATCGGTCAGGCGCAGACCGGCACCGGCAAGACGTGCGCGTTTGCAATACCCGCCGTTCAGATGCTGGCAGAGGATACAGGCGCAGTGCAGGTGCTGGTGCTTTGCCCCACTCGTGAGCTGGCCATACAGACAGCGGAGGAGTTTCAAAGCGTATCGAAATTTAAGGAGGGTGTGCGCATACTGCCGATATACGGCGGGCAGTCCATTGAGCGGCAGATACAATCCTTAAAGAGGCGTCCGCAGATCGTTATCGGCACGCCGGGGCGCATTATGGATCACATGCGCCGCAACACGCTCAAACTGGGAGGCGTCCGTATGGTGATACTCGATGAAGCGGACGAGATGCTGAGCATGGGATTCATGGAGGACATGGAAACGATACTGAAGAAAACGCCGGAGGACAGGCAGACGGTGCTGTTTTCCGCAACCATGTCTCGTCAGATACTTGACCTGACGCGGAATTTCCAAAGCAACCCCGAACACATAAAAATACTGCATAAGCAGTTGACAGTGCAAAATATAGAGCAGTATTACATCGAAGTTCGCGAATCGTCAAAGCTCGACGTGCTGTGCCGCGTGGTGGACGGCAACAACTTTTTACTCTGTCTGGTGTTCTGCAGTACCAAAAAGGGCACGGATACGCTGGCTTTCAGCTTAAAGGCGCGGGGCTACTCTGCCGAGGCGCTGCACGGCGATATCCGGCAGAATGAACGCAGTGCGATCATGGCACGGTTTAAAAGCGGCGAGGTCAGCATATTGGTGGCGACCGATGTGGCTGCGCGCGGCATTGATGTGGACAACATCGAAGCGGTGTTCAATTATGATATGCCCAACGACGAAGAGTACTACGTACACCGCATTGGGCGGACGGGACGAGCGGGCAAGGCAGGCCAAGCCTTCACGTTCATCACAGGACGGGATTATAATAAGCTGCGCGGCATACAGCGCTTCACCAAGGCGAAGATCACGGCCATCAAGCCGCCGACGCTGCTTGATATTGAAGAGAGCCGCATGGGAGCGCTGCTCAAAAAAGCGGTTGACTTCGTGGTGGAAGGCGATTATGACTCTTTTATCCCATACGTTGAGGAGTTAGAAGACGCCGTGAACACGCAAATCGGCGATGCGCCGGATCTGACGACAACAGAGATCGCGGCGGCGCTGCTTAAAATGCTGTCTGCCAAGGAGGCGCGTAAGCGCCATGTGACAATTTCTCCGACGCCGGCAGAGCCCCGGCCAAGACGGGTTTACAACCGCCGCTAAAAGATACATAAAGCCTGCGACGAATTTAGATGCTCATATCTGAGCTAATGCCCTGTGTGTGTTCGCTCTATCGCACAGGTATTGTGGCATTAAACCAAGTGGAGCCAAGCTCTTTCGTGATTATGGGGGATAAGGATTCTTATCCTCCATTTTTGTGCGTGACTACGTAAAAGAAGACATCGACTATATTAATAGCATCTGTCCGAACGCGGGCTTTAACCGCTTATTGCAGGTGTTGCGATATTGCATTGCATACTGTAAAATAATACAAAGCACTAGAAAAAACGATGTAGGAAGCTGATTTTGAAAAAGATAAAAAACAGCCAAATTAGAATAGCGGTGATTGTGGTTATCGCGGGCGCGATACTCTATGCGATCATGAGCATAATCGACAATATCGGCCTTGTTTACGACAGCGTGGCCTCGGCGGTGAGGTTTGTTATCGGGATTCTCGCGCCGGTGCTGATCGGTTTTATGATCACGTTTCTTTTGAGCCGTCCGTCGGATTTCTTTGAGCGGCTTTTGGGCAGAATCAAGCTATTCGCAAAGAAAAGAAAAGTTGCGCACTCGCTTGGGGTGCTTGTCGCGTTTGTGCTGTTCATCGGTTTCATTGTGGCTTTCTTCTTTCTGATGGTGCCGGGCATCATCGAAAGCGTGAGCAGCATATCGAGGGATATTCCGGGCTATGCCGAATCGGTGGATGCCGTGCTGCTTGACCTGAGCGAAGACCCGGGCATGACACGGGTGTTTGAGTTCGTGGGCATCGATGTGACCAGGACGAACTCCTTAAGCGCCATCATTTCAGAGTTCTGGGGCGATATCACGGTGATTGTGCAAAATATTACGGGAACGGTGCTCGGTTTCCTTGTTAATACCGGTCTGTTCCTTTACAACTTCGTGTTGGGTCTATTCTTTTCAATATACATGCTGCTCTTTAAGCATGAGCTCAAAGGTCAGCTTCGCACGCTCTCAAAGAACGTGCTGCGCAAATCGCATTATAAGCTTATGTTCGTGGTCGATATCTCGGACGACATGTTCTACCGCTTCCTTGTGGGCAAAGGCATCTGCTCGATTGCGGTCGGCATACTGACCTTTGCGATTTGCGCGATACTTGGCTTCAAATACAGCCCGCTTATCAGCATCATCATCGCCGTGACCAACATGATCCCCACGTTCGGGCCGTTTATCGGCGCGATTCCTGCGCTGCTGCTGTCACTCATGACCGCACCGGTATACATGCTGTACATGCTGATTATCATCGTCGTTGTGCAGATCGTAGACGGCAATATCATCGGGCCAAGGGTGCTTGGCAATTCGATGGGCATCAACGGCTTTTGGATCATGTTCTCTATCATCGTTTTTGGTGCGCTGTTCGGCGTGCTCGGTATGCTTGTGGCGGCGCCTGTGTTCGGTATACTGCGTATACTCATCAAAAACTGGATATACAGAAGAAACCATGAAACGCTTGAGGGAGAAGCGGAGTTTACCGCAAGCATGCAGCGCTTTCGGGAGTGGACAAGCAAAAAGAAGAAAGACAAAGAAATAAGCTGACACTTGCGTATGCTCCGAATATCCCATAGTGACGTGCGGCTATTTGCAGAACGTATGCTGACCGATATACGTGATAACCGGTCTTGACAATATCCACTTATTCGTCGTTTTCCGAGGATTATAATAGAATAGCGCACCACCCGATGGATCCCAGCCGTTCATTGCGTCTCTTGCGGCCTGAAGAGCATTATCATCAGGGGTTAGATTGATTTGCCCATCAGCAACAATGGAAAATGCCCCCGGCTGATAAACAACGCCTGAGATGGTATTCGGAAAAAGCGAGCTGCCAACCCGGTTGAGCACAACAGCCGCAACAGCGACCTTGCCTTTGTAAGGCTCTCCTCGCGCCTCTCCGTACACAACGCGGGCAAGCAGATACACATCATTAGAGCTTGGCTTCGACCCGTTTGCCGGAAGCGCAATCCCAAGCTTTTCGGCAGTTTGCGCCCCAACGATTCCATCCGCCGTTATATTGTGCTTTTGCTGAAACCACACGACAGCCGCTTTGGTTTTAGGACCGTATACACCGTCCGCGACGCCATCCTTTAAATATCCCCAGGCGATTAACCTTCTTTGTATCTCTTTAACTTGTTCGCCTCTTGAACCGACTTTGTAAGCTACGACCTGAACAGCTTGACAGCCAAATGTAAATAGCAGTACCAAGACGAGGGTGACAAATACGAATCTTTTAAAATGAAGAAGCATTGATATACCTTATTCCTCCGCTTCGAGACGTTTTATTTAGTCATGTCCAAAGCATCAATTCATATTCCTTTACCCACTAGATAAAAAATGAGGAATAGACAGCACTGTGCAGGTGCGTGTGCCTTGAATGAAAAGTGATTGCACGTCCCAAGAATTTGTAGTAATATCTATGCATACACTTCCGTGGGGAGTCGTTTGCGCGGCACAATAGTGCCGCGTGGCAAATCAACATACCGGCCGCCTGCGGCCTGGTTACGGGGTCCCCGAAAAGTGAAGCTTTTTGGGGTGAGGATTGCCTTAAATAACAAGACTCATGGGCAGCTTTTTTGCCCGTGGGTTTATTAATTTCAATGGAACCCGATGACCTCCACGTCATTAGGTGATTTTAAGGGGAAAAGGATGCATTATTTTGAGCTGCTGATTATAGCCGTGGGACTCTCGATGGACGCCTTTGCGGTGGCCGTTTGCAAAGGGCTGGCACAGCAGCAGCACAGCATCAAAAATTCATTTATCACAGGCGTTTATTTCGGCGGTTTTCAGGCACTGATGCCGCTGCTTGGCTTTCTTTTGGGCACACAGTTTGCCGATTCCATCACGGCGGTGGATCATTGGATCGCGTTTGCGCTGCTTGGCATCATCGGTATCAACATGATACGGGAATCGCGCTCGTGCGACGTGAAGGCGAGCAACTCGTTTGGCTTTAAGAAGATGCTGGTGCTCTCACTGGCGACCAGCATCGATGCGCTGGCCATCGGCATCACGTTTGCGTTTTTGAAGGTCAATATTGTTTCTGCCGTTCTCACCATCGGCGTCATCACATTTGTGATATCGTTCGTGGGTGTTAAGCTGGGCAGCGTGTTTGGCAGCCGGTTCAAATCCAAGGCGGAAATAACGGGTGGTGTGATACTCATACTCATGGGGCTTAAAATACTGCTGGAGCATCTCGGTGTTATTAACTTCTAAGGGCAATGAATTCATAGTGTAAGGCTGCTGCAGGTGCGCGAATGCTCAAAATTGCACGGCGGTTTACGCGAAGAGGAACAGGCGCGCCTGCCTATTTATTCTTTTCATTGGCGAAAGTTTATGCTATCATTATTGCGGTATGATTTAACATTCAATTAACATCAGTCTATTCGTTTATATACAGCGCGAACAACATGGGGGTCACAAATGAGAAGTATCATTTTGACGGGTGGAAATGACGGTATTGGCTTTTTTATGGCCGAGCAGCTATTAAAAGACGGAGACCGCGTGGCTGTGCTTGATATTTCGACTGACAGAATTGAAACGCTCAAGGCGCAGTATGAAGACAGGCTCATCGTCTGTAAATGTGACGTATCCGACGTGCATGCTGTGCAGAGCTGTACAGATCAGATCGAATTGCAATGGGGCGGGGTAGATATCGCAGTGCATAACGCTTGCATCTGCTTGTTTACAGACTTAGCGCAAACATCAAATGATGATTATCGGCGTGTGTTCGAGGTTAACTTCATCGGCGCTGTGAACTTAACACGTGCCGTGCTGCCGTCTATGAAACAACGCGGAAGCGGTCGCATTTGCTTCACGAGCTCGGGCGTTGGCGTGATGGGGTTTGCAAACATCAGCGCGTATGCGTCGAGCAAGGGCGCCATCGAGTCGTTTGCGCGGTGCATGGATATTGAGTCAAGGCCGTTTGGCGTGTCGGCGCATCTGCTGCATCCGCCGCTCACGCGCACGGCGTCTTCTAAACCACTGCCTGTGCCGCCTGAGTTCATGGCTGATCCCAAAACAGTGGGGCAGGGGCTGGCGAAGAATCTTGGGAAGAAGCGGTTTGTGATCAGCCACTCGTTCGGGCAGCGCATACAGACACGCATGGCGTATCTATTATCATTGAAGCTCGGTCGCCTAATGAGCCGTATGACGGCAAAGGCGCAGCAATAATCTAAGCTGCGAGAGTGCAGTATCCCAAAGCGCAAAACAGCGCGTCAAACAAAACCGGTTTAGGAGGTTTGCCTTTTTATGGAGGTTAAGATCATGACGAAACGGTCGTTTACGGTGTTTGGCAAAGAGGGGCACGGCGAAGCCAAACAAAGCGACAAATGGATTCCGCCGCTATGGCAGGAGGCACGAGAAAATTTCGGTGAGATCGTCAGCCTTGCCAAGCTGGACACGACCGGTCAGCTCGCCGGGTTCTGGGGCGCCATGAGCGACACGGAGCGTACGTTTGCGCCGTGGGGTGAGCAAGGGCTGTATCTTGCGGGCTGTGAGGTAGCCGACGGTTTGCCCGCGCCGCAAGGCTGGGTGAAATGGGTGATACCGTCGTTCCGCTACGCGGTCACGAAGTGCACCAAAGAGTCGTACGGTGAAGCGTTCGGATATATGCGAAAGGTGTACATGCCCAAAAACAATGTCACGCTGGCGGGTGCCATCCACGAATATTATTGCCCCAAGGACAAGGACGGCACGCTGTATCTGTTTTTCCCCATCGAGAGGTTATAACGCATATGCTGGACAAGCCCTGAGGAAACTCAGGGCTTTTTTGATGGGGGAGAAGTCCCTAAGGGGTACATTGTGGAAACCGACCCCTACGGTTAATAGATCATGTGTTCTGTATTGTTCATAATCCGTAGCGCGCGCTATCCCTCATATGTCATGAATTGTAGCGAGCGGTCTTGACCGTCCCGTTTTAACCCGTCAGATGAGCTACCGGATAACCCGTAGGGGGTGTTTTCAGGCGCACGTTGCCCACACTGATATGGATCGTAGGGAACGGTCTCCATACCGTTCTGCATGAATCCGAGTGGATAGAACTGAAAAAAACCGTAGGTTTTTTTATTAGATATAAGAAGCGCCGCGAATTGCGGCGCTTCAGAGTGTCGATAAACCCTTCCTAATGTCATGCTGAGGAGCGTAGCGACGTGACTATGAAATGGAATGCATCCCATGGCAAAACGCTTTAAACATGGGATTCCTCGATCGCTTACGCTCCAACGGAATGACATAAGTAACTTTTTTGACAGCCTGAAACGCCGCGAATTTGCGGCGCTTCTCGTCTACCTACCTCTATTTCTTCCTATCCTTTTCCCTTAGCTCAACACGGCGAATCTTGCCGCTGATTGTCTTGGGGAGTTCACTGACAAATTCGATGACGCGCGGGTACTTGTACGGCGCGGTTACCTTCTTCACATGCTCCTGCAATTCCTTTGCGAGCGCGTCGGAAGGCTCGTAGCCCTTGGCCAGCACGATTGTCGCTTTGACAACCTGCCCGCGGTCGGGATGCGGAACGCCTGTGATGGCCGTTTCCAGCACCGCCGGATGCTCCATCAGCGCGCTTTCCACCTCAAACGGCCCGATGCGGTAACCGCTGCTCTTGATCACGTCGTCCGTGCGGCCCACATACCAGTAGTAACCGTCCTCATCCTTCCAAGCCACGTCGCCCGTGTGGTAAACGCCGTCGTACCAGACGGAAGAGGTGAGCGCTTCGTCTTTATAGTACCCCAGGAACATGCCCGGTGTCACGCCGTCTGCGGTGTGTATTACGATTTCGCCGGATTCGCCCCAGCCGCAAGGCTCGCCCAGCTCATTGACGATTTCAACATCGTAAAGCGGGGAAGGCTTGCCCATTGAACCCGGGCGCGGTTCCACGTAGATGAAGTTGGCCACGGATAGCGTCGTCTCGGTCTGCCCGAAGCCTTCCATCATCTTAAGGCCGGTCGCCTTTAAGAACTGGCTGTAGACCTCAGGGTTCAGCGGCTCGCCCGCTATCGTCGTGTATTTCATCGCGGAAAAATCGTATTTGCTCAAGTCTTCCTTTATGAAATAGCGATACATCGTGGGCGGCGCGCAAAAGGTCGTCACCCTGTTGTCACATATCGCCTTGAGTATCTCGGCCGGGATGAACTTTTCATGGTCGTAGACGAACACAGCCGTTTCGCCGAGCCACTGGCCGTACAGCTTGCCCCAGACAGACTTGGCCCAGCCCGTGTCGGATATGGTCAAATGTAAGCCGCCTGGGTCAACGTTGTGCCAGTATACAGCCGTGGGGATGTGCCCCAGCGGATACGTGTACGAATGGATGACCATCTTGGGCATACCCGTCGTGCCGGACGTAAAATAAAGCAGCATGATGTCGTCATTCTCAGGCAGCTCGAAAGAGGTCGTATCGAGCACGTCGCTTGCGGCTTCCACGCCTGCTGTGTAATCAAGCCAGCCCTCGCGTTCACCTAAGATCGCCTTGCATTCCAGCGTCGGCATATCCTTGGCTTCTTCTATACTATCGGCCACAATGCCGTCGGCTGTGGACACGATCATTTTGATGCCCGCCGCGTTCACGCGGTATTCGATGTCCTTTTTGGTAAGCAGATGCGTCGCGGGAATCGTCACCGCACCGATCTTGTGCAGCGCCATGATGGTATACCAGAATTGATAATGGCGCTTTAGTATCAGCATCACCTTGTCGCCCTTTTTGATGCCCTGCGACAGAAAAAAGTTCGCGGCCTTGTCGGAAAGGCGCTTTAAGTCGGCAAATGTGAAGGTGTGCTGTTCGCCCTTTTCATGCACCCAGACGAGCGCGCGCTTGTCTGGCTTGGTGACGGCCAGCTCGTCGAGCACGTCGTAAGCGAAGTTAAAACGCTCCGGTACGCTGATTTTAAAGTTCTGTTTAAAGTCCTCGTAGGACGTGTAATCGGCTTTTGCGTATTTTTCAAATATCCTCATGCTGGCCCCCTTATTTCGCTATGATCGCGAGGAATCGGCATACGCCGCCCTCGGCCTGCATCGCGTGCGGATGCTTTGCGTCAAAATAAACTGCATCGCCCTCGGAGAGGGTGAGCGCCTGGTTGTCGATGTAAAGCGTCATGCGGCCTTCCACCACATAGTCAAACTCCTGACCCTCGTGCGCGTTCATGTGCGATTTGGCATCCACATCCTTAGGCTCTACTGATACGAGAAACGGCTCCATCTTTTTGTTTTTGAAAATGTAGGCCAGATGCTCGTAATTGTATTCCTTGCGGCGTTCCAGCTTGAGCCCCTGCCCTTTTTTCACAAACGAGCACACGGACAGCCGCGGCGCTTCGCCCGTCATCAGATCGACGATATCCACACCAAGCTTTCCTGCCGCCGAATACAGAAACGAAAACGAAAAATCGTTCTTGCCGGCTTCATATTCAAGGTATTCGGCCTCGCCCAGACCCACGGCCTGCGCCATTTCAGCTGCGGAGATGTCCATAATTTCCCGAAGCGCCTGTAAACGCCTTGCAATCAGCATGATCTTTTCATCCACGATAGTCACTCTCCTTATATCATTTTTATAAAACAAAAAAACCTTGCGCCCCACATGGGACGAAGGTTTACCGCGGTACCACCCAATTTGGCCAGTCATTGGCCCTGCTTATTCAGGCTCATCTAAGCCCTCTGCATGAAACGGTGCAGCAACCGTCCGGCTTTTACGTTGTCAAAGCCGCCGCTCGTGAAGTGATTCTGACGCGCCGCCTTTGCTCCGTTTTCACCATTCACGGAGCTCTCTAATAAAGACTTTAAGCCCGTCACGTCTTCGTCATCGCGTTTACAAATATTGATTTTATTAATGGTAGCATAGAGGAGCTTGTATTGTCAACAGCGAGAGGAGCGGATATTCCCATATACCTTGCGGCGACGTGCGGTTTCATGTAGAATATATATATAAATTCGAAAGGAATATAAGAGAATGGCAAATTTCACAAAAGTCGACGGCAAGGATGTCGGAGATATCAAGATATACACGCTGAGTACCTGCGGCTGGTGCAAGAAGACGAAAGCGTATTTAAACGAAAACGGCATCAAATATGCGTACATTGATATGGACAAGCTGGAGGGCAAAGAAACCGATGTGGTTCGCGCAGAGCAGATGAAGTTTAATCGGAGCGGCTCGTTCCCGACTATCGTGGTCAATGATAAAGACTGCATCGTCGGATATGACGAAGACGCACTGCGGGTGCTGATTGGAGAATAAGCATGGACGAACGTCTGCAAAAAAGGCTTGATAAGCTAAAGCGTGACGCGGCAGCCGGGGGATACAAGCTCAATCCCGATGATGATTTTGTGACTGATCTTTGCGCCGGGCTGCTTGCCAATCAGGATCGCTACGGCATCGAAAGCTGCCCGTGCCGCTTGTATACGGGTGAAAAAGAGGATAACATGGATATCGTGTGTCCGTGCGTATACCGTGACGACGACCTCGCCGAATACGGTGCGTGCTTTTGCGCGCTATACGTATCAGACAAAGCGCAAACCAAACAGGTGCCGGAGCGGCGCCCCTCGTTGGAGGAACGGCGGGCGAAAACCCACGAAACAGGCGCAAAAGCGCCAGCGGCGCTGCCGTATCCCGTTTACCGGTGCAGTGTGTGCGGTTACCTCTGCGCAAACAGCAATCCGCCGCGCGTATGCCCGATATGCAAAGCGGGTTCGGAACGCTTTGAGCGTTTTATGTAGCATTTGAAACAGGCAGTCACAATATCTGCCTGTTTTTGTATGCGAAAAAACGGAACAATACAATTTATTCTTGCGTCTAACAGGCAAAGGAGGTGAGTGTGATAAAAAAGACAATTCTTTTGCTGCTCGCGGCAGTGGTGATGCTGACAGCAGCGGGCTGCAACACACCGTCGATGGAAAAGTCGCCATATGAGGCGGAGCAGCAAATCGCCGATATTCAGATGACGGCAGACGAGCAGACCTTGGCAGGGGATGCCGAGTCGATTAACCTGACGATCAAGAACGCGTCGGACAAGGAATATACATACGGCGCCGCGTCCGCAATTGAAATGGAGAAGGACGGCGCGTGGTATGTGGTTGAGCCAAAAGAGGATCTGATGTGGATCGAGATCGCGTACATTATCGCGCCGGGTGAAACCAATGAGGAAAGCGTGACACTGAATGAGTATTACGGCACGTTGAAAGCAGGGAATTACCGCATCGTCAAAACGTTTACCGATACGGATGGCAACGGCTTTACGGCTTTCGGACCATTCACCGTAAAATAACACCAGCCTTTCATTTATGACTATAAAAAACAGCCCCGATTGGCTCTGCGGCCGACAGGGGCTGTTTCTTTTCATGTTTTATATCGAGGTTGAATTATTTTCAGTTTGCTGTATCGTCTGTTTGGTTGGGATTTACATGTACCATGCAATGCTTGACGGTGGGGAACGCCGACTCAATGGCGTCATGAACCTGCTGCGCGATGCCATGCGACTTCATAAGAGGGACGGTGCCGTCCGCGGAAATTTCGATATCCACATAGATGCGGTTGCCAAAAAGCCGCGTTTGAATCTGATCCACACCGAGCACACCTTCCTGAGAGAGGCTGACGCGCTTGATTTCTTCTACCACAGCGTTGTCGCACGCTTCGTCCGTCATTTTGCGGATGGCGTCCTTGAATATATCATAGGCAGCCTTGATAATAAACAGGCAGATTACGACGCTGGCGATGGGGTCGAGCACAGGCAGCCCCAGCCTCGCGCCGAGTATGCCGGCAAAACTGCCCACGGAGGACAGCGCGTCCGAACGGTGATGCCAGGCATCCGCCATCAGCGCGCCCGAATCGATTTTTTTCGCGGCAGCGCGCGTATACCAGTACATTGCTTCCTTGACGATGATAGAGACAATCGCCGCGATCAGCGCGAGCGTTCCGGGGATTATTGGTTCGCTCATACCATCGATGATTTTCATGATGCCGCTGTACCCGATGCCGAAGCCTGTGATCGCAAGCACCACAGCCAGTAATAGTGCGGCCACACATTCAATGCGCTCATGACCGTATGGGTGCTTGGTGTCAGATTCTTTGCTCGACAGCTTAATGCCGATAATCACGATAAATGTGCTGAAAACGTCAGAGAGCGTGTGAACCGCATCGGAGATCATGGCCCCGGAATTTGCGATGATACCCGCAAAAAGCTTGAAGGCACTGAGCAGTACGTTGCCGATAATGCTCACCGCCGACACGCGCATCGCAAGCTGAATGTTGGTTTTCTTCTGATGTTCCATAAAAGTTACCTCCACAAATTTTGTAAGATAGCTCTATGGCACTTTTGTCAACGCTGCATGTTCCCGGGTAATGACGTAAATAAAAAACGCACCCGTGGATAACATACACTGTCCCACAGATACGTCTATAACGTGATCTGCTGCCGCAGATATCGCGGCCCGGCCCCATGAACCATACGGTTCATCGCCTGCTCAGTTTGTACTGTTGAACGCCCATTCTTTTTTTGTGTCCCGCCGACATATATGTCAGTGGGGCAGTTTGAATG
>JAEWBO010000033.1 GCA_023391105.1 Bacillota bacterium
AAATCGTGAAGGTAACCTGGAACAATCCGTCCGAAATTATTAATGTCGATAACGAGAACGTGCAGACAAAGCCGTGGGAGGAAATTCAGGAGATATTTAAAAACCAGATGGACTTTCTGATGTCGCCGACGCCAATAAAAAGCGATGACCCTTCAACGGCCACTTTCTTTATTGAGAAAACAGATGTTTATATCAACCGTGTTGAACTGGGGCTCACAAAGCTGCTGATGAAAGACAGCCAGGACGATTACAAGCTGATTCCCACGTGGAGCTTTCTTGGGTATCAAACCAGTGCTTCGCGTCCCGTGCAGGAAGGCGTGAATATTGGCGGTGAGGTTTGTTATCTGACTATCAACGCCATAGACGGCACGGTGATCGACAGAGGACTCATGTATTGAAGTTTTACTAATAGCTAAGTCAGACGGATCGGTACAGAGGCCGATCCCTGCAGATTCATGTATTTAAAAACATGTTATTGCTTAACCATTCAGGCCGCAATGGTCAAGTTTGGCTCGCAAACTCAAAAAGCTGCCAAATTTTTGTTCAATCTTTGCGCTTGTGTGTATTTTCTTTATATATCATTCATTTGCTATTTATCAATTCAAAGCTTTTGTGCTATAATGTTCACGAATTTGCAAGGAGGTCTTACGTGCAGCGGGTTTTGCTTAACATAAAAGGCACACAGCGTGAAGGTAATGCTGACGAGTGCATCGAATTAGTAACGGAAGGCCGCCTTTCAATAAAGCCCGATGGGCTTTTAATCGAATATGACGAAAGCGAGCTTACCGGTATTGAAGGGTGCACCACCACGCTTGTGCTAAAAGAAAACTGCGTGACGATGGAGCGCAACGGAACGCTGAGCATGCAGATGGAGTTTTCTCCGGGGCGAGTATTTAACAGCAGCTTAAGCACGCCGTATGGCATGATCAGTCTGCATGTGTTCGCGTCACGCGTGGAAAGCGAGCTAAAAGAAACAGAAGGACGCCTGTGCCTTGAATATGAGCTGAGCATGGGCAGCCTTTCAACGTTTAACAAACTTGATCTTTCGTTTAAAAATATGGAAGACTGCATAAATTAGATTCATAGGAACTGAGGTGATTAAATGGTTATCGACTGGCTTGGACACTCATGCTTCAAGGTCACGCTGAAAAACGGCACAAGAATATTGCTCGATCCTTATGATGATCGTGTTGGCTACGCGCCGCAAGAGGTAGAAGCGGATATTGTGACGATCAGCCATTCCCATCACGACCACAGCGATTTGTCGCACGTGACGGGCGATTATACGGTCGTGAAAGAGCCGGGTGTGTATACATTCGGAGAGCTCACAATTGAAGGCATCAAAACCTGGCATGACACAAACCAGGGCGCCGATCGCGGTGAGAACATCTGCTATATGCTCAGCGTAAACGGCATGCGGCTCTGCCACTTGGGCGACATTGGATACCTTCCGGAAGACGATCTGGCCGAAAAGATAAAAGGCTCGGAAATTTTGATGGTGCCTGTGGGCGGCAAATATACTGTTGACGCTTGTGAAGCGCTCAAAATCTGTGAGATGGTGGCGCCCAATGTGATTATTCCGATGCATTTCAAGACGCCTGTCACCAACCTTGATATTGCGCCCCTGAGTGATTTTTTGGAAGCAGCGGGGCGTGAATATGATGTGTCTCACCTTGGCAAATGCTATTTGAAGATAGACAAGGCGTCGTTGAAAAAACGGACGCGCATCATTGTCATGGAATATCTATAAACCGATTATTTGATTTTACATGGAGGGGTTCATGTCCACGAAATTTATTTTTGTCACCGGCGGCGTTGTATCATCACTCGGCAAGGGAATTACCGCCGCATCTCTCGGATTGCTGCTCAAAAGCCGCGGGCTTAAAGTATCGCTGCAAAAATGCGATCCGTATATCAATGTTGATCCGGGCACGATGAGTCCTTTTCAGCATGGCGAAGTGTTCGTCACGGATGACGGAGCCGAGACCGACCTTGATATCGGCCACTATGAGCGCTTTACCGACGAAAACTCATTTGCGGATTCCAATGTCACCACCGGCAAGGTGTATTGGAAGGTCATTACCAAAGAGCGCCGGGGCGATTACTTAGGCGGCACCGTTCAGGTGATTCCGCATATTACCGACGAAATCAAATCGCGCATATACAGCGTGGCAAGCAAGGAAAAGCCTGATGTCGTCATCACGGAAATCGGCGGCACGGTGGGCGATATCGAATCGCAGCCGTTCCTTGAAACCATCCGCCAGATCAAGTGGGAGGTCGGCGAGGAAAACTGCATGTACATCCATGTGACGCTGATGCCGTACCTGCATAAGGTGGGAGAGCTCAAAACAAAACCCACGCAGCACAGCGTCAAAGAGCTGCGCACGATCGGTATTGAGCCTGACATCATCGTATGCCGCACCGAGCTTGAACTGACAGACGATATCAAGCGTAAAATCGCGTTGTTCTGCAACGTGAGCCCGGCCTGCGTGGTGCAAAATCTCGACGCGGATACGCTTTATGAAGTGCCCATCATGCTGCGCAATGAAAATCTGGACACGCTTGTTTGCAAGCGTCTTGATCTGCCTGATGTTCCTTCGGATATTCCCGAATGGGAAAACATTGTGCGTATACAAAAGCAAAAGAACGATCAGGTCACTGTTGCCATCGTGGGTAAATACATCGAGCTGCACGACGCTTATTTGAGCATCGCCGAATCGTTAACGCACGCGGGCATTGCCAACAAGCTGGATGTCAAGATCCTTTGGATCAACGCCGTTGATCTGGAAGAGACGGACGACGCGGCAAGCATTCTCAAAGATGCGGACGGCGTGATTGTACCGGGCGGCTTTGGCGAAAGAGGTATAGAAGGCAAAATAAAGGCAATACAATACTGCAGAGAGAAAAAAGTCCCGCTCTTTGGCATTTGCCTTGGTATGCAGCTTGCGATCATTGAGTTCGCGCGCAATGTCCTTGGATACCGCGAGGCCAATTCGACAGAGCACTGCAGCGACACGCCATATCCGTTCATCGATCTGATGCCTGAGCAGAAGAATATCACGGACATGGGCGGCACAATGCGGCTCGGCAGCTACAAATGCTGCATCAACAAGGGTACATTTGCGTATGAGGCATATCAGCAGGAAGAGATCAGTGAGCGCCACCGCCACCGTTATGAGTTTAACAACGTCTATCTCGAAGAGATGGCACGTGCGGGCATGCGCGTGGCAGGTGTGAACCCCGATCACGGACTGGTTGAAATCATGGAGATCGCCGATCATCCGTGGTTTGTGGGTGTGCAGTTTCATCCCGAATTTAAATCGCGCCCCATTCGGTCTCATCCGCTTTTCAGGGAGCTGGTGGCCGCGGCCAAACGCTTTCATGATAGTAAAAAAGATTCAAAGTCCGGCGAATAAGCCGGGCTTGTTCATTACGGAAGGCACCGCTGGTTGGGATGCTTTCCACTGGAGGACATTGTATGACAGAATCCAAGGCACGAAACTTCATTGAAGAGATTATCGACGGCGATCTTGAGTCCGGACGTGTTAATCATGTATTGACGCGTTTTCCGCCCGAACCCAACGGCTATTTGCATATCGGACATGCCAAATCCATCTGCCTCAATTTCGGGACAGCGATCAAATACGGCGGTCAATGCAATCTGCGGTATGATGATACAAACCCCGTCAAGGAAGATGACGAATACATACAAAGCATACAGCGAGATGTTGAATGGCTCGGATTTACGCCGGCAAAGATTCTCTTTGCCTCGGATTATTTCGATTATATGTTTGAATGCGCCTTAAAGCTCATCGATAAAGGCCTTGCGTATGTTTGTGATTTAGACGCCGAACAAATCAGGGAATACCGCGGTACTCTCACCCAGCCGGGTAAAAACAGCCCTTACCGGGATCGCAGCATTGAAGAAAACAAAAAACTCTTCCTTGAAATGCGCGACGGCAAATACGCAGACGGAGAAAAGGTCCTGCGCGCCAAAATTGATATGGCGAGCCCCAATCTTAATATGCGTGATCCGATCATCTACCGTATACTGCGCGCCACACACCACCGCACGGGGGACAAATGGCTGATATACCCGATGTACGACTTTGCGCATCCGCTGGGTGACGCGTATGAAGGCATCACACACAGCATTTGCACACTGGAGTTCGAGGATCATCGCCCGCTATACGATTGGGTGGTACAAAATTGTGAATGTGACCCTGCGCCGCATCAGTACGAGTTCGCACGGCTTAACTTAACACGTACCATCATGAGCAAGCGTTATCTTAAAAAGCTCGTGGACGAAAAATTTGTATCAGGCTGGGACGACCCGCGCATGCCCACGCTATCCGGCCTTCGCCGCCGCGGCTTCACGCCCGAAGCGATGCGCGATTTCTGTGAACGAATCGGCGTCGCCAAGTCTAACAGCGAGGTGGAAGCAGGGCTGCTGGAGCACTGTGTCCGTGAGCATCTGGGGCAGATCGCACCGCGCCGCATGGCTGTGCTGGATCCGCTTAAGGTCGTGATTGAGAACTATGAGGGAGACGGCGAAACGGTCAAATCCGAGAACCTGCCCAAGAACGAAGAGGCAGGTACGCGCGAAGTGAAGTTCTCCCGGGAAATATATATCGAGCGCTCCGATTTCATGGAGAACCCGCCCGGCAAGTTCTTCCGGCTTGCGCCCGGCAAGGAAGTGCGGCTTAAGGACGCTTATATCATCAAATGTGAAAGTGTTATAAAAGATGAAAACGACAACGTGACCGAGCTGCGCTGCACGTATGACCCCGATTCCAAAACAGGCGGCGCCACAGCAGGCCGCAAAATCAAAGGCACGCTGCATTGGGTAGACGCGGCAAGTGCCGTGCCATGTGAAGTGCGTCTATATGATTTTCTATTAAATGAAGGCGAAGGTGACTTTACTGACAGGCTCAATGCCGAGTCGTTAAACGTTCTGCCAAATGCGCTGATCGAAGCAGCGGGCGCGGATGTGGCTGTCGGCGAGCGGTTTCAGTTCCTGCGCCAGGGCTATTTCAATGTGGATTCGGACAGCACACCGGAAATGCCCGTTTTTAACCTGATCGTCAATTTAAAAGACAGCTATAAAGGCTGAAAGCCTTTGTCACTCTGAGTAAACGAAGGGTGAATAAAGAATCTGAGGATTTATTCTTCAGCAGATATTATCGCTCCTATGCTCTCAGAAATTGCTTTGATGCTTTTTCAGGACGCTGCAAGCGCTTCAACAACGCTTATCACTAAACCCGTGAAAGGAGTATGCGGCCCGCTGGCCGCATTGCTTTATCTATGAGTCAAATCAGAACACGTTTCGCACCCAGCCCCACTGGCTATCTGCATATCGGCGGACTGCGTACCGCGCTTTACGCGTGGCTGTTCGCGCGAAAAAACGACGGTGCTTTCATACTGCGTATCGAAGACACTGATACCGGCCGCGAAGTAGAGGGCGCAAAGGATGTAATATTTTCGACGCTGCGCCAAACTGGGCTTGATTACGACGAAGGCCCCGATGTCGGCGGCCCCTTCGGCCCGTACATTCAGAGCGAGAGAGCGGATATCTATAAACAGCATGCCGAAATGCTGGTCAAACGCGGCGCGGCTTACCGCTGCTTTTGCACGAAGGAGCGCCTCGCGGAGGAGCGTGCCAAGGCCGAGGCCAGAGGCGAAGCCTACACGTACGACAAACACTGCCTTCACCTATCTGAAGAAGACATTCAGCATCGTATTGATACGGGTGAACCGTATGTGATTCGCCAGAACATTCCGCGCACAGGGGAAACCACATATACAGACGCTGTGTTCGGTGACATCACCGTTCCTAACGCCGATCTTGACGATAATGTGCTGCTCAAGGCGGACGGCATGCCGACATACAATCTCGCCAATGTGGTGGACGATCATTTGATGGGCATCACGCACGTCATCCGCGGTGTTGAGTATCTATCATCCACGCCCAAGTACAATCATCTGTACCGCGCTTTTGACTGGGAAATTCCTATGTATATTCATCTGCCCGTTGTGATGAAGGACAAACAGCGCAAGCTCTCAAAGCGCCATGGTGACGCGTCGTTTGACGATTTTATCAAAAAGGGATACTTAAAAGAAGCGCTGCTCAACTATATCGCGCTGCTTGGATGGAGCCCCGGCACAGATCAGGAGATTTTCACGCTCGACGAATTGATCGACGCTTTCTCCATAGATGGTCTGTCCAAGTCGTCCGCAATATTCGATGTGGACAAGCTCACGTGGATGAACGCGCAATATATCCGCGCCCTCACAAGGCAAGGCTTTATAGACACAGCGATGCCGTATTTCAAAGAAGCGGGCGTGGAAGCGTTTGACCTTGATTTGATCGCAGAGATCATACAGCCACGGCTGGAACGGCTCGATGAGATACCTGCAAAGCTTGCTTTCCTCAAAGAAATGCCCGAATATGACCTATCTCTTTTTGAACACAAGCGCATGAAAACGGACGCTGAAGCGGCGTTTCCCGTGCTCAAGGAGGCGCAGACGCTGCTCCAAGCGCAGGATGATTTTTCTCTTGAGGCACTCAAGGAAGCGCTGCATTCGCTCGTCGAAAAACTAGGTATTAAGAACGGCCAGCTGCTTTGGCCGCTGCGCATTGCCATTACGGGCACAGAGGTGACGCCGGGCGGCGCAGTGGAAGCCGCTTGTCTGCTGGGAAAACAGGAGACCTTGCGGCGGCTTGGTCTGAGTATCACAAAACTTAAAAAATAGCAACAAAAAACGGCTGAATCCATATTCGGCCGTTTTTTCGTGGCTGTTTAGTTGACTCCAATTGCGATCCCGGGAGTCATCATCGGGGAGGTCTATGGCTGATTCAGAAAAAAGATTGTCCCCACAGCCGCACCGGCTATGATTATTAAAATCACAAGAAGGACTGCGGCGGTCTTCTTTTTCATAGAGCGACTCCTTAAACTTTATATAATTGCCTTATCATTATAACACACAAGAAAAAAAAGCTAACCTTGTTTGAACATTATTCATAAATAAGACACACTTTCTCCTTATCAGGGAAACGCTGATTAATTCGGCGCGCTTTTCCTAGAACAAGCCGTCTATGCGCCCTTCATCATCAATCGTAATCTGCTCGGCAGCGGGATTTCTGGGCAAACCCGGCATTGTCATCATATCGCCCGCGAGAACCACGATAAACCCCGCACCCGCCGACAGCTTGATATTGCGCACTGTGAATATAAAGCCGCTGGGTCTTCCAATAAGCTTCGGATCGTGCGACAGCGAATACTGCGTCTTCGCGATGCATATGGGCAGCTGTGCATAACCGTTTTTGCTGAGAGTTTCGATGGCTTTGGTGACACCTGCTGAATAATGCACCTCGCTGGCGCCGTATATCGTTTTGGCGAGTTTCTCGATTTTTGTTGGTATATCGTCACAAAGCTCGTACGGATACAAAGGGCTGCATTTTTTGGCGATACGGATCACTTCCTCAGCAAGCGCCATGCCGCCTTCTCCGCCTTTTTCCCACACCTCTGCGGGCACAGCTGTGACGCCCTTGGCACGGCACAGCTTTTGCACAAGCGCAATTTCCTCAGGCGTGTCCGTCACAAACCGGTTAATCGCCACAGTCACGGGCAGGCCGTAAAAGTCTTTTATGTTTTCGATATGCTTATCGAGATTCTGCATACCGCGAATCAGTGCGTCTTCGTCGGGCTCATTGAGCGCGGCCTTTGGCTTGCCCCCATGAGATTTAAGCGCGCGGATCGTCACCACAATCACCGCCGCGTCCGGCCAAAGCCCCGTTTGGCGGCATTTGATATCGAGGAACTTTTCCGCACCGAGATCTGCGCCGAAGCCCGCTTCAGTGACCACATAATCGGCAAGATGCATGGCCATGTTTGTCGCGATATAGCTGTTGCAGCCATGCGCGATATTGGCAAACGGCCCGCCGTGCATGAGACACAGTGTCTGCTCTAGCGTCTGCACAAGATTCGGCTTGATCGCGTCCTTAAGCAGTGCCGCCATTGCTCCCGCGGCCTTTAGATCTCCCGCAGTGACAGGACGCTCGTCATACGTATACGCCACCTTGATACGCGAAAGGCGCATCTTTAAATCGTGAAGGTCGCTCGCGAGGCAAAGCACCGCCATTACCTCGGATGCGGCTGTAATATCGAAGCTATCTTCACGCGGCATGCCGTTGGCGCGGCCGCCAAGGCCGCATGTGATAAACCTTAATTGTCTGTCGTTAATGTCCATGCACCGTTTGATCGTGATACGGCGCGGGTCGATGCAAAGAGTGTTGCCGTGCTGGATATGGTTGTCGACAAGCGCGCAGAGCAAGTTGTTAGCAGCCGTAACCGCGTGAATGTCGCCTGTGAAATGCAGGTTGATATCCTCCATCGGAATCACCTGTGCGTAGCCGCCGCCCGCTGCGCCGCCCTTCATACCGAACACTGGCCCGAGCGAGGGTTCTCTGAGCGCCAGGCATACTTTTTTGCCGCATTTTTTAAGCGCGTCGGCAAGGCCGATGGATACTGTCGTCTTGCCTTCACCGGCAGGCGTGGGATTAATCGCAGATACCAAGATCAGCTTGGCTTCGCCCTTTCCCTTCATGCGTTCCAGTATCGACAGTGATACCTTTGCTTTTTTATAGCCAAATGGAATGAGTTCTTTTTCGAGAATGCCCGCGCTTTGGGCAATCTGCTGAATGGGTACCAGTTCCGCTTCTCTGGCAATCTCAAGGTCTGTTTTGTACTGCATCTTGATGTCACTTTCCTTATTTATAGTTGGCAGTTGATTCCGTCGGATATCGCTTTGCTTTGCTTATTTTTATACATCAGTTCATCGATCTTGGCAAATACGTCTTTGGCACTGAGGCCGCGGACATTTGTGAAAAGCTTGAAACCAATGCTAAAGCTCAGTTCATACGGCAGATTGTTTTCAATATTGTAGCGGCGCACATTTTCCTGCAAGCGCTTGATCACGCGATCAGGCGTTTGCGCACCGCACCGGTCCAAAACGATCATAAATTCGTCACCGCCGTATCGGGCCACGAAATCGCCACGGCGCACGCTTTTCTTGAGCAGCGCCGACGCACTGATGAGCGCTTTATCGCCTTGCACATGACCATATGTGTCATTTATGGATTTGAAGTGGTCAATATCCAGCATCAGCGCCGCAAAGCACCCGCTATTCTCCGTGCCCTGTGCGTTTTTATACACCGAAAGCAGGTCTTCCACATAAGCATCGAGATACTTTCTGTTATGCAACCCCGTCAGATGATCCAAATTCATCTTTTCATTCAGGGAAAACAGCTGAAGCAACAGAAGACCGACAGCCACAGCTGGACAAACGACCGACTCTTCAAATTTTAAAAACAGCTTCAAAATGCCCACCGCCGATACGGCAAGCAATATCAGCAGATACGAATAGTACTCTTGGTGTTCTAAAGTTTTTCTGCTTCGATACAGCAGTACAAAAGAATACACGATGTAGAAGCCCGCCGCCGCACTCATCACATGAAAATATGGTCCCTGCTCATATATATTCCCATTCTTAAACGCAAAAACCATACCATTTGAAAAATTAAGAACCAATAGCACAGCAAAAACAAGCAGTGGAACACTCATCACAACAAAACCGCGGCTCTTTATTCTGTGCCCGCTGCGATAGGTGCAAAAGAAAGCCCATAGCTCGCAGAACAACACACCAAGCAACAATAATAAAGCCTGCAAAAGACCGAGCACCGTTTGAACGGCTTCGCCTTGCAGCCTCATCGCAATCATCATAGCCGATTTAATGATGAGCAGCAGCATGTCTAAAACAATCAGAGACCGGAACAGGCGTTGACGCGCCAGTTTTTCTCCGCCATTTTTGACATTGTTGAATAAAACCACAGCCAGGATTAAAAGCGATATGATATTAATATCATATTGCACAAACATGGCTTAACCCCATTTATTATTCAAACCGATTTTATTATATATGTGTTAACTTCATAATACAATAAGTTTTACAAAAACGGCAGACTCTCTTGTTGACACAATATGTTTACAACTATATAATTGTTATTGGTTGGTCTTTGTTGGTTTCTGTTTGGATTATTCTGCAAGGAGAAGGTTGATGAGTGATTATTTGACACAAGAAAGGCGCGATTTCATTGAACGAAAGCTGAGTGTCGAAGGAAGCGTTAAAGCGTCCGAGCTCGCAGAGCTTTTTGCGGTCACTTCCGAAACCATTCGCAAGGATTTTGTTTATCTTGAACGCAAAGGCGTCGCGAAAAAGACATATGGCGGAGCTGTTTCTTCAAGCACAATGTATGAGCCCAGCTTCAAAGAAAAATCCGTCACGAATCTTGATGAAAAAACACGCATCGCATCAAAAGCCCTTGATCGCATTGAAAACGGCATGTCGCTGATACTCGACGGCGGCTCCACGGTGTTTTCACTCGCGCGTGCACTCGCGATAAAAAAGGATCTCACTGTATTTACCAACGGGTTAAAAGCCGCGCAGATACTTGATGAATTTGGCATCACGACATATCTGCTTGGCGGCATGATTCGCCACAACAGCAATTCCATCGTGGGCAGCTGGGCGATGCGCAGCCTTGCAGAGATTCGCGTGGATATGGCCATACTAGGAACAAGCGGCTTTTTTGACCGCCCCGGCCCGTGCGTGGAAAACTTCTTTGAAGCCGATTTAAAACGTGCGATGATCCAAGCAGGCAACCGCGTTGTGGTGCTGGGTGACGCAAGCAAATCCACCACGCAGGCTGTTATCGAATTTGCAAAATGGCAGCAGATAGATGAGTTTATCACAGACAGCCGCATAGACGGCGATTTGCTTGCAACAATACGGCAAAGCACCGCTGTCACCGTTGTCTAAAGAGAATAGCAACAATTATTGGAGGATATCATGATAACAAAAGCAGTCAGAATCTATGGTGTCGAGGATCTTCGGTTGGAGACTTTTGAGCTTCCTCCAATTAACGAGGATGAAATACTGGCAAAGGTTGTATCGGACAGTCTCTGCATGTCGTCATTTAAAGCAGCCGAACTGGGCTCCGCACACAAACGCATTCCCAACGATGTGGCACAGAATCCCACAATTCTGGGGCATGAGTTCTGCGGTGAGATCATTGAAGTGGGTGCAAAATGGCAGGATCAATTTGCGCCGGGTGATAAGTTTTCCATTCAGCCTGCGCTTAACTACAAAGGCTCGCAGGACGCGCCCGGTTATTCGTTCCGCTATATAGGCGGCGATGCCACATATGTCGTGATTCCAGCTGAGGTGATGATTCAGGGATGCCTGCTTAAATACGATTCCGACGCGTTCTTTTACGGCTCACTTGCAGAGCCTATGAGCTGCATCGTCGGCACCTTCCACGCGTTTTATCACATACGCCTTGGCGAATATGTGCATGATATGGGCATCGTGGAAGGCGGTAATATGGCGATACTCGCGGGCGTGGGTCCTATGGGTCTTGGGGCAATCGACTATGCGCTGCATTGCGACCGCCGTCCGAAGCTGTTGGTCGTCACGGATATAGACGACACGCGTTTGGCGCGCGCAAAAGGTATCTATACGGTAGAAGAAGCGGCGCGTATGGGCGTGGAGCTGCATTATATCAACACCAAGGATCCCGCTAAATTTAATGAGCTCATGGCACTCACGGATGGCAAAGGCTATAACGACGTGCTCGTGATGGCGCCTGTTGTGCCCGTCATCGAAATGGGAGACAGGCTGCTTTGTTTTGACGGCTGTCTTAATTTCTTTGCGGGTCCTACAGATGCGTCATTCTCCGCAAAGTTCAATTTCTACAATGTCCACTATTCGTACACACATGTGGTGGGTACGTCCGGCGGCAACACGGACGATATGCGCGAATCTCTTGATCTGATGGCGCGCGGCCATATCAATCCCGCATCAATGATCACACATGTGGGCGGGTTGGATGCCGTTATCGATGCCACGCTCAATCTGCCAAACATACCCGGCGGTAAAAAGCTCATTTATACGCATATATCCATGCCGCTTACCGCCATTGATGATTTTGAAAAGAGCGACGATCCTGTTTTACAGGAGCTTGCTAATATCACGAATAATGCCGGCGGATTCTGGTGTGCAGAGGCCGAAGCGTATTTGCTCATACACGGAAAGCCCATTGAATAACGAAAATATAGTCAAAGGTGGCGCTGTCTGGTATAATGAACTAGACAGCGCTAATTTATTTGCGCTTATTTTACCTGGGGGAGTGGTGGCTTTGCAAAGAATACCCTTAAATATACCTAATATTATTACACTGTTTCGGTTTGCTTTGGTGCCGGTTTCCACAATACTGATTTATTTTGATGAAATGGTGCCGGCGCTTATTGCTTACATCGTCGCTTGTGCCACAGATCTTCTGGACGGCTATATCGCGCGCAAGCAGCATCTTGTGACACAAGCGGGCACGCTGCTTGATCCACTGGCGGACAAGCTGATGTCTGTGTTCGCAGTGATTGCTTTTACCGTGACGGGCGTCTTGCCCTGGTATGTGCTCGTGGTGATTATCATCAAAGAGCTGCTCATGATCTGCGGCGGCATTTATCTTTACTTTAAGGATATCATCGCGCCCGCAAATACATTCGGCAAAATCGCGGCATTCATATTCAATACCTCCGTCGCTTTTACATTCCTGCACAAGCTTGTGGCGCCGTGGCATGTGTATTTCATATGCTTCGCACTTGCGTTCACGCTTGCTTCACTGGGACAGTACGCCTATTTCAATATGTATAAGAAGCTAGAGGAAAAGAACGTGAGCTGACAAAAGAAATTGCATGATCGAAAGAAACGAAAAAGAGCTTGGACATATGAACTGCCAAGCTCTTTTATAATGCAATTTTCGCTTACGGCACCTGCGCATAGAATACAATATTTGCACCTGAGAGATCAGCGATGTCATACCAAGCCACATTCTTCCCGCATACGCTTGAAAGCAGCACACGTGAGCTGTCAGTCGTCAGACGCCCCGAGCTCTGATCCGCAAAGTAGTAAATATATACGGCCTCATCCTTGGTATAAGCCACAAACCCATCACCCACAGAATAGTTGACGATGTTTTCTGCGATAACAGACGGTGCGGAATACGTATCGCCTTCCTTGGAGCATAGATACAGCTTGTTGCTGTCAGCATAAGTATCGATAAACACGATATTGTCTCCGCTGATCATTGGGTCTAGCACGCTGACACCGGGCCGGAATAAAATCTTGTTCGCGTCACCATTTTGGGCAAGCGGCATGACGACAATCTCGGCCTCGGTCGAAGCGGAAGACCCTTCAAGCAGCTGGCTTTCACCGCTGGGCTGAACATAGACAATTCGATCATCAGACATGTATGGCGCGCTGAAAGAAAACGGGGTGTTCACAAAAATCTCGACCTCCGCCGTCTCACGTGTTGGCAGGTGGTAAAGATACAATCTGTCGGTCCCTTTGCTGGTCTGTTGAAGCCACAGCGCATATTCACCCGACAAAGACACCTTGGGCTTGCCGTACAGATATTCGCGCATCACGAACGATTCACCCGCGGCGCGGTCGTAGCCGCAAACGGCACCGCCGTACTCATCCTTGCAGTCAAGATAAACGATGTATTTATCATTCATCTTTGGTTCGAACAGTGTGGCGTACTTTTTGGATATGCCCGGGGCATCAGCCGCCACCTGTGATTCCAGATTGTATATGGAAATCGTATCAATGACAGGCGCTGTCTCATTCTCCTTCCCCGTAGAGAATACGGCCTCCTGTCCAAATATATAAGGATCATTTATGGACTGATTGGCTACCGTGAGTTCCTTATCGAGATCCGACATGTCCGCTCTGGCCATTGGCGCAAGCGTGGGCTGGGGCGTGGGGGCAAGGGTTTCTGTTTCAACAGGCTTTGCGCCGCCGTCAAACAGCGGAACAAGAACAAATATGACGAGCACAGCAAGCGCCGCCACACCCAATACTAAACCGCCTATCTTGATCATCGGGCCGAAGCTTGACACGCGGAAACGCGAAACGCGCCTTGGGCCGCGGCCTGAACGCATCCGCATATTGCGTCTTCTTCGCGTCCTCTTCAATCTGTCTATAACTCCCAATACTTATTCCTCCAAGCGGGTTTTTTCCTGTGTCATTTTACATCTATTATAACAAATTAAACGTATTATTCAACCACAGGCCACAATTCAAACGTCTGCGGCTTTTCGGGTTCGGTTAAGAACGAGAGTGTTTCTTTGTTAAAACGCTCCGGCTTTTCTTCATGAACCAAATGCGCACAGTTGCGGATGCGTACAAACCGTTTATGCTGCAGCGGCGTTGTAATAGATCGAATAACCTCGTCGTTATGCAGGCGGTCTTCCGTGCCCTGAAAAATAAGTGTCTGTTTCTTAATGCCCTTCATATTTGAGCGCACAAACGTATCATCGAAATGAAGCATACATCTGACAAAAGTTTCCCTTGTCTCTTTGTTTTTTAAAGGCTCGTAATAGCCGTCAAGCACCTCTTGAGTTAATTGTGTCGCGTCAAAATAGCATTCACTGAGCACACCTCGAGCCGTGGCTTCGCTGAAAATATGCCTAAAATATAACGAACCGATCCGCGAGGTCAACAACTTTAGCGACATCGGATAATGCTCGTTTGGGCCGCCCGGCGAAACAAGCACCAGCCTGTCCACTTTTTTGGGACTCATTGCGGTAAATTGGAGCGCGCTTAACGCTCCTGTGGAGAACCCGGCAATATGCGTTCTTTTAATGCCGAGCGCATCTAAAAAAGCACCGATGACCAATGCGTTTTCCTCAATGGTGTAATAGATGTTCAAATGTCCGCTGTAGCCATAGCCCACCATATCAGGAGCTATCACGCGGAATCCGTTTTCCGCAAAGAAGTCGATATTCTTGCGCCATGTATAAAGAGACTGTCCCATGCCGTGCACAAGCAGCAGCGGGTGTCCTTCACCTTTTTCATAGTAATGAATTTTCGTTTCAAAGCGAAGCGTCTCCGGCCCCATCGCCGTTTCCGTGACGATATCGAAGGAGATATTCGCATAAGCGCCCATATATTCATTGTTTTCGAACATCTTTTGATTTTTGCGCCTGTATCTGCTCATTTCATCGCCCCCATATTCAATTTCATCATACTACGGCGTGCGCAATAATTCAAGTATGCTTGTCATTGATATGTAACTTATGTTACATTATGTTAACAAATTCGCCGCGATCGTTTTTGCCCGGCGTTTGAGTAATTCTGTATTGTTCTGAGCAGGATTTAACACGCATTCCTTGTGCAGCTGTTCAAGAATGCGCCCGATCACGGGTGACGGCTGTATGCCCAACTGCTCTGCGATATCTTTACCGGTGATGGCAAGCTCCTGCACGCGCCACGGCACTTGTTCTTGTATCATTCGGTTAAGCTCATTCTCCCAATTGTCAGCCGACGCAACTGCGGACACCGATCTGCCGGAGCCCATCACGTCTGCTCGTCGCAGCGCAATCAGCCTTTCAAATGCCTTGCGACCCAACAGCACCGCGCGTTTTCGAATTGTTTTGGGCTTAGCCTTGGCCTCAAGGTCAAACATATGATTGCGAATCAGCGGCAGCACCGCCGCCTTCGTCTTGTTGTCCATCTTCAGCGCGTTCATCTCATCACGCGCAAGCACTTCACCAATCGTCTCGTGCCCGTACATTTTTCCGTTGCGCTTCAGCGCTTCCGGCTTGCCGATATCATGAAGCAGCGCTGCTAGACGCAGCTCCCATACGGGCGGCGCCGCCGCACAAGCATGCAGACAATGCCCGAGAACGTCATATTCGTGATACAATGGTGATTGTGCCACGCCGTTTCCTTCCCACAGCCCCGGCAATATATATTTCAGCGCGCCAGTTTGGCGAAGCAGCGTCAGCCCATGAAGGGGCCCGCCTTTGGTCACCGATGCATATTTTGTATCCGACATGAGTATTTTTTTGAGCTCAATGTGTTTGCGCTCCGCTGAGATATCCGCGAGCAGCATCGCATGCGTACTTGCCGTATCCAGCAGCTCCGGCGTCACATCGAACCCAAGCTCCGCGGCGAACCGGGCCATGCGCATAATGCGAAGGCCGTCGTCACGTATTGTGATTTCCGGCTGCTCCGCCGCCGCATGCAGGACTTCGTTCTTGGCATCGGCAAGCCCCCTGCCCGTGGGGTCAAAAATCTCGCCGGTTTTCATATTCATATACAGAGCGTTGACAGAAAAGTCGCGCCGCTGTGCATCCTCTTTCATATCCGCCGTAAACTCGACCCGATAGGGGCGGTGGTCACCGCCGGGGGGATAAAAATCTCGCCGCCATGTCGTGTGCTCAAACGCTTCCCATCCATCGTCCGTTTTAAGCCGCAGCTCCACGGTGCCCAGCGGCAGTGCCTTTTCAATCACTGTGAGACCCGCATCACGCGCAATGCTCACTGCTTCTTCAGGCGGCACGCACGAGCAGACGTCAAAATCGCCCCCGGGGAGATCAAGAACGAAATTCCGCACATATCCGCCCACAAGGAACAGCGTGTATCCGTGAGCGGCAAATATGTCTGACAGCGCTGTTAGGCTCTTGGGTATATTCATTACGGGATTTCCAAGCAGCAGGATTGTTTGGTGTGTGGTTCGCTCAGCGTGGCCGTATAAACTTCTTCTGCAGGACCCGTCATTATCACGCGGTCATCATCACAGTATTCGATGAAAAGACAGCCCGTCGCCAGATGTACTGTTGCTTTGCGGCCAATAAGCCCCTTTCTATACATTGCCACGACGCTTGCGCACGACCCCGTACCGCAGGCAAGCGTAAAACCCGCGCCGCGTTCCCAAGTGAGCACGCGGATATTCTTTTCGTCTGTCACCTGCACGAAGTTTACATTTGTTTTTTTGGGGAAAATGGGATGCCTTTCTATGGCAGGGCCAAGCGCCGTCGTATCCAGCGCATCAATATTCTCGGTCAGCACCATCGTATGCGGCACACCCATAAGCAATGAGGACACAGTCACATTCTGCCCGGCCGCTTCAATGACGACGTCCAACCCGCTGCCTTCACCGTACATCGGAATGCTTTCGCGCTCAAACAAAGGCTTGCCCATATCGACGCTCACCTCTGTGACCTTTGAGTTCTTTATTATAAGACGCGGCCTCATGATGCCCGCAAGCGTTTCCACCGTCATATCATCTTTCGTCACAATACCGCGCTCATACACGTATTTCGCAAAGCAGCGTATGCCGTTGCCGCACATCTCCGCTTCGCTGCCATCCGCGTTAATGATGCGCATGCGAATATCCGCGTAAAGAGACGGCAGCACGACCAGGATACCGTCCGCACCCACACTTAGCCTGCGGCAGCACAGTTTTTCCGCGAGCGCATTCCAATCAGTAACCGTGCCGTCATCTTCAAATATCAAAAAATCGTTTCCTAGTCCGTGCATTTTTGTGAATTCCATATACGCCTCCGATGGTTTGAGAGAAAGTATTTTCCTTGTATATTATACTTATACAAGTCCATACCTGCAACAAGCCGACAAAAATCGTATGCGGCGCCTATTTCAGACTGTCACAAATTATGCTATGATGTTGCTATCATTTTGGGAGAATTAAACATGGATATCAGCATTAGATGCATTGACGAATGCGATTTGCCTGACGTTTCACGGCTTGCCAACAACATCGCCATCGCGCAGATGACAGCCAATCTTCCCTATCCATATGAAAGTGAGCACGCGCAAGTTTGGCTGGACTATGTGCAAAGCCACGAGAATGAGCATGTGTTCGCGGTGCTTGGGGATGAAGAATTTATGGGTGTTGTGGGACTGGTGCACGAGCCTGAGCATGAGCGTGCGGAGCTTGGTTATTGGCTCGGGGAGGATTACTGGAACAAGAAAGTGATGACAACCGCGGCAGGCATGGCCGTGGCCTATGCGTTCACCATGCTGGACGTGCAGAAAATATATTCTCGCTGTTTTGCGCCCAACAAGGCTTCTCAGCGCGTGCTCGAAAAGAACGGGTTCACGCTCGAAGGCTGTCAGCGCGCCCATCATATTCGTATGGGCGTCGTACAGGATGTGCTCTGCTTTGGGCTTCTGCGCAGCGAATACGAAACAAATCAGTCGGTATAGACTACGACATTTCCATGGAAAAGACGTTATACTGAAAGGACGAAGTAAAATGAGAATGTATGATATTATCGCAAAAAAGCGGGATGGTAATAAGCTCAGCAAGGAAGAAATAAAATTCTTTATTGACGGCTATGTTTCGGAACAGATTCCTGATTATCAGGCCGCTGCGTTTTTAATGGCGGCTTTTATAAACGGACTTGATGATGAGGAAACCGTTCATTTGACAAAGGAGATGGCGTCTTCGGGCGATATGGCTGATCTGAGCGAGCTGGGTATCGTAGCGGACAAACACTCAACAGGCGGTGTGGCCGACACCACCACCATGATCGTTGTTCCGCTTGTTTGCTCATGCGGCTTAAAGGTCGCAAAGATGTCGGGAAGAGGCCTCGGCCATACTGGTGGTACACTGGATAAGCTTGAATCCATACCCGGCATGTCCATTTCCTTGGGTATGAATACTCTTTTGTCTCAGGTAAAACGGATTGGCGCTGCTGTAATCGGTCAAACGATGGACATGTGTCCTGCGGATAAAAAGCTGTACGCGCTGCGCGATGTGACCGCTACCGTAGAAAATATACCGCTGATTGCGAGCAGCATTATGAGCAAAAAGCTTGCTTCGGGTTCGAATATCATCATGCTGGATGTGAAAACCGGAAGCGGCGCTTTTATGACAGATCCTGACGATGCCTTTGCACTTGCCAAGGCGATGGTGAGTATCGGCAACATGGCCGGACGCAAGACTGCCGCAATCATCAGCGACATGAGCCAGCCGCTGGGGCTTGCCGTTGGCAATTCACTTGAAATCATCGAAGCGATTGATGTGCTGTCAGGCCGCGTGCAGGGCGATCTTTTAACTGTATCGCTTGCGCTTGCGGCACGCATGCTGTGCCTAGCGGACATTGCCAAAGACGATGAGGATGCAAAGGTTTTACTGCTTGAGGCGCTGCATTCAGGACGCGCTCTTCGCAAGCTCGGTGAAATCATCGCGGCCCAAGGCGGCAACGCAAACGTGATCCACGATACGTCTCTGATGCCGCGCGCGCGCATGATATCCAAGGTGTATGCCAGCGGCGAGGGTGTCTTGAGCTCGATGGATTGCAAACGGCTTGGCGAAGTCGCAGGCATGCTGGGTGCCGGACGATTAAAAAAGGACGATGTGATCGATCCTGCGGTGGGTTTCATCATTAATAAGCGGATTGGGGATAATGTACAAATAGGCGACGAGCTTTTTGAGGTTCACGCAAACGATGAAGGCAAACTGGAACAAGCGATGTGCAGTCTTGAGCCCTGTTTCACGTTGTCAGACAGCGCGGAACCCCCCAAACTTTTATACGGGTTTTTATCATAGTGTGGATAACACGTGGATAACGTGTACAACTATGTGTATGAGTGGTTGTTTGTTTGGTGATAAAACGGGGTATTATTGAGTGCTTATCGTGAAATAATGAACAATGCAGATAAACAGCAAAAAAAGGCTTGTTATTAATATATCTGTAATAATTCCGTAATAATCTTATCAAATTGTTTATTTTCACGTTATATACGTCTATACGTCAATTGCCTTCAATAAAACAGCTTTATATAATATTCGTATGATGCGGAAAATTTTGCTCAAAGCGAGAATATTGCTGGCACTGCTGATTCTGTCTGCAGTGCTATTTGCGTGCTTTCCTGTCACCGCCTTTGCTGCAGATCACTACCAGATACTTAAAATCGGCGATAAGAATGACGATGTTCTCGCACTGCAAACAAAGCTAAAAGAGCAAGGTTTTTTTTCCGGCAGCACAACAGGTTATTACGGCACAAAAACGCAGCAGGCCGTGATTGACTACCAAGCATCTCATTCACTCTTGGTGGATGGAAAGGCAGGCCCAAAAACCTTAGCATCAATATTGGGAGATGATTTTGTCGTAACTCCCAAAAGCGGGGCGCTCGCATCCGGCAATATGGACGCCGATTTTTTGGAACCGGGTGATAAAGGCGCCTTTGTTTCAGACATACAAGAAAAGCTAAAAAAGCTTGAATATTATAATTATCCCAGTATCACAGGGTATTACGGTCCGGTTACCGAGCAGGCTGTTAGGAGCTTTCAAAGCACCAATGGCATTAAAGCAGACGGTATAGTCGGCCCTGAAACGATGACTGCGTTAAACTCTGAAAATGCCAAATCTTTATGCATCTACCCGGGAGACCGGGGCAACAATGTCGTGCAGCTGCAAAAGCGACTGTCTGAGCTCGGCTATTTCAGCGGAGCGGCCACCGGATATTTTGGCACCGTCACTGCGGATGCCCTCAAAGAGTTTCAAGCGCAAAACGGACTTGTGGTTGACGCCAAGGCAGGCAAAAACTCGCGTGAGGTGCTCTATTCAGATAAGACCGCGATATGGGACGGAATCGACCGGGTTGCCAATGGCACATCATCATCACAATCCGTTTCTGATGTACAAAAAATGCTGGCTTTTGCCAACGAACAGCTAGAGAAACCCTATGTGTACGCCACAGAAGGTCCAAGTTCGTTTGATTGCTCAGGTTTTGTCTATTATGTTCTCAAATACATGGGTGTTTCCACAAGACGCTGCAGCGCTGACGCTTTTTCAAATATTGAAAGCTGGACAAAAATATCCGACCGCAATGCGCTTGTTCCGGGAGATATTTTATTCTTCTTGTCTGGCAACAGCTCACGAATCAATCATATCGGGATTTACCTTGGTGATGATTCGTTTATTCATGCAAGCTCCAGCAAGGCCTGTGTCACTGTCAGCAATATGTCGGATTATTATGACCGCAGCTTTTCTTTTGCCCGCAGAATCTATTAGTTTTTAATCATCCTCTTTATTGTTGGTATATTCCTCACATAAATAATAAACGTGTGCTATTTTAACATTCTTTTTTCTAGCTTTACAGTTGAGACCTTGTACCTTATGTGATAGAATGTTTTATGTTCTAAATTTCAAAAACTTATCCACATTATGTGGATAAGTTGGTGGATTAATCGAACAAATGTTGTTGTTTTTTGATTTCGGGCTCTTAATTTGTGATTATCATGTTTATTATTATAGTATATTATTGAGGTATGGGTGTGGACACATTTTTGGTCATTTGGGAAAAAGCATTGGAAATTCTTAAACAAGAGCTCGTCAGTGTTCGGTATGATACATGGATTAAAACTCTTTCACCTGTAAAAAATGTGGACGCTGCATTTTATTTTCAGACGCTTAATCCCATTCACAAAGAACTTGTTGAAAAAAGCTATAAAAATCTGATTGTCAGCGCCATGAACGATGCGGCTGACGCGATGGATTATGGTCAAAAGATCGATGTTTACTTTTTGGATACTGAGGAAGCATCCCGTCTAAAACAGCCTCCTGTCGCCCATCAGGAAGCTGAAATTTCAAGCAGCACGCGTTCAATGCTTAATCCATATTATACTTTCAACACGTTTGTGGTCGGCAGCTCCAACGAATTTGCGCACGCTGCGGCCAGGGCTGTGGCGGACAACCCCGGCTACACGTATAATCCGCTTTTTATTTATGGAAAAACGGGGCTTGGCAAAACGCATTTGATGCAGGCCATCGCAAACCATATCTCTGAAAAAGATAACACAGCCACCGTGATGTTCGTTAAGAGCGAACCCTTTTTAAACGACCTTATCAACGCGATACGAACATCAAAAACAGAAGAGTTTCGTAAAAGATACCGCAAAGCCGACGTGCTGCTGATAGACGATATTCAGTTTATCGCCGGCAAGGAGAGCACACAGGAAGAGTTTTTCCATACGTTTAACGATCTGCATGAAAACAATAAACAAATCATTTTGTCTTCAGACAAGCCTCCAAAAGAAATTGCAAGGCTGGAAGAGAGGCTTCAGTCGCGCTTTGAAGGCGGTTTGATTGCCGATATTCAGCCGCCGAACTACGAAACAAAGCTCGCCATCCTCACAAAGAAAGCGAAGGATATCACATCTAAGGATTCGTTGAAATGCGAAGTCAGCAATGAGATATTGGATCTGATCGCGACCAAGGTATCATCTAATATCCGATCGCTTGAGGGCGCACTAAAGAAAATTATCGCATACACCGTTCTTAACGGACGTACACCAAACCTGATAGAGGCTGAGATTGCCATACGCGATTTTCTGAATACAAATACTAAGAAAATTTCTTCAAAGCAAATACTGCAGACAGTCTGTGAATATTATGAGATATCCGAAGAAGAGATCACAAGCAACAAGAAAAACCAAAGTGTGGCATACCCCAGACAAATATCAATGTACTTGACTCGTAAGCTGATGGACTTATCTTACAAAGCCATCGCCGAGATTTACGGCAAGAACGACCACACAACGGCTAAGCATGCCTATGAGAAAATTGAAAAAGAGGTACAGACGGTTATTGAAACCAAAACGCTTGTGGATGATTTCATCACAAAGCTGAAAGAATAGTGGATACATTGTTGATAAAATGTTTAAGCAAAAAGCGCTTATATTTTGATTATCCCAGCTATGTTGACATCGCATGCACCGAAAATACAAGCCTGACATATAAAATGGAGACGGCGTTTATACGATGACAATTGAGAAAACCATGATATCCACATTATCAACACCACCTACTACTACTAATACTATTTAATCTAGTAATGATACCGTGTAGGTATAAATACGTTTTTAAGGAGCCCCATATGAGGATTGTTTGTAACAAAAGCGAGCTGCAGAAGAACGTGAATATCGCTGCGAAAGCTGTCGCACTAAAATCGCCCGTTTATCTTCTCGAAGGAATAAGGATAGAGGCTAAAGATAATCAGATAACGTTGTACGGAAGTGATGGCACGCTCTCTATCAAATGCACAATTGAAGCAAATGTTGTTGAAGAAGGGGATGTGGTGCTTCCCGCAAAGCTGTTTTGTGAGCTTCTTGCTAAATTTGAGGAATGTGATATCAGCTTGTATAAGGATGGCAGCAATATCGTGCTTGAATGCGGACATTCGAAAACAACACTTTGTTATATGAGCGCCGAACAATATCCGGCTTTCCCAAAATTCGATGTAGTGGACGGCATAACGCTCTATTCCAAACAGTTTGTCAGTATGATCGACCAAACCGTATTTGCCACGTCTGCCAGCGAAGAAAAACCAATACTAACAGGCTTATTAATGGAGCTTAGCAGCAACGGCTTTAAAATGGTTGCGTTGGATGGCTACAGGCTTGCTGTTCGCAAAGAAAGCTTAATGTCGCAGCATGAAGACAAAGAGGTGGTTGTGCCCTCTAAATCGATGAGAGAGGTTGCACGCATCATTCCTGAAGATGAAACCACAATCAAAGTGTTTACGAAGGAAAATTTGGTCGGTATTGTCTGTGAAAATATTGAGATCGTGTCTCGCGTGCTGCAGGGTGACTATGTAAAATATAAAAATATACTGCCTTCAGATTTTATGACGCGTGTGATTGTCAGCAGACAGAGCCTATTCGGCAGCCTGGAGCGTGCAAGCATCATGGCCCGCCAGTCCAAAACAAATCTGGTCAATTTCGATATTGATGGCAGCAACCTGACGATTACGTCAGATTCAGAGGTCGGTAAAGCAAGAGAAGAAGTGGATATTCGCCTCACAGGAAAAAACTTAAGCATATCTTTTAACGCACGGTATTTGCTTGATGTGCTAAAAGAGGTTGCTGATGAAGAAATCGTGATGGATTTTAATACAAATATAAGCCCGTGTGTGATACATCCAATATCGGGAGATAGCTATTTGTATCTAGTGCTTCCGGTAAAAACAAGCAACAGTTAATGAATACGTCTTTTTAGAAATGTTTTTTTGAGCCAGCTATATGCACGCTCCTCAATAAGGGGAGCGTATTTTGTTGCGAGAATAAAAAGTGCAATGGCGGCAACGCCCATAATGATCCATCCCCACATGGGAATAGATATAAGACCGGATCCCACAAGGGCAGAAAAGAGAAGGCCCCATGGTCTTGTCAGTATCACGATCAGCGCGAAAGAAGGCAAATTGAGTGCGCTAAGACCCGCAACCAAGCATAATATATCATCCGGAAAAAACGGAAAAACAAACATCATGATAAGTAAAACGCGCTGTCGTGAAGACATGGTTTCCATATATTTTTCAATGACTTGCTTGCCTGCAATACGCTCTACAAGCGGACGGCCAAACTTTTTTCCAAGAAGAAACGCAGCGAGAGAACCAAGAAAAACTGCGGAAAAAGACAATAAAAAACCATAAAAAAAGCCAAAAAGCACACCACCGGCCAATGTGGTGACGCCCCCCGGAACAGGTGATATAATCACCTGTATAAACTGCAGGGCAAAAAAAGCTAGCGGTGCCCAGGCACCAAAAGAAGCCACATAGGCCTGAAAGTTTTCTTTATGTTCAAATAGCTTGAACCAGCCGTTGTTTTTACCGATATAATAGAGAATGACCACAGCGGCGAGTATTGCACAGAGCACGATGATCCATACAATATTTTTTTTCGTCAATTTCATGCAGACAGTATACCATATTTAACAAGAAAACTATTAAATAATTTGTAACAAATCAATATTTCACCTATGAAACTGCAATAAAAACATTTTATGTACGTGCCGGGAGCAGATACGAGGCGTTATCCTTAATGTAATTCATCACAGTTTCAAATATGAGCTTGTGACCCGCTTCATTGGGGTGAATGCCATCCGAGCAAATGTAATCAAAAAACTCTTTACATTTTAAAAAGGCGCGCCTAATATCAATGCAATTGACATTTCTTATTTTTGCGATGTATTGAATACAGTTTGAATAGCGCTCCTGCCACCAGTATATGCGCCAGACATCCTTGAGCCATTTTAGTATTTTCAATCCCTTTTCCGTGTCATAATTTGTAAACCACTTAAAATAGCTATCCGCATAGAGAGGCGGAAGTGTGGTAAGTATCGCTGTCTTTCCGTTTTGCTGTATATAGTCAATCATATCATTGATGCTTTGTTCAAATGTGTCCAGCGGTGTTTTGGGTATATGATCCTTTGCGGGATTCTCCGCGATATGATCCCATAGAAAATCACAGTCGTTACCGCCAAACTCAATCACAACAATGTCCGGATCGTATTTGTGCATTTTAGATTCCAATACTTTTTGTCCCTGCGTGACAGTGGAACCAAAACGAGATGCGTTAATCATCTGCGCATCCACAGATTTTACCAGAAGATTGAAGAAACAATCTTTAAGAAGTGTATATTTTTTTTTCTCTTCATCCAGTACCACGCCTTTTGAAAGAGAGTCTCCCAACACAAGTATTTTTTTCTCCATACGTCTATCCTTCCATCGTTCGATGCATGATATTTGATTATATATCCTAATCTATATCATAAATGGCTTTTGACTTCAACAATCACAGTGTGAACTTTTTAATAATCATTATATCGAATATGGCTTATTAATTTCCCATAGCGTGCTCTTTCCATTCATGATGTTTTGCTTTATAATAAATCTAACGACACAGGGGGTAACAATATGTCAAAAATTATCGCCATCGCCAACCAAAAAGGCGGCGTTGGCAAGACGACGACAGCTGTCAATTTGAGTGCCTGTCTTGCGGAAACAGGAAAAAAAGTATTGCTTATCGACATAGATCCGCAGGGCAATTCGACAAGCGGTCTCGGAATTGAGAAAAGCACTCTCAAAGCATCGTCCTATGACGTACTGATCAACAATATAGACGCACAAAGCGCCATAGTGGGTACGATGATCGATACGCTTGACGTTTTACCTGCCAATATTGATTTGGTGGGTGCTGAGGTTGAATTGGTATCCCGTATGGCGCGTGAGCAAATTTTAAAAAATGCACTCAAAAATATAAAAGAGAAATATGATTTTATTTTTATGGATTGCCCGCCCTCTCTTGGCCTTATCACAATAAACGCGCTGACGGCAGCTGACAAAATACTTGTTCCCATTCAATGTGAGTATTATGCTCTTGAAGGTTTGTCTCAGCTTATTAATACAATTAAGCTGGTTAAGGCGAATCTCAATCCAAATATTGAGGTGGAAGGCGTTGTTCTGACCATGTTTGACGGGAGAACAAATCTGTCAATACAGGTCGTTGAGGAAGTTAAAAAATATTTTAAAAATAAGGTTTACAGAACCATCATTCCCCGAAACGTAAGACTCGGTGAAGCGCCAAGCTTTGGGCTTCCGGTTATCCGCTATGATGCGACTTGTCTTGGTTCGCAGTGCTACACCGAACTTGCCAATGAGGTTATCGAGAATGGAGACGAAGAATAATGAAGCAGCAACAGCGTTTGGGAAAAGGTTTGGGCGCACTAATTGGTGATGTGCCTGCACAGAAGGAAGAACACAGCGACGGAATAAAATCAGTTAATGTTAACGATATCGATCCGAATGCGAGCCAGCCGAGAAAGCATTTTGACAACGAAAAGCTGGAAGAGCTTTCGCAGTCTATCAGCACATATGGCATTGTTCAACCTATTATCGTTCAGAAAAATGGATTGCGCTACACAATCATCGCGGGTGAGAGGCGATACCGTGCTGCGCGTCTTGCAGGATTAAAGGATGTACCCGTCGTTATCAAGGAATACTCAGAAGCAGAGCTCATGGAGGTCTCACTTGTTGAGAACCTTCAGCGTGAGGACCTTAATCCTATAGAAGAAGCACAGGCGATGCGCATGCTTATGGATGAATACAAACTGACACAGGATGAACTATCGACGCGGCTCGGAAAATCAAGAAGCGCTGTGGCCAATACTTTAAGACTGCTCTCTTTGCCGGAGTCCGTGCGCAGCATGGTGATTGCGGGAGACCTGTCATCTGGCCATGCGCGATGCCTTGTGGCACTTGATCGGGATGAAGATAAACAAAGACTTGCAATGAAGATCGTCTCGCAGGGGCTTTCGGTTCGTGCTGCGGAAGAGCTTATAAAAGCGCTGAACAAGCAAAAGCCGCAGGAAAGAAAAAAAGAAGACACAGAATCAGAAATAAAGGAAGCCGAGAAATCTTTAACTGCGGCGCTTGGCACACGCGTTCTCATATCAGGCGATATGAAGCGCGGAAAGATCATATTACAATATTATAATCAGGACCAATTAAACTCCCTGTATGATTTTTTAATGACAAACAAATAGCAAAAAAGAGAATCAAGCCTGCCGTGATTGGCGGGCTTTTTTGCTGCATTGATTTTTACGCTTCCATTGTTTCACGTGAAACAATGAAGGGAAAGCGCTGAATCGTATCAGAAAAAGTTTCACGTGAAACATTTCCCGAGAAATGGTAGTACGAATTAAAAAAGTTTCACGTGAAACATAATTAGAAAATAAAGAAGGCGCCATCTAGATGACGCCGCGGATCAAATGAATAAAGAAGTTGTTTTCCGAAAAAAATGTGGCCAGACTCGAACTATTGAAATAGTCTGTAATTTGATTCAAGGGCAGAACCAGAAAAACAATAGGAACGATCAACATAATCAAAAAGCAGAACAACATGCCCCTTAGTGCGCCAAACAAAGCACCTGAAGTGCGGTCGTATTGACGCAGCTCGGGAAATTCAACAGTATAATCAATGGCACCCAGCACAAAAGCAAATATCACACGCGCAATGAAAAACACTGCCAGGAAAGAGATAATATTGAGTGCGACCGAAACGATTGTCATGTTGTAGTATTGACCAATCGTAGAGAGACCGCTTGACGCAAAAGCTTTCGCTTCAACATTTTGCCGGATCAGCGATGTGAACGGCTCGGATATAGATGAGTGTGTAATGATATCATTGAGCTGTGCCGAAGAGAGATTGTTCACAAGCAGCTGCGAGCTTTCAAAAGATGCGACTTTCTCCGCACCTTCTGTATAATATATCATATAAGAAAACAATGATTCGTTTGCTTTGACGGCTGTTGATACCACGGGATAGAAAAGATATGAGGTAATAATTGAGAGAAAAAAGGCACCAAGATTCATAGCGGATCTTAAAAAGCCGCGGTGGATACCTTCTAATACCATTATCAGCATGATCAATATCAAGATCAAGTTAACCCAGTTCATCGTTTACCTCCATGAACGGTATTAAGGCAGCGGCATTAAAGAAATCAATTCACCGTGCTTTAATAAAACATTATCGTCAACCGTTCTTTCTACGCTGTCAATTGCATATGGCAGATCGTACGTTCTCAGGTATTTACCTTCACCAGTATAAACGAAAAGCTTTTCGTTTGCAAAGCAATATATCTTTTCGCCCTCGTGCAAAATCTTAAATACGCCAGGTGGAAGGTTGATTTTTATTTCGCTGCCGGACGTGCGAATCACGCGCGCGATATCATATGTACCTGCGCTGCCTGACGGCACATAGATAAATTTTGGATCATCTGTTTGATATACGTCTTCTAGCATCCACCCGTAGGTCATAATCTCTTTAACATCTGAATTCAGCGATCCATAGATTGTGAGGTATGTCGTACCTATGGCGTAAATCTTATTATCAATCCAATATACGTCGCTGACCAGCTGATCTTTAAGCTCTTTAATCATCGTGATCGCTTGCGTATCGGGCTTGTATGTGGAGATACGGGATATGGGAACACTGCCGGACACATCAAGCTCCAAAACATAAAGGGAATCGCTCAATTCGTCAAAGCCGTAATCCATCACATATCGGTCGGTGACATCCAGTAAAAACAGCTGTTCTCCGGACAAGCTAAAAACGATGATATAGGATGGGGTTTTATCGGCAAGATGCTGCTGAATATACACAGCCGCCATATCTTTTCCGACACGAGCGGATTCAATATCTCCATCAAGCTGAGTGGAAAACTGATGCTGACCTTGTGTATCGATCACCTGTATGACGCCTTGACCCGTTGCGGCAATAATTTCGTCGTTGACGACGAAACGAAGCCCGCCGGAAAACAAACGCAGCTTCCATACGGTATTCAGCGACGGGCTGATGCATGTTAAAAGCTCCTGATCAGTGTAAATAATATTTGTACCGACGGTATAGTGACTGGAAGCAGAACCGAAAGGCATGTCCACAATGGTATCTTCTAAATCCTTGTCTGCCGTCAATATAACGATAAGCCCCGTGATGAGCACGATGGTGACCAGCACGATTGAGCCGAAGAAGAAGATGGTTTTGCGCGACAGGCGCTTCTTTTTTGTTTTCGTGTTTGTGTACACAAGACACCTCTCTTGCACGATGATAACGACATTATAACACAAGCAGGGGAAAAGAAAAACGGCCTCATTTGGGCCGAATAAAACTGCATTATCGATACGATCGTATTAAAACTCGGGACAGAACACGCGAAGTGCGGCGGGCTTTATGCGTAAATGCGCGGGTGTTTGTCCAATAATATCGCCGTCGAGTTCGAAGCTCATAGGTGTCTCGCTGCTGATGTGGATGTCACTGCATGTAAACTGCTCCGCAACAGAAATTTTTTCAATCTGCCCTTTTTTAAGCTTGGGAAGCTCAATCAGTATACGCCAGTTCGAAACGTTATTGACTATCAGCACATCAAAAAGACCATCTAATACGCTGGAAGCGGGCGCCACTTTAAGCCCGCCGCCAAAGCATTTGCCGTTTGCGATGGCAACCAGCAGCACTTTTCTGTGAATTTTCTCACCGTTAGCCGTAATTTCTATGTTGATTCCTTTGTGTTTAAAAAGTGATAAGATAATGCCGGCATAATAGGCAGCTCCGCCTGTAAAAAGTCGGCGCACCTTTTCGGTATTGCGGAGCACCTCCACATCAAACCCGGTACCCGCGACATTAAGGAATGGCCTGTCTTCGTCCAGAAATCCGATGTCGATCTTTTTGCTGTGTCCGGCGAGTATCACATTCAGTGCTTCTATGGGATCTTTGGATACATGAACGGCTTCACGAAAATCATTGCCCGTTCCGGCAGGGATAATGCCGAGTGTTTCCTCGGTGCCGTGTAATTCGCCGGCGATCTCGAGCAGTGTCCCATCTCCGCCCACAGAAATAATACCTTTATAAGCTTTTCCGACAGCTGCCCGTGCCAGTTCAACAGCATGCTGAGGATACTGTGTTTCCACGACTTCAAATGCGACGTCTTCTTGTATGAGATGCTGCTCCACAGCCTGCATGACCTTTAAGGATCGGCCCGCGCCTGCAGTTGGATTGAAAATGATATAATACATGTGCGCTCCAAAAGTTTGATACTTTATTCTACTAAAATCGACAGTGTTTGTACAGAAAAAACATGTTGGTGACTTTGCTACTGTTCATATAAAATATACTGACTATAATAAAAAGACATAAAGAAAGATACGCCTTTGGGCATACTTGAAAAGAAGGAGGATCGCAATGTCTTTGGCTGGCATCGGCAGCGCGTTTTTGGTCGGGCTTACGGCGTTTTTCTCGCCGTGTATTTTGCCTGTGATACCTGTATTTATATCCACACTGATAGGCGGCATAGGAGCACATCAAAAAATTGTGAAGATTGGCAGTCTGCAGATACACACGCAGCCGATATGGCGCGTGACAGCGTTTGCTTTGGGTGTGGCAGTCACGTTTTCTATACTTGGGATTGCGTTTGGTGCGCTGGGGCAGCTCATAAATTCGGTCTGGTACATGCTCGTTTGCTCAATCGTCGTGATTCTTTTCGGTATCTACCAAACGGGTATTGTCTCAATTCCGTTTTTAATGCGGGAGAAGCGCTTTGCGCTCAAAGAGCGGAACGGCATTTTTGGCGCCTTTCTGCTGGGGTTTACATACAGCTTTGGCTGGACACCGTGCGTGGGGCTTTCGCTGGGCAGTGTGCTGCTTTATGTCACGCCGCAGGGCATACTCGTGGCGGCGCTGACACTGCTAGTGTACTCCCTTGGATTTGTGATTCCATTCTTTGTGGTGGCTGTGTTCTCCGATGTGCTTCTTAAAAGGATCAGCGGTCTGTATAGACACATGAAGCTGATCAAGACCATCGGCGGCTTGATTATTGTGGTAATGGGCATCTATCTGCTCATTGATACGCTGACTTAGCGAAAGGAGAGATAAATTATGAAACGAATAATCTTTATGATGTTGTCAATACTGCTTGCGGTATCGCTTGCCGCTTGCGGCTCCAATACAGATTCCAGAGAACCCGGGACAACGGCGGGTTCTGTGACTTCTCAGCCTGCGGAATTAGCAGAACCCGAAGCAACGGGCACGGATGCTGAGGCGGTGCACAGCGAAGAGATTGTCTATGAGTTTGAATTCACCGATATCGACGGCAATGTGCATAAACTTTCGGATTACCGCGGCAAGCCGGTATTCTTGCGCGTTTGGGCATCGTGGTGCGGTGTTTGCACATCGTCGCTCGAGGAATTCGATAAACTGGCGGGCGAAGCGGAGGAATTTGTGATTTTGAGCGTCGTGATGCCGTCAATGAGCGGAGAGCTTAGCGCCGAAGAATTCACGGAATGGTATAAAGCTTTCGGATACGAAAATCTCGTTGTGATGTTTGACAACGAAGCGCAGATTATCAGAGACTTCGGTATCAACGCGTTTCCGAGCCAGATCATGTTCGACGCTGAAGGGCATGTTGTCTATGGCATGGTGGGAGCGATGTCCGCAGAGCTCATCACGGAAACGATGCTCAAGATTGCGAACGAATCTGCCTGACATTGAGATAACTGCGCCAGGATGCTATAATGGCCTAAAAGAGTAAAAGGAAGGCAGTCATGAACAAACGTATCCTCATTTTGGGGATGATATGCGTCAGTCTGTTTCTCGCTGCATGTGCGGGAACAGTCTCTGCGCCGGCAGAGACGGCCACGCAGACGATTGCGCCGCCGCCAACAGTTTCGTCGATCGTACAGCCCACGCCGGTGCCCACCACGTCCCCAGAAGAGACGGCAGTGCCCGTTAAAGGGACGGTTACGGTTCGCGGCGGTGACACGCTTGAGCGCGATATCATACCGCAGCTCTGTGAGATTTTTTCGCAGTCTGAAGAAGATGTAAAGGATGTGCTTGCAATAGCGCAAAGCCGTTTGATAAGCGATGAACTCACAGGCTTTCAACGTATGGAGGGCATTATTGTGCCGGGCAGCTATGAGGTAACGGATCAAAGCCTTAACGATTATGTAAATATATGGATACGTGATGCGGAACGACGCTATGATAGGCTATTGGCTGCGAGCGGCGATGCGAATAAACTTGAGGCGTGGGAACAGCTTACGCTTGCGTCCATCGTGGATTGGGAGTGCATAGGGGACGAGTTTCAGTCGGAGACGGCGGCCGTATTCATAAACCGTATACATGACGATGCCAAGCTGCAAAGCTGCGTCACCGTGGAATACGCGCTGGGGTATGAGCGCCCGTTTTTGACGCTTGATGACATTAAAATTGACAGTGAATACAACACATACATAACGCGCGGGCTTCCGCCGGGCCCGATATGCGCGCTGGATGAAAAAAGCCTGCTTGCGGCAATCGGCAAAGCTGTAGACGACAGCCTGTACTTTTTCTTCTATGACTATACGCTGGGGACAATGAAGTTCTTTTCCGATTACGGCGCGTTTAAGGAAGAGGCCAATATATCCAAGCAACTGTATGTGGACACGTTTGATATCGGCAAATATGATAAAGTCGATAAACGCATCGCCTTTGGACAATAAAATTTAACATTTCGTTCTTATATTGCTTGCGGATTTGAGTTGACTGTCACGATATTTTTTGATACGATAGCGTAGGACTTAAGCGGGGATGCGACAGACCCCGCTTTTATCATCTTTATTTAGTAGGAGTATGCAGATGCCGGGCATTTCAGTATTTGGTGCACAATGGGGAGACGAGGGCAAGGGACGCTTTGTTGATTACCTTGCAAACGACGCCGAAGTCGTCGTGCGTTATCAGGGCGGTAACAACGCGGGACACACGATTATCGTAGATGACGTGCAATACACGCTTCATCTGATCCCTGCGGGTTCTCTCTACGACGGCAAGCTTTGCGTGATCGGAAACGGTGTGGTGGTAGACCCCGGCGCGCTGATTGAAGAGATGGAAATGCTCCAAAAGCAGGGGCTGACTCTTGAAAACTTAAAAGTATCGGATAGGGCGCATATGGTGATGCCCTATCATAAGCTGCTGGATGGTTTGGCTGAGGATGGCGCGGGTGACGCGCAGATCGGCACCACCAAGCGCGGCATTGGCCCTTGCTATACAGATAAGGCCGCGCGTATCGGTCTTCGCATGTGCGATCTTTTATCCGACAGCTTTTCGGAAAAGCTGCGCACCGTGCTGGATCAGAAAAATGAGATATTAACGAAAATATACGGTCAAAATGCGCTTTGCTTTGATACGATACTCAAAGAGTTTCTTGGTTATCGCAAACAGCTGGCTCCGTATATATGTGATACAGTCAGCCTGTGCCACAGTCTTCAAGCAAAAAACAGTAAAATGCTGTTTGAAGGCGCACAGGGCATGCTGCTTGACATCGACTTTGGCACATACCCCTTTGTGACCTCGTCTCATCCGATTTCGGGCGGCGTGAGCGTGGGTACAGGGCTGCCGCCAGCGGCTGTAACCGAGGTGGTCGGCGTGGTCAAGTCTTATACCACACGCGTGGGCAAGGGACCGTTTGTGACCGAGCTGCTCGATGAGACGGGTGACAAGATACGTGAGAAGGGCCATGAATACGGCGCGACGACAGGACGTCCGCGGCGCTGCGGCTGGCTTGATCTCGTGATCGTTGGATTCTCGGTGCGTGTAAGCGGCATCACGTCTATTGCGCTTTCCAGAATGGATACGCTGGGCGGGTTTGACAAGGTCAAGGTTTGCACCGCATACGAGATAGACGGCAAGGTGACAAATGACTATCCGGCATCTTTAGAGGACATCGCCAAAGCGAAGCCCATATACAGAGAGTTTGAGGGCTGGAGCAGTGATTTATCGCACATCAGAAGCTATGACGAGCTGCCAAAGGCAGCCAAAGAATATATTGAGTTCATCGAAAGCGAAACGGGCACGCCTGTCGGCATGATCGGCGTGGGTCCGGAGCGCAGTGAATGCATCGTCCGGCAAAAATACTTTGTCTGATACCGAGCTGCAATCAAAAACAGCGGTATAAAGTGCCGGAATGAAAAAAAAATAGATAAAAGTTTGCCGTGCCAGACGGGGAGCCAGCGGTGCCCTGAACCTGCAATCCGCTATAGCAGGGTTGGATTCCCGGTTTGAGGCACGATGTTGTAAGGTATGGAGCCGGTAAGGGGCGTTGACGAGTGGGCCCCGTGCAACGGACACCCGTGAACCCTGTCAGGCCCTGACGGGAGCAGCAGTAAGCGGATCTGTGCGTGTGCCTCGGATCAGTCTGCTCCGAGCAACCTGCCGGAATACCTCTTGTAATGTCGTGTCGATTTCCGGGTGCACGGCTTTTATTTTACCTTCTATTCTACACTTATGCTTCATATGTGGACAAACAGTAACCAAATTGTATCATTTTTTAAACGGCAGGAAAAAATAAAAGCTTTAGAGAATAGTATCTTATAAAGCTGTTGTTTATGAAACCAAAAATGGAGGTACAATAATACATAGCTATCACGGGAAACCGAGATATAAAAATACATAGAGAGGGGGGCAGAATTATGCGCGTCATAATAGCGGGAAAGGGCATGGATGTGTCCGATTACTTGAAGGATCTCGTTTCAAAAAAGGTCTCCAAACTGAAAAGGTATTTTGACGAGGATACCGAGGCGCACATAACCATGTCGATTCAAAGATCGAGACACATTGTGGAGGTGACCATCCCCTTCGATGGGATTGTCCTTCGTGGGGAGGAAGCCACGGGAGACATGTACGCGTCGGTCGACGGCGTGATTAAAAAGCTTGAGAAACAAATCCACAAGCACCGCACTGCGCTTAAAAGGCGACTGCACGAAGGGGCATTCACAAAGGAGGATGATGCGTATGCCGAAATTCTTGCAGAAGAGAAGCAGCCTGCCGTGGTGCGCACCAAGAAGTTCGTCGTCAAGCCGATGGACATTGAGGAAGCAAAAATGCAAATGGAGCTTTTGGGACATCAATTCTTCGTGTTCAGGAACGCGGTGACGAACGAGATCAACGTGCTTTATCAGCGTCACGACGGTGATTTGGGACTTATCGAACCGGACAATGACTGATGAAATACAAAAGGCGGGGAGACCCGCCTTTTTCTTGTATATGGGAACTTGCTATCCAATTCTTCTACAAAAAATATTTCACACCACTTTCAAATATGTGCTGATCCTTATCGCCAGGTGCGTTTTTGAGCGTGTGCGCCGTGTAGCGCTCGCTGTGCGCCATTTTGCCGAAAATCCGTCCGTCGGGGGAGAGCAGCCCTTCTACGGCCAGCAATGACCCGTTGGGATTGCCGTCGCCCATTGTGGGCTTACCGTTTTCGTCTACATATTGCGTGGCAACCTGCCCCGCTTCGAAAAGCGCCATGGCTTCTTCCGGACGCGCCGCAAAACGGCCTTCGCCGTGGGATACCGCCACCGTATGGATATCGCCGGGCTGACAGCCCATCAGCCACGGGGAAGCGTTTGAAGCGATGCGGGTGCGTACCGCTGTGGATACATGGCGGCCGATGTTGTTGAACGTGAGTGTCGGGCTGTCATCTTTCAAGTCTCGAATTTCTCCGTATGGCACAAGACCTAATTTGATGAGCGCCTGAAAGCCGTTGCATATGCCTAAGATCAGGCCATCGCGGTCCAGCAGATTCTGAACCGCAGCCTTGACATGCGGTTCGCGGAACAGCGCCGCAATAAATTTGCCAGAGCCGTCCGGCTCATCGCCGCCCGAAAAACCGCCGGGGAACATGAGTATCTGGCTTTGCTCAATACGTTTTGCCAGCTCGCCTATGCTGTATTCGATGTCTGTCGCCGACAGATTGCGGATCACGAATGTATCCGCGACGCCGCCCGCACGGTTAAACGCGTTGGCAGAGTCGTATTCGCAGTTGGTACCCGGAAAAGCGGGAATGATCACGCGTGGTTTTCCACTTTGCCCCGAATTGGTGTGGATAGATACGGCGGTGAACAGCTTGTCCGGCGTATCACCCTGCGCCTCCGCACGAACGGGGAACACACGGCTCAAAGTGCTTTCATATGTGTGCTGCAGATCATCAAGTGATATCGATTCGCCCGCCACGGTGATGCCGTTGCCGCTTGTCTGGCCGATGCACTCAAAACCCAAATCATCGCCTTCGAGTATGATGTCACCGTACGCCTTATTGGTGAGCTCATCGAGATCGCAAATGCTCAAAACCGCGCCGATGCTGTTGCCAAGCGCCATTTTGGCCACAGCGGCGAGAATGCCGCCGCGCTCCACAGCGCAGGCTGCGTAAATTTTCTTATTGATGATGCTGTCGAGTATCTTGGCGTAAACCTCTTTGACGTTTTCAAAATCTGGCATACCGTTGCTGTCGCGGCGGATGCGCGCGCGATAGATGTTGCTGCCCGCTTTTTTGAACTCAGGAGATATGACGCAAGCCGCGTTTTGCGTGCATAATGCAAAAGACACGAGTGTGGGCGGCACGTGGATATCTTCAAATGTGCCGGACATAGAATCCTTGCCGCCGATCGCGGGTGTGCCCAGCTTGCGCTGCGCCCACCATGCGCCGAGCAATGCCGCAAGCGGTTTGCCCCAGCTTGCTTCCGTACGCATGCGTTCGAAATACTCCTGAAACGTGAGCCACGCGCGGGATGCGTCGCCGCCGGTGGCCGTGAGCTTGGCGAGCGAGAGCACCACCGAATAAACCGCGCCCAGCAGCGGGTTCTTCTCCATTAAGTACGGGTCAAAACCGTATGAAAACAGTGTGGCGGTATCGCATTCGCCATCTGAGGCGACCTTGGCCGCCATCGCCTGCATGGGCGTAAGCTGCTTTTTACCGCCCAGCGGCATGACCACGGAAGAAGCGCCGATGGTGGAATCGAACATCTCGATCAGCCCCTTTTTGGAGCAGATGTTTAAGTCACCCATTATTGCATGAAGCCGCTGCGAAAGCGAGCCTGAGAACGGCTCATCGAATATTCCGTCTGATTCTAAGCTTGATATATGCGCGCTGGCCGTGGCTGTCGCGCCGTTGGTGTTTAGAAACGCCCGCGATATAGAGACGATGGGTTTGCCGCGCCAGAAAAGCTCCATACGTCCCGCGTCTGTGACCTCAGCCACCTTTGCGGCGTGAAGGTTCTCCTGTGCCGCAAGAGCGAGCACCGCATCGAGGTCCTCGGGGTCGATCACGACCGCCATACGTTCCTGACTCTCGGAAATGGCAAGCTCAGTACCCGATAATCCATCATATTTCTTGCGTACAAGGTCAAGGTTGACGTTGACGCCGTCTGAAAGCTCGCCGATGGCGACACACACCCCGCCCGCTCCAAAATCGTTGCAGCGCTTGATACGGCGGGAGAATTCGCAGTTTCTGAAAAGCCGCTGAAGCTTGCGCTCGGTTAACGGGTTGCCCTTTTGCACCTCCGCGCCGCACACGTCAATAGACTGTTTGTCGTGGGCCTTGGATGAGCCAGTGGCGCCGCCGCAGCCGTCGCGGCCTGTGGCACCGCCGAGCAGCAGTATATAGTCGCCAGCCTTGGGTGTCATGCGAACCACATTATCGGCGGGCGCTGCGCCCACCACCGCGCCGATTTCCATACGCTTGGCCTTGTAGCCATCGTGATAGATTTCATCGACCAGCCCTGTTGCAAGGCCGATTTGGTTGCCGTAAGAGGAATACCCTTCGGCAGCACTCCGGCTGATTTTTCTTTGCGGCAGCTTGCCAGCCAGCGTATCGCTGATGCGTTCGCGCGGGTCGCCGCTGCCAGTCACGCGCATGGCATGATACACATAGGAGCGCCCCGATAACGGATCGCGGATCGCGCCGCCAAGGCATGTGGCCGCGCCGCCGAAAGGCTCGATCTCTGTGGGGTGGTTGTGCGTTTCGTTCTTGAACATGATAAGGTAATCGCGCAGCTGACCATCCACCATCACCTTCTGACGGATGGAACACGCGTTGATCTCGTCGGACTCGTCGAAATCGGCCATGAGGCCTTTTCTTTTGGCTTCTTTTGCATAAAGCGTGGCCAAATCCATCAGACAGATGTCTTTTTCGCGGTCTCCGTAAAGGTCCTTGCGCGTTTTTAAATATTCATTGTAAATCTCTTTGGCCTGCGTTGCAGTGTCGTCGAAGGAGACGTTTTCCAGTCTCGTTAAGAACGTGGTGTGGCGGCAGTGATCCGACCAGTAGGTATCGATCACGCGCAGCTCCGCAAGCGTGGGGTCTCTGTGCTCTTCGCCGCAGAAATAGCCCTGAACAAACCTTAAGTCTTCATAGCTCATCGCAAGCGCGTATTCGCTGAGCATCTCTCTCAGGTCGTTTTCTCCGAGCGTACAAAAACCGTTCAGAACAGGCACATCGGGCGGTTCAGGGAGTGTTTCGGCGAGCGTATCGGGCAGATCGAAAGACGCTTCCCGGGAATCGACGGGATTGATCACATATTTTTTGATATCTTCGACATCGCTGTCCTCTAATCCTGAGAGCACATAGACCGATGCGCAACGAACAATGGGGCGTCTGCACCGCACAGCCAGCTCGCAGCATTGCGCGGCACTGTCCGCGCGCTGGTCGTACTGACCCGGCAGGTATTCCACTGCGAACACGGCATCGTTTGCATGTCGCTCAAAAGTGTCATAATAAACGATATCGACAGGTGGCTCCGCAAACACCGTCCCCACAGCGGCGTCAAAGCTTTGGTCATCCATGCCCTCGATGTCGTATCGAATCAATATGCGCACATCAGTTAAAGCGCTTTTACCGAGCGTGCTTCTAAAATCCGCAAAGAATTTTTTCGCGGCAATATTGAACCCGTCTTTTTTTTCCACATATATTCGTCTGACCTGCGACATATTCCGTACATTCTCCTTTGATGTTGGTAAAAACTTTGGGCTTACACCCTATATATGTGCAGTATAAATGTTTTTTTGTTCGTGTGCAAGGACACGGTAAAAAGCACCACGAAAAAGTGATACAAAGATGAGCAGATTGTGAATTTGATGAAAACCCTCTTTTAAAAAAATGAAATTTCGACTATAATATATATAATATTGTAGAGTTTAAACCACACCCCCAAAAGCTGTGCTTTTCGGGAGCCAATAATCAAACGCTTGACGGAGGATTTTTATGCTTCATATTGGCAAAGACGCGATGGTGCCATTAAAGGACATTATTTTGATACTTGATTATAAAGAGGCGATGACAAACGACGATACGCATAATTTTTTGAAAAAGCTCAAAGACAGTGCCCATCAGATTTTCTTAGAAGAGTATAATATCAAATCTGTGGTGGTGGCGCAGTTTCTTAAAAAGTATTTCATCTATTATTCTCCGATTTCCTCTGCCACGCTTTATAAACGATCACGGTTATAGACAATCATTTATATATTTCAATTATTAAGGAGACAGGCATGTCAAACAATCAAAATGAACAGCATTATGACGCCTCGCAGATTCAAGTTCTGGAAGGTTTGGAACCTGTGCGCAAAAGGCCGGGTATGTACATCGGTTCCACCGACGAACGCGGGCTGCATCATCTTGTCTACGAAGTGGTGGACAACTCAGTGGATGAGGCGATGGCAGGTTACTGTGACAAAATCGAAATCACCATAAAGAGCGATGGCAGTGCACTGATTGAAGACAATGGGCGAGGCATTCCAGTGGATGTGCATCCGAAGGTGGGAAAATCCTCACTGGAGGTGGCGCTGACGATGCTGCATGCGGGCGGTAAGTTCGGCGGTGAAGGCTATAAGGTGTCGGGCGGTTTGCACGGCGTGGGTGTGTCGGTTGTGAACGCGCTTTCCGAAAAGCTGATTGCCCAGGTGCGGCGGGACGGAAAGATCCACGAGATGTCCTTTTTGCGCGGCGAACCGCAGGGTGATATTCGTGTGGTAGGCGAATCCGAGCAGACGGGTACCACCATACAATTTTGGCCCGATGGGCAAATATTCGAAACAGTTGATTTCGTGTTTGACACACTGCGCGCGCGCATGCGCGAGCTTGCGTTTTTAAACGGCGGTGTGCGTATCATCATGAACGATGAGAGAAATGATCAGCATTATGATTACTGCTTTGAAGGCGGTATCATCTCGTTCGTGAAATTCCTAAACAAGAACAAGCCCACGCTGCATGCGGAGCCGATCTATTTTTGTTCCGAGAAGGATACGACTACCGTAGAAATCGCCATGCAGTACAACGAGTCTTACAACGAGAACTTGTTCACGTATGCGAACAACATACCGACGCACGAAGGTGGTACGCATCTTTTGGGCTTTAAATCCGGCCTTACGCGCGTGATGAACGATTACGCACGGCGCTTCGGTATGATCAAGGAAAAGGATGAGAACCTCTCGGGTGAGGATATCCGTGAAGGTCTCACGGCGGTGATCAGTGTCAAGATATGTGAGCCGCAGTTTGAAGGCCAGACCAAAACAAAGCTTGGCAACAGCGAGGTGCGCCCATTGGTAGACGGCGCGCTGGCCGATGGTTTTAAGACGTTCCTGGAGGAAAACCCCGGCGTGGCCAAGGAGATTCTCAATAAGTGCCTCGTCGCGCGTCATGCAAGAGAAGCGGCAAGAAAAGCGCGCGAGCTTACGAGGCGCAAATCCGCGCTTGAGAGCGCGGCGCTGCCCGGCAAGCTTGCAGACTGCAGCGAACGCGACGCGTCCAAATGCGAGATATTTCTCGTTGAGGGAGACAGCGCGGGCGGCAGCGCCAAGCAGGGAAGAGACCGTCGTTTTCAGGCGATTTTGCCGCTGCGCGGAAAAATTCTGAACGTTGAGAAAACGAGGCAGGACAAGGCGCTTGCCAACAACGAGATCAGAACGATGGCCACAGCGTTTGGCGCGGGCATTGGTGAGGAATTCGATGTCAATAAGCTTCGCTATAACCGGATTATCTGCATGACAGATGCCGATGTGGACGGCAGCCATATCCGCATACTGCTCCTCACATTCTTTTACCGCTATATGCGCGAGCTTATCGAAGCCGGACATGTGTATATCGCTCAACCGCCGCTATATAAAGTGGTCAAGAACAAGGTCGAGAAATACGTATACAGCGACGATGCGCTGGAGCAATATTTAAACGAAATAGGCCGCGAGGGCATCGGTATTCAACGCTACAAAGGCCTTGGAGAGATGAACCCCGAACAGCTTTGGGATACGACAATGGATCCCGAAAACCGCACCCTGCTGCAGGTGTCTATCGAGAACGCGATTGAAGCTGAGGAGATATTCACCATACTCATGGGCGATGCGGTGGAGCCGCGGCGCGAGTTTATTGAACAAAACGCCAAGCTCGTCATGAATCTCGACGTTTAAGGGGTGGGCAATATGGATGAGAAAAGAAAAGCTATACAACCGATTAATATAGAAAAAGAAATGAAGACGTCGTTCATATCGTATGCGATGGCGGTTATCATCAACCGCGCATTGCCCGATGTGCGTGACGGGCTAAAGCCCGTTCACCGGCGTATACTCTATTCGATGCACGAGCTTGGCAACACACCGGACAAGCCGTTCCGTAAATCTGCGCGTATTGTGGGCGACGTGCTGGGTAAATACCATCCGCACGGTGATTCGGCTGTGTATATGTCAATGGTGCGTATGGCGCAGGATTTTTCCACGCGTCATCTGCTGGTTTCCGGCCACGGCAACTTCGGCAGCGTAGACGGTGATTCGCCGGCTGCGATGCGTTATACCGAAGCACGGCTGTCACCTATCTCCATGGAGCTGCTGCGCGACCTTGAGAAGGACACGGTGGATTTTTATCCGAACTTCGACGAAACCTTGATGCAGCCCACGGTGCTGCCTTCAAAATTTCCGAATCTGCTTGTTAACGGCACAGGCGGTATCGCGGTGGGCATGGCGACCAACATTCCGCCGCACAACCTGGGCGAGGTAATTGATGCGGCAATATGCCTGATCGACGATCCGGAAGCGGGTGTGGATACGCTGATGCAACACGTCAAGGGCCCGGATTTCCCGACAGGCGGTATCGTGATGGGAACAGCAGGCATCATGCAGGCCTATCACACAGGGCGCGGAAAAATATGTGTACGCGCGCGCGCCGAAATCGACGAGTTTAAGGCAGGACGGCAGCGTATTATCGTGAGCGAGATACCTTACCAGGTCAACAAGGCGGCGCTGATTGTGCGTATCGCTGAGCTGGTGCAGGATAAGCATATCGAAGGCATTTCAGATATTCGTGACGAGAGCGATAAACGCGGCATGCGTATTGTGATTGAGCTTAAGCGTGACGTCAACGCAAACGTGATACTGAACCGCCTTTACAAGCATACACAGATGCAGGATACGTTCGGCGTGATCATGCTGGCGCTGGTGGATGGCGCACCTAAGGTCATGAACTTAAAGGAACTTCTTTATCATTACCTTGAGCATCAAAAGGTCGTGATCGTGCGCCGTACGAAGTTTGAGCTGGAAAAAGCCGAAGCGCGCGCTCATATACTCGAAGGCCTCATCATCGCGCTTGATAACATCGATGAGGTCGTGGAGCTTATCAAAAAATCACCTGACGCGCCGACTGCAAGAGAAGGCCTCATGACGCGTTTTGGTCTCTCCGATAAACAGGCGCAGGCGATACTCGATATGCGTCTTCAGCGTCTGACCGGTCTGGAACGCGAAAAAATTCAAAGCGAATATGAGAAGCTGCTTGAGCGCATTGCTTATTATAAGCAGGTCCTCGCCACACCGCAGATGGTGCTCGACATCATCAAGGAGGAAATGCTCGAGATCAAGGAAAAATTCGCGGATGAACGCCGTACCGAGATCACATTCAGTGCTGACGACATCGACCTTGATGAGCTGATACAGGAAGAAGAGATGGTGGTGACGCTGACGCACTTCGGGTATGTTAAACGCATACGCTCCGATGCCTACCGCACTCAGAAGCGCGGCGGCAAGGGCGTCACGGGATTGTCCACACGCGAGGAGGATTTTGCGGAGCATGTGATGGTAACCTCCACACACAGTCATCTGCTGTTCTTTACGAATCAAGGCCGGGTTTACCGCCGCAAGTGTTACGAGCTGCCCGAAACGGGACGAACGGCGAAAGGCATGGCAATTGTCAATCTGCTGTCGCTGGATGCGGGAGAAAAGGTATCTGCCGTGTTCCCGATTGCGGATTTTTCGGACGACACGAAGCTTGTGATCGCGACAAAAAATGGATATATTAAAAAGACGTCGGTGAGTGCGTTTAAGAATATCCGCCAGAACGGACTCATTGCGGTGGGTCTGCGGGAAGGCGACGAGCTGATCGGCGTCAGAGAGACAAGCGGAAAAGACGAGCTTATTATGGGCACGGCGCAAGGCATGTCTGTGATGTTTAACGAGGAAGACGTGCGAGATATGGGACGCACGGCCATGGGCGTGAAGGCTGTGGCGCTTCGCGAAGGTGATAGTGTGGTCGGTATGGGTATTGTTCGTCCGGATTGCGATGTGCTTGTCATATCCGAGAACGGATACGGTAAACGCACCCCGGTATCCGAATACAAGGTGCAAAGACGCGCGGGCATCGGTATCAAAACACTAAAGGTTACAGAGAAGACGGGTATCATGTGTGCGATCGGTATCGTGGACGGCAGCGAAGATATCATGCTCATCAACGATGCGGGTGTGATCATTCGGACGACGGTGAATGAGATCTCCGTTTTCGGTCGGGATACGCAGGGAGTGAAGCTCATGAATGTGGATGAGGACACACGCGTGGTATCGGCGGCCCTTGTTCCGCATGATGACGAGGTCGAAGAGGAAACAGATCAGGCGCAAGAATAAAGCCTCGAATGACGAATATATCGTGATGCAAGGAATACAAATTTTTGTAGGGACTATTGCATTTGTATACCACATGTTGTACAATTCCTTTGACTATTTTATTTGTACATACAGCGGTAAGCACTTGCAGCCAATAACCGCGAAATATGCGTATTCCTTCATCCGGTCAGCGCTTAAGCGTGCAGCGCGGTGTGTAGAGGGGGCTTAAACGAATTGAAGGGATATGCCAAGGATGCGGGAGGGGACTTTCGCCTCTCCCGTATTTTTATTACGGGGTCTCCGAAAAGCGCAGCTTTTTGGGTAAGGCAGGGGTAGCCGGTTTGAAGTACAAAAGAAGACGCTTGCTGCTTTTTAAGCAAAAGCATATTAGGATCATTATAGGTATCGCGATCGCGCTTGCGATTATTGCGATCTTTTACTTTATCTTATCAGCCACAGGACATGAAGCCAAAAAACAAAGTGCCGTGAACGATGTGAAATCCATGGGGCTTATTAATATTGGGCTTCGTGGAGATTTGGGAAAGCTCTGCACATACGATGAGCAAACGGGTCAGTTTGAAGGCTTTGAAAAGGATGTTGCGGATGAGATTGTCAGCCGTCTGTTCGGCGACGATATCTTGGTCAATTATATTTTGGTCAATACCGAGACGCGCAGCGCATACTTGCGGCGTGGCGATGTCGATATGTCGCTGGGGGCCGCAGCAGATATGGATGAAAAAGGAATCACATATTCAGCCACATACTTTTCCGAAGGCTCTGCGTTTCTTGTAATAGAGGAAAATATAAAGAGAATGGAAGAGCTGTCGGGCGGCAGAATCGGAGTTGTTTATGGCACGATGCACGCGCAGAAAAGCGAGGATAACGAAGACGATAAAGACGCAACACTCATGTCCGATTACTTAAAAATTCTCGAGATTGAAGCAGAAGTCAAAGAGTTTGCTTCCTATCCCGAAGCCATACAGGCGCTGCGGGACGGCTTTGTTAGTGCGGTGTGCGCTAGCGAAACAGCGCTTACACAGTTTGGTATGACGGGGATGCTGCTTCTGCCTGAGCGCTTTATGCCAAGCGATTATCGCGTCTGCATAAGCAATTCACTTGGCTTGTTTTCGGAGGCTGTGGATGATGTCATCGCAGCCATGAAGCAGGACGGCACGCTGGGTGCGCTGGTGCAAAAATGGGATTTGGTTAATTACCAAGAGCTTGAAGAACAATAATGAAAAAGTTTATATAACGGAGGATCAAATGAATACGGGACTCGTGAGAGTGGCTGCGGCCGTACCGACAATCGCTGTGGGGAATATAAAAAAGAATAAGGCATGTATCGCGGCGATGATAGGCGAGGCGGAGGAAAAGGGCGCGTCTGTCGTGGCGTTTCCTGAGCTTTGCATCACGTCTTATACCCTTGGCGATCTTTTTCGGCAAAGAAGCTTGCTTGAGCAGAGTGAAAAATACTTAGCTGAGCTGCTTGAGGAAACCAAAAGCTTAAAGCTGCTCGTTATTGTGGGCATGCCGGTGTCCGTCAACGATAAGCTTTACAATACGGCTATCGTCTTTCAGTCAGGCAAGCTTTTGGGTGTGGTTCCCAAAGCATACATACCCAACTATTCGGAATATTATGAACAACGCTGGTTTGCGTCGGGTCTCGATACAGCCGTTCAAACGATACATCTGGCGGGTCAGAAGGTGCCATTTGGCTGCGACCTGCTTTTTGAATGTGAATGCATTCCGACGCTTGTGCTCGGCGTTGAGCTATGTGAAGATCTTTGGGTGCCGTTTCCGCCGCATGGCTATCAGGCCATGGCGGGTGCAACGCTGTTTGTCAACATTTCCGCAAGCAACGAGCTTGCAGGAAAAAGCGACTACCGTGAAGAGATGATCAAGCATCAGTCGGGTCGCTTTGTAGGCGGTTATGTTTATGTATCCGCAGGACCCGGCGAATCTACGACAGACACCGTGTTTGGCGGACATGCCGTGATTGCCGAAAACGGGTATCTCATCGAGCGATCCAAGCGGTTCTCATTTGATGCACACATGACGCTCACTGAAATCGATCTTCACCGGCTGTCCCACGATCGCATACTCAAAAATACATTTACCTCCATGGAAAATAACCATCCCTATCGCCGCATCCCGTTTTTCGCAAAGGATGCCCATTTAAAGTTTAGAAAATTGGAAAAAATGCCGTTTGTACCGGCCGACAAAACAACACGGGACACGCGCTGCGGAGAGGTTTTTAATATTCAGGTGACCGCGCTGGAAAGGCGCCTTAAGCATACAGGCTCAAAACATATGGTTATCGGCGTATCGGGCGGCTTGGATTCAGCATTGGCACTCATGGTAGCCAGCGAAGCAGCGATCCGCGCAGGTCTAAAAAAAGATGCTGTGATTGGTGTGGTAATGCCGGGCTTTGGCAGCACCGATGCGACACAGGAGCTCGCCAGGCGGCTAGTGGCTGCTGTAGGCGCGACGCTCAAGGAAATCAGCATCGTGGATGCGGTAAAATCACATCTTAAGGATTTGGGACACGACGGGCAGGCCGATGTAACGTATGAAAACGCGCAGGCCAGAGAGCGCACTCAGATACTGATGGATATTGCCAATCAATACGGTGGTATCGTCGTGGGCACAGGCGATTTATCCGAGCTGGCTCTTGGTTTCTGTACCTATGCGGGTGATCAGATATCGATGTACGGCGTGAATGCGGGCGTGGCCAAAACGCTGATTAAGGAAATTGTGCTTTACGTGGCAAGGGACGACAAGAAATTGAGCTCGATTATTAGGGAGATTGTATCTATTCCGCCATCTCCTGAGCTGCTGCCGCCCAGTCAGGGCAGCGAGCGGCAGGATACGCAAAAACAGATCGGCCCGTATGATTTAAACGACTTTTTTATGTATTATATACTGCGGTTTCAGATGACCCCTAAGAAAATTCTATTACTCGCCACACATGTGTTCGATGAATATACGCCTGAGCAGATCAAAGAGCAGCTCAGGAAATTTTATAAACGCTTTATTGCCTCGCAGTTTAAACGCTCGTGTATGCCAGACGGCCCCAAGGTGGGCAGCGTGTCATTATCACCGCGCGGTGACTGGCGGATGCCCTCGGACGCGGAAGCAGATATGTGGCTAGCTGAGCTTGATGATTAAAAAACGATTCTCAGGAAAGGAAGACAGCATGCATTTTGACATTGACAAGAGAGACGGAAAGCTCATCCTGGAAAACTTGCGTTGTGACTGCGCGTATAATCATAATATCCCCGAAATGGACATCTATATCAAATCCGGTTTAATCGAAACCTGCGCAGATTGTATCAAAGAGAGCGCTCTTGGCAGCAATGTGCTGCTTATAGCTGATAAAACGACCTATGCAGTGGCCGGAGAAAAGGTGAAGCAGAACCTCACAAAGGCTGGGCTAGACTGCCGCGTATGCATATTGCCGGGTGAGCATGTGGAGCCGACGCCGGAAATGGCTGATTTAATTGTCGCACAGGTTGATAACAATACAGATTTTATGCTGGCTGTGGGCTCGGGTGTGGTGACCGATCTCACGAGACGCAGCGCGTTTTTGGCGGGGAAGCCTTTCGCGGCTTTTGGAACCGCCGCGTCGATGGACGGATATACGTCCATCACATCATCGATGATGATAAACAAAATGAAGATTTCTATGTACGGAAACGCCGCAAGGCTGCTGATGTTCGACCCGGAGATTCTTGCCACCGCACCGCTGCTTATGCAAGCTTCGGGTGTTGGCGACATGCTTGCCAAGTATGGCGTATTGGTGGATTGGAAGCTGGGCAGCGTGGTGACCGGCGAGCCATTTTGCCCGCTATGTGAAGAGCTGCTGCTGATGGGGCTCAACACATGCTCATCGCACATCGAAGACATTATTGCCCGTAAAGAAACGGGTATGGAAGCGCTTATTGAGGCGCTTGTCTATGCGGGACTTACGGTGCTGATTGTGAAAAATACCCGACCCGTTGCGTCAGTTGAGCATAACATGGCGCATTACTGGGATATGATGCATGTCGCATATGGCGGCGAGCCGGTTCCGTCACATGGCATTTGCGTCGGAATCGGCTTTATCTATTGCTTGCTTTTTCACGATATGTTAAAAAACGCCGATCTATCTTTGATCGATAAGGAGAAAATAAAAGCGAAGCGCATGACAAAGCAGCAAAAGAAGGAATACATTTTTGACTGCTATCCGCCGGGCGGAGGCCAGGAGATCATTCAAGACAATGTCGACTGGTACATTGATTGGCCGGAGAATGAAAAGAGAATTGATGCGCTGACCGCGTATCATACCCAATATGTAAAGGATTCAGAAATTCTGCCCGATTACCGAAAAATGATCACGTCTTTTAAGCGCTTCGGTGCGCCCACGAGCGCCACAAAGGTAGGAATATCAAAAGACAGACTAAAAAACGCGTTGCTGTGTACCAAGGACTTTCGCAAACGCTATTCCATTGCACAGGCGCTCTCAGAGCTGGGTATGCTCGAGGAATGCACTCAAAGGGTGCTGGAAATAGAAAGCAACCTATAATTAAGTCTATTGTTAAAGAAAAACCCCGCTGAAGTAAGTATCAGCGGGGTTTTGTGTACGCTTGTGTTAAACTTCCGTGTAATAGATGCTAAGCAGCATTTCCAAGGTGGCCGCTTCATCCGTGACCACGACGCTGGATCCGTCTACCATTTTGCTTTCGCCCGGAATTGTCAACTGCTGAATTGCATCGATATTCACACCGTTCAATATTTTCGCAAAATCCAGCGCTTGATCAATGGACAAATCGGTTTTGCCGAACTCCGAGAACTCATCCCAAAGCTTTGTTACGGCATCCACCGCACCCATGCTTTTGATCTTCTTGGCGAGTGCGATCATAAAGGTACGCTGATGGCTTGTCCGGCCAAAATCTGATCCATCTGAATCGTGGCGATTACGCAGGTATTCTTCGGCGTTTGAACCTTTCAGCGTAACAGTCTTGCCTTTACTACCAACGTTGGGAATGGATTGATCCAAAGTGACTTCGACGCCGTCCACTGCTTTTGCAATCTTTGTGATACCGTCCATATCGATGCTTGCGTAGAATGGAATCGGAATATCCAGAGTAAAGTCAAGCGGCGTCTGCAAATCGCATTCGCGCTCAAGGAATTTTTGCAGACAGGCCTTGGAATTAGACGCACCGTATTTTCTGGGGCCGCCTCCATAGGAATAGGCAGCATTGAGCTTTTCTTTGACCGTCTTTTCAATCGATCCGTCTTTGCCGATCTTATAGACATCCGTGTAGGTGTCGCGCGGTACCGAGAGCAGTGTGGCCGTTTTGCTGGCTGTGTCGACCGCGCAGACCATTATCATATCGCTGCGGTAGCCCATCTGCTGCGCTTCACGTTCATCGTTTGAGTCTATACCTAGGAACAAAAGATTGACGATGGCATCATTCTTTTTATATGTTTTGCCATTGTAGGTAATGACCTCGTTTTGATGCGTCTGAACCGGAGCATCGATGATATTATTCTCATTGTCACTGTCGCCGTCGATATTCGCTGCCGGCTGAGAAGCCACGAACAGAGAGCCGTAATCGTCATTCGTGAGCTTGACAACTAATAATATCGCGACGACTATGAATACTGCAACTAGCGTTCCAAGAACGCCGAGCAGAATTTTCAGCTTTTTGCTGTGAACATTCCGACCTTTTCTGGCATTTCCGTTTGTGGCTTTTCTGCCATTTCTATTGGCAGTACCATATCCTTTTACTTGCAAGTTATATTCTCCTCATCGCTTGATTTCCACCACCATGCGATATACTAAGATGAATAATTAATAGTTGTTGTAATAGTCGCCTTTCCGGTAGTCGTAAACGGTTCCGTTGGCATAGAAGGCCACGTTATCGAGCGCAAGCCCGGTGCCGATCGCCACGCAGGAAATTGCATCCTCAGCGACATAACAGGGGATCCCTGTTTTTTCGCTGAGCAGCCTGTCAAGTCCATACAGCAGCGCGCCGCCGCCCGTCATGCAGATGCCGTTTTCGGCGATATCCGAGGAAAGCTCCGGCGGAACACGCTCCAAAACACCATGCAATGTTTCCATCATTGTGTTCAGCGGTTCTTCGAGAGCTTCAATCGTTTCGTTTGAGCTGATGGTAACCACCTTGGGCAGTCCGGAGATCAAATTGCGGCCTGCAACCTCCATGTATATCTGTTCCTTACGGGGAAAAGCAGAACCGATGTTGATCTTTATTTCTTCAGCCGTTCTTTCACCGATAAGCATGTTATGTTTCTTTTTCATATAACGGATGAGGGCGTCATCGAATTTGTCACCGGCGACCTTGACTGAATCGCTCAGAACGATGCCGCCAAGAGAAATGACCGCGATATCGGTCGTGCCGCCGCCTATGTCGATCACCATATTGCCAAAAGGCGCTGAAATATCGATACCGGCACCGATGGCTGCGGCCATAGGCTCTTCAATAAGCCCCGTGTGACGTGCGCCGGCTTCCTCCGTGGCTTCTATTACGCTGCGTCGTTCAACTTCCGTGACACCCGAAGGCACACAGACGACGACACGCGGCTTAAAGAAAAGCCTGCGGCCGATGACTTTGCGCAGGAAATAACGCAGCATTCTTTCGGTATCGTGAAAGTTGGAAATCACGCCGTTGCGCAAAGGACGCACCGCGACGATATTGCCGGGTGTTCTGCCAAGCATGATGCGCGCTTCTTCACCGATAGCGATGACCTCACCCGTGGTTCTGTTAACAGCGACCACAGAAGGCTCGCGGAGCACAATCCCTTTGCCCTTCACATAGACGAGAACGCTTGCTGTTCCGAGATCAATTCCGATGTCGTTAAATTCAAACAAGGCCATCTATCATAAACCCCTTTTAAAGTATATTTGCCACTAAAAGTATATACGCATATTAGATAATACTATAATACATGTTTCGACTTTTTTCAACCGGCTTTATTAATCTTAACCCAATATCAAACATCTGGCTCGGACTCACGTACCAGTGCGTACAAATCATTTAAAGTATTCACATGAACCGCAGCGCTGCGCAGCTTAGCAGCGCCGTGCATTCCTTTAAAATACCACGCCGCGTGTTTGCGGATCTGTCGCATGGCCGTTCTTTCGCCTTTAGCCGCACATGCCAAACCTGCCTGCTTTAATAGCACGGCCATTTTTTCCTGGGGCGTGGCGGGTTTTGATTTTGTACCGTTTAACATCAAACTCTTTATTTCGCGAAAGATAAACGGGTTTCCCAGCGCACCTCGGGCCACCATCACGGCATCGCAGCCGGTTATGCTCATCATATTGAGGGCATCTCGTGCACAGTAAATATCGCCGTTGCCGATGACCGGTATGGAGACAGCTTGCTTAACCTGGGTGATGATCTCAAGATCAGCCTTGCCGCTGTAAAATTGCTGCCGGGTACGTCCGTGAATAGTTACTGCGGCTGCCCCCGACTGCTCGGCCATACGCGAAAAATCCACTGCGTTTACGCTCGTCTCGTCCCAACCCTTGCGAAATTTCACAGTGACGGGTTTTGATGAGATCTTGGCTGCCGCCTTTATCAGCAAAGACGCGAGCTGCGGGTTTTTCATGAGCGCTGAGCCCTCGCCGTTAGACGTGATTTTGGGAGCCGGGCAGCCCATATTGATGTCAAAAAGTGCGATACGATCTGAATGCCGCTCCAGCGGCACTTCAATGCTGCTTTTAAGCGCGTCCACATCGCTTGCGAAAAGCTGTACGCCGAACTCTTTTTCGTTCTCCGCAAATGCAAGCATGGAAGCCGTTTTGATTGAGCCGTATTTCAGACCCTTGGCGCTCACCATCTCAGTATAGGTAAAATCAGCGCCCTGTTCAATTGCAATATGGCGAAACGCCGCGTCGGTTACACCGGCAATGGGCGCCAGATATATGCTGCCTCGCATCAGTCTTCGATGATATCCTCCGGATCCTCAGGTGTGGGCGACGGCGACGGCGATGGCGATGGCGTCGCAGAAGGAGCAGTGGGAGTTGGCTTGGGCAGCATTTCGACGAGATCCATCGAAACAATGCGCCAGCTATCCTCATAGCGCTTAAGCGTCAAATTGTAGACGCCGTTGTCCCAATACGGCACAGCGATATCAGTTATTTCTTCATCCTCCGGCTCGTCATGTAATTCGGCTTCTATATCCGAGACCTCTTCGGTAACGCGTAAGGATACGGTGCTCTGCCATGGTAAAACCAAGGACAAACCGATATCCGCTTTATAATCATAGCTGGAAACATCAAAGGGTTGATAGGCTGTGGAATTAAGCAATGTGTCCTGCTCAAGAAAGCTTTTGGAGAATACCTTGGAAAGCAGCGAAGGATCTTCTCCCTTTATCACCACTTCAGCACGAACCTGAAGGCCGTCTTTCACAAGCGTTTGTATACTCATGTAATCCAGTGCGGCAAAAAAAGCCAAAACAACGAGGCCGACAACAAGACCGCATATAAGCAGCCTTGTGAGAAAGAACCAAAGAAATCGAAGCACGACCCTAACCGATGGCGACAAAACAGATCACTCCTTTTCTTGGTTCATCATATCATAATTGTGTTTTGTCCACAATATAATATCAATTATTGAAATACTGGCTAAAGCGTATTCACCATCGCATGGCGATCCTCGTCTTCGTCATATTCAGCGATTCGCGTCTCCATCGTTTTAAACCAAAGGTTTCCTTATAGACTCTAACGGCCGCAAAGATTGCCCGCCCGCTTTTTCAGCTCTTAAAAAGTGGGTTTATGCCGCTTTCTCTGGACAAGAAAGAATAAAAAACGTCCGGACGATAATCTGTCGCCCGGACGCCTTGTAAAAATATATAAAAGAGCGAAAAACGCTCAATATACACTATTCTCTTGGTTTCATTGTGGGGAAGAGGATAACGTCGCGTATGGAATAGCTGTCGGTAAGCAGCATCACCATGCGGTCGATTCCGATGCCCATGCCGCCTGTGGGCGCCATGCCATATTCAAGCGCGTTCAAATAGTCTTCATCCATCATATGCGCTTCCGCGTCGCCCTGTGCGCGCTGCTGCGCTTGTGCCATAAAGCGAGCGCGCTGGTCGTCCGGGTCGTTAAGCTCGGAAAAGGCGTTGGCCAGCTCACGTGCTGTGATGAAAAGCTCGAAACGCTCCGTAAGCCATGGCTCCGTGGGGCTTTTCTTTGCAAGCGGCGATACTTCGACGGGATATCCGGTGATAAACGTGGGCTCTACGAGCTTGTCCTCTACGAAAGCTTCAAACGCCGCATACAAAAGTTCGCCGCGCGTCATCGCTTTTTCTGTGCTCAAACCGATGCCCTTGGCAATTTCCATCGCCTGCTCGTCCGTGCATGCGGAAAAATCAGCGCCGGTATATTGCTTCACGGCTTCGAGCATCGTCAGTCTGCGCCATGGCGGTGTCAAATCGACGCTTGTCCCCTGATATTCGATCTTGCCTGTGCCGTACAGCTTTTGAGCGCAATGATAAAACAGGTTCTCGCACAGCGTCATCATATCGTCAACGTTGGCATAGGCCTGATAAAGCTCGATGGTGGTGAATTCGGGATTGTGTTTAACCGACATTCCTTCGTTGCGGAAAATACGCCCGATCTCGTAGACCTTTTCAAAACCACCGACGATCAGGCGCTTTAAATGTAATTCGGTTGCGATGCGCAGATACATGTCCAAATCCAGCGTGTTATGATGTGTGATAAAAGGACGTGCAGCAGCGCCGCCCGCTTCTCCCATGAGAATCGGCGTTTCTACCTCGACAAACCCAACGCTGTCCATATATTCGCGAATAGATTTAATAATCAGAGAACGGGCCAAAAATGTCTGCTTGACCTCGGGATTGACGATTAAGTCCACATAGCGCTGACGATACCGCAGATCGGTATCCTTCAGACCGTGAAATTTTTCTGGCAGCGGCATCAGCGACTTGGAAAGCAGCTCTATTTTAGATGCTTTGATGGAGATCTCACCAGCATTGGTTTTAAAGACCTCGCCTTCCACGCCGATGATATCGCCGATATCGAGCTTTTTAAAAGCCGCATATGGTTCTTCGCCGAGCACATCACGGCGAACATAAAGCTGAAGCTTGCCTTCAAAATCCTGAAGGTGTGAAAAGCTTGCCTTGCCCATCACCCGCTTGGACATCAGCCGGCCTGCGATGCGAACCGATTGTCCTTCAAGCGTATCAAAATCCGTAAGGATCTTCTCGGATGAATGTGTCTTTTCGAATCTTGTGGTGACAAAAGGGTCAGTGCCTGCGTCTCTTAACGCGTCGAGCTTTTCCCTTCTGACGCGGAGTACCTCGCTGAGTGTCTCCATTGACTGTTGGTTCTGGTTCTCCTCCATTGTTACCGCCCTTATCTGAATATATCCATGACTTTAAACGAGATCGTACCGCCGGGTGTGCTCACCTCAGCCAATTCGCCGACCTTTTTGCCCATTAATGCAGCACCCACGGGTGATTCGTTGGAGATGCGCTTCTTATCAGCATCCGCTTCCACCGATCCCACGATGGAATAAACATCTTCCTCATTGTATTCCATATCAAGAATGCGCACAGTCGTTCCAATGCCAACAGTGCTTACATCAATTTCGCTGTCCTCGACGACGATGGCATTGCGCAGAAGTTTTTCAATCTGTGCGATTTCGGTTTCAACACGGGCCTGCTCATTTTTGGCTTCGTCATACTCCGCATTTTCCGAAAGATCGCCAAAGGCGCGCGCTTCTTTGATCTGCTCTGAAATCTGCGCCCTTCTAACAGTTTTAAGAAAATCTAACTTATCCTGCTTTTCCTTAAGCCCGTCTTTTGTGAGAATGACCTGCTCGTTTGTCATGGCTACCTCCCGGTGATTATCTTTTGTTTAGATAATATGTGCTTTTTAAATGGTATTATACCAGTACTATTATATGGTAAGTCATGAAAATAGCCCATTTTTATAATATGGAGATTATATGGCAAGCAAAAATAGTTGTCAAGAAGAATACGCACAATAAGCGTTATAACAAGCGTATAAGCAGGTTAAACATGACAGATTTTCTTTGCTATTTTTATATCATATGCTATACTGACTGCATAATAAAAAAGGTAAAAAAACACGTGGGTAGGTGCTTGTGTTTCCGAAACATGAAGCATATAATAAATAAAAAGTTCGTTAATTATTTAACAATGTTGCTATAAATATTTCTATATTCTAGGAGGTTATCATGAAGGTATACAATTTTTCTGCGGGGCCCGCGTGCCTGCCTGAAGCTGTGCTCAAGCGTGCACAAGAAGAAATCGTTTTCTATGGAAACAGTGGCATGTCCGTGATGGAAATGAGCCACCGAAGCGCTGATTATGAAGCGATCATCAATCAAACGGAAAAAGATTTAAGAGAGCTTATGGCGATTCCCGACAACTATCGGGTGCTCTTTTTACAAGGCGGCGCGTCTATGCAGTTTTCTATGGTGCCCATCAACCTGATGACCACCTATAAGAGAGCCTACTATTTAAAGACGGGTGCGTTTGCAAAAAAAGCAATTTCGGAAGCGAAAAAGGTGGGTGAGGTCATCGTTCCTGTCTCTTCGGAAGACAAGACTTTCTCATATATCCCCGAAACCACGCCCGATATGTTCGAGCAAAAGGCGGATTATGTGCATATCACCTCTAACAACACGATATTTGGCACGCGCTTTACAAAGCTGCCTGATACGAATGGAATTCCCATCGTGAGCGATATGTCTTCTTTAATTCTCTCTGAGAAGATAAATGTGAGCGATTACGGCCTTATTTACGCAGGCGCTCAGAAGAACATCGGGCCCGCGGGCGTGACAGTGGTGATCGTGCGTGATGACTTGATTGGCAAAGCACCAGAAAACACCTCTTCTATGCTTGATTATAAGGTGATGGCGGACAACGATTCTATGTATAACACGCCGCCGACATACGGCATATACATCGCAGGGCTCGTATTTGACCAGCTTCTTAAGGAAGGCGGTGTGGATGCCATGCAAAAGCGCAACGAGGAAAAGGCCGCGCTGCTATATGATTATCTTGATAATTCATCGCTGTTTAAACCCACAGCGAATAAAAAGGATCGCTCGCTCATGAATGTGACGTTTGTGACGGGAGATGCGGATCTGGATAAAAAGTTCGTATCTGAAGCCAAAACACAGGGCATCGTCAACATCAAAGGGCACAGAAGCGTGGGCGGCATGAGAGCCAGCATTTACAACGCAATGCCTATCGAGGGTGTGCAGACGCTGGTTGACTTCATGAAAGCATTTGAAAAAAAAGCGTAAGACAGCTAAAGGAGTGAATAATATGTATAAAGTAAAAAAACTCAATGCGATTTCTAATGTGGTCTATGAGTATTTGATACCGGATAAATATGAGGTCAGCGAAGATGCCGAGAATTATGACGCGATTCTCGTAAGAAGCGCTAAATGCCACGATCTTGACATGCCGGAGAACCTTCTTGCGATTGCGAGAGCAGGCGCAGGCGTTAACAACATCCCTGTGGATGAATGCGCCAAGAAGGGTATTGTGGTGTTTAACACGCCGGGCGCAAACGCCAACGGCGTGAAAGAGCTTGTCCTTGCGGGCATGCTGATGGCGAGCCGCCACATTATTGAAGCCAATGAGTGGGTGAAGACGCTTAAAGGCAAGGGCGATGAGGTGCTCTCGCTCGTGGAAAAGGGCAAAAAGCAGTTTGTGGGGCCGGAGATTGCGGGCAAAAAGCTAGGCGTCATAGGGCTTGGCGCGATCGGCGTGATGGTGGCCAACGCGGCGCGTTCGCTCGGCATGCACGTAATCGGTTACGACCCGTATATATCCATTGAGTCTGCTTGGGGACTTGACCATGATATACAGCGTGCGATAAACCTCGAAACCGTGCTCTCAAATGCAGATTATATCACATTGCATATTCCGCTCATGGATCAGACAAAGAGCTTTATCGGAGAAGCTGAGATCGCCAAAATGAAGGAAAACGTGGTATTGCTGAACTTTGCGCGAAATGGTCTCATCGATTACGACGCACTCTACGATGCGCTTGACAATTGCAGAATCAGACGCTATGTGACCGACTTCCCCAATGAAAAGCTGCTCAATTACGACAACGTGATTGGCATTCCGCATCTTGGCGCGTCTACACCCGAATCTGAGGAGAACTGCGCCGTGATGGCAGCGACACAATTACGAGACTACTTGGAAACGGGCAGGATTGAAAACTCGGTGAATATGCCCGCCGCCGTATTGCCGTTTACAGGCAGATTCCGCATTGCTGTGATACATAAAAATGTGACAGGCATGGTCGGACAGATCACTGCGTTGTTGGCGGAGACGGGCGCGAACATCACGGATATGGTCAACAAATCTAAAGGAGAGATTGCGTACACATTGATCAATCTCGACGAAAAGGTAGACAGTGCGACCATTGAAAAGATTAAGGGCATTACCAGCGTGATTCGCGTACGTTCATTTGAAAAATAACCAAGGAAGAAGAGGACAGATATGGTCATCATTGAAATGGCAGACGGAAAGAAGATAAAGATTGAAATGCTCTGTGAGCATGCGCCAAACACGGTGGACAACTTTAAGAGCCTTGTATCCAAGGGCTTTTATAACGGTTTGATATTCCATCGCGTAATCAGCGGCTTTATGATACAGGGCGGCTGCCCCAGCGGCAGCGGCACAGGCGGCCCGGGTTACGCGATTAAGGGTGAGTTTGCGGCCAACGGCGTAGATAACACATTGAGCCACAAGCGCGGTGTGGTGTCGATGGCGCGCTCGGCGGCGCATAACTCGGCAGGCTCGCAGTTTTTCATCGTGCATGAGGACGCGACGTTCCTTGACAAACAGTACGCGGCGTTTGGTCGCGTGGTGGAGGGAATGGACGTGGTGGACGCGATTGCGGCCACAGCCACAGACGCTTCCGACAGGCCAAAAGAGCCGCAGGTGATGAAAAGCGTGACACTCACCGAAGACGAAACGGTCACAGAGCCTGAAAAAATGTAATGTAAAAATCCCCGCAGAAAAAAAGTCTTCGGGGATTTTTTGTATCATATATTAAGTAGAAAACAGTTCTCTAATAATTCGCTGGTGCTGTATCGTTTCACTGAGGATTAATTAGTAAAAACACCGTCAGTTATTTTCTTGTGGGTTTCCAAAGGGGCAGACCCCTTTGGCGGGGATTTGGCCCCCAAAAAGATCGTATTAGACGTTAAACTTAAATAAAGTGACGTCTCCGTCCTGCATCACGTATTCCTTGCCCTCCTGCCGTACAAGCCCTTTGGCCTTGGCGGCTGCCATGTCACCGCATGCTTTCAGGTCGTCGAACGCGACGATCTCGGCCCGGATAAAGCCGCGCTCAAAATCGCTGTGTATTTTGCCCGCTGCGCCGGGCGCTTTGGTGCCGCGCGCAATTGTCCATGCACGCACTTCCTTTTCACCTGCCGTCAAATAGCTGATAAGGTTCAACAGCTTATAGCTTTTCTGTACGAGCGCATTGAGGCCGCTTTGTGCGATGCCAAGCTCCTCCAAAAACATTTGCCGTTCCTCGGCTGAGAGCGTGGAAAGCTCTTCCTCGAGCTTGGCGCATATCACCATCACCTCGGCACCCTGTGTTTTCGCGAGCTCGACCAGTGCGGCCACTTGGGGCAACGCGTAAGGGTCGGTGCTGGAAGAATCGTCTTCCGATATATTGGCGGCATAAAGCATGGGTTTATCCGTCAACAGAAACAGCTCGCTCACCAGTGCACGCTGCGCCTCGTCCAGTTCCATGCCGGCCACGAAAATACCTTTTTCAAGGTTTTCCTTAACGAAGCTTAGCGTATCACACTCAAATACGTATTTCTTATCGCCGGATTTCTTCATTTTTTCGCTGCGCGTAAGGCGCTTGTCCACGGTTTCAATGTCCGCGAAGATCAGCTCAAAGTTGATGGTTTCCGCATCCCGTGAGCTGCCGATGCTGCCGTCCACATGCGTCACGTCGTCATCCTCAAAGCAGCGTACCACATGCAGTATCGCGTCCACCTCGCGGATGTGCGCCAAAAATTTATTGCCAAGGCCCTCGCCGCGGCTGGCACCCTTCACGAGCCCCGCGATATCCACAAACTCAATCACAGCGGGTGTGAATTTGGCCGGATGGTAAAGCTCTGCCAAAAAGTCCATGCGTTTATCGGGGACGGACACAACGCCCACGTTGGGATCTATGGTGCAAAAGGGATAGTTTTCGCTGGCTGCGCCCGCGCCTGTGAGCGCGTTGAACAGCGATGATTTGCCCACGTTGGGCAGCCCGACAATGCCAAGTTTCATGTTGACTCCTCAATATCATATATTCACGTCATTATAGCGCCCGCAGAATGTAAAATCAACAAAATGCATTTTTGCCGGATTATTTGCGCATATATTCTAGCAGGAGTCACCTTTGCTGGATAAAATTGCGGTTGTGAAACGTATCAATTGGGTGTAAAATATTTTAATATAAATTTTCATGAACGGGCGTTGGGGCGCAATGGGGAGGCAAACGTGTCAAAGACGATACAGGAGATAAACGAAAAGCTTAAAAAGGGCAAGGCTGTGGTATTTACCGCGGAGGAAGCGGTAAAGATGGCCAAGGAGCAGGGCGTTGCGGCATGCGCGAAGAAGATCGATGTGGTGACGGCGGCCACGTTCGGCGCGATGTGTTCGTCGGGCGCGGTCTTGAATTTCGGACACAGTGAGCCGCCCATCCGTATGGCGGAGATCTCGCTTAACGGCGTGGAGGCATACGGCGGGCTTGCGGCCGTGGATACCTTCATCGGTGCGACGCAGCCCGGAAAGAATACGGGTATCGAATACGGCGGTGCGCATGTGATCGAAGACCTCGTTGCGGGCAAAGAGGTGGAGCTTGTGGCGCGCTCGGGCGGTACTGATTGTTATTCGCGCAAGGATATAAAGACAAATATTTCGCTTGCGGATATGAATCAGGCGTATATTTTCAATCCGCGCAACGCGTATCAAAACTATTCCGCGGCGACCAACACAACCAAGAAGACAAAACGCACCTATATGGGCACGCTGCTTCCAAACATGGGCAACGTCACGTATACCACGGCGGGCGAAATGTCCCCGCTGCTTAAAGATCCGAAGCTTCGCACTATTGGCATCGGCACGCGCATACTGCTGTGCGGCGGAGAAGGGTATGTCGTGTTTGAAGGCACGCAGGCGGTCAACAAAGCGATGGAACTGCCCGGCGGTGATATGCATTATGCGGGTTATACGCTGTCGGTGATGGGCGACATGAAGGGCATGAAGAGCGAATACATTAAGGCCGCCACCTTTGACGGTTACGGGGTATCGCTGTACGTGGGCATCGGTGTACCGATTCCGGTGATCGATGAAGACATGATGGCTGATCTCGCCGTGTCTAATGAGAAGCTCTATACCTATGTGTACGATTACGGCTTCAGCAGTCGCTCTCGCGAGGAATTAAAGCTTGTGAGCTATGCGGAACTGCGATCGGGTCAGGTGGAGATCAACGGCAAAAAGATCAAGACGGCACCGTTATCGAGTTTGCTTAAGGCCCGCAAGATCGCGGGAGAGCTAAAGGAAAAGCTGCTTGACGGCAGCTTTGAAATGACGCAGCCGGCAGCGATGCTGCCGCACAGAGACAGCATCAATGTGCTGAATATAAGAGGGGATAAGTGACATGGAAAACAAGCGCATAAAAATCGGGCTCATGTTTCCGCCCGAAAAAACCGATAAGCCCATTGTCACAAATCTTGTGAAATACGGCCTTACCTTCAATATATTAAGGGCGTATATTTCGCCGGGTAAAACGGGTAACATTATACTCGAAATATCCGGCAGCGACGAGAATCTCAAACAAAGCCTTGATTATCTTGAGAATGAGGGCATTGAGGTCAACATTTATACGGACAGCGTCATTCGCTACGAGGAAAAATGCATGCACTGCGGCGCATGCACATCCGTCTGTCCGTCCGGAGCGCTCGTGATGAACAGGGAAACCTGGGAGCTGGAGTTTACAATGGACAAATGCCTGCTGTGCGGGCATTGCGTAAGGGCGTGTCCCGCGCGTGCGATAAAAAGCTTTGACGAAGCCATACTCTGATTTTTCTAATCGGGATGAATACCGGCGCGTGATCGCCGCAGACATGCCGTGCTGGCGGTTGCAGCATTTTGAGACCGAGCTGTTTATCTGCGCGGACGGGCTTCATGCAGATGCGGCGGCAGAAGCCGTAAGCTTGCTGCGCTCAGAGCTGGATGCGTATATTGCGGCGAACCCGCTTTTTTTAAAAAGCCTTAAACCTGTTGAGCCGGAAGAGGGCGCGCCTGATGCGGTTAAGGCGATGTGCCGCGCGGCAAAATATGCGGGCGTGGGGCCCATGGCGGCGGTAGCGGGCGCGTTTTCGGCGCAAGTGGGGCGCCAGATTCTCAAGTTTTCAAAGCAGGTTATCGTTGAAAACGGCGGTGATATATTTATAAAGTCGGACAAGCCAAAAACGGTGGCGGTATTCGCAGGCAATAGCCCGTTGAGCCTTAAAGTCGGTATTATGGTGGATTCCCGGGAAATGCCGATGTCGGTTTGCACGTCGTCGGGCACGGTGGGGCCTTCTTTAAGCTTTGGGAAAGCCGATGCTGCGGTGGTGGTTTCGCCAGACGCGTATCTCGCAGATGCGTGTGCCACACGCCTCGGAAATGAGGTGAAATGCGCGGCGGATATTGAGCATGCGCTGGATGTGATCATACACATTCCGGGCGTGACCGGCGCCATGGCGATCGTGGATGATGTGTGCGGCGCTGTGGGCGATATCCGGCTGGAAACGCTCGGCTGACAATAAAATGTTCTGTATCCTTGGTAAAACTGGATGGATTGGCGGTTGGTGGATAACGTCAAGGGGGTATGAATATGAAGAGTATGATGCGAGGGCAGAAGAGGCGCCGAAGGCGACATGCCGTGCTCAGGATATGCTTTATTTCGATACCGGTTTTGGCAGTCATCACATGGCTGCTGTTTTTTAATGGCGGTGATAAGTTTCAGGTCACAAATAGGCCGACAGCTACCGCGCCGGTTGATTCAGTCGCGCCAACTCAAACGCCGACAGAATCGGTGCTTGGCGTATCGACAGCGGAAGTCACGCCGCAGAGCTCAATTGACAAAAATGACTGGCGGCTTATGCTCGTTAATACGCAGCACAGCTTGACAGACGGCTTTGAGGTTAAGCTGACGGAGCTGAAAAACGGGCACGCAATCGACGAGCGCTGTTATTCCGATCTCCAGCAGATGATGGATGACTGCCGTGCGGCAGGGCTTGATCCTTTAATATGCTCATCGTATCGGTCGAAGGAAAAACAGCAAGAATTGTTTGACAACAAGGTGCTAAGGCTCAAAGAACAGGGGCTTTCAGAGGACGAGGCGCGTGAAAAAGCGGCAACGATTGTGGCTGTTCCGGGCACAAGCGAGCACCAAACGGGGTTGGCGCTTGATATCGTTGATATAAGCAATCAGAACTTGGACGAGTCTCAGGAAAGCACGCCCGTTCAGCAGTGGCTGTTGAAAAACTGCTGGCAGTATGGTTTTATACTGAGATATCCGAAAGACAAAGTCGATATCACAGGTATTGTGTACGAAGCTTGGCATTACCGCTATGTGGGCAGGGAAGCTGCGCAGGCGATACAAGAGCAAGGTATTTGCTTGGAGGAGTATCTTGCGCAGGCGGAGTGACATATTCGGAAGGAACGAGGGGTATGGTGTTACCATTGATTTTTTGCGTTTCTCGATGTAAAATATAGAATCAGATGATAATAGATATACGGGATGAGTATTATAATCATATAGAAGAAGCGGCCAAAGTCATAAAAAGCGGAGGCCTTGTCGGCATGCCGACCGAAACGGTCTATGGCCTTGCGGCCAGCGCGTTTGATGAACAGGCCGTGGCTGCGATATTTGAGATGAAGGGACGGCCGCAGGATAATCCCCTCATTGTGCATGTGGACGGGATACTCATGGCGCGAGAGCTGGGGCAGCTGTGCGAAAAAGCAGAAAGGCTTGCGGCTGAGTTCTGGCCGGGGCCGCTGACCATGGTGTTAAAGAGCACCGGGCGCGTGCCAAAATCTGTGAGCGCGGGTCTGGATACATTGGCTCTGCGCATGCCGGACTGCGACGCGGCGCTGAGCCTGATATCGGCATCGGATGTGCCCGTTGCGGCACCCAGTGCGAACAAGTCCGGCAGTCCAAGCCCCACAACGGCGGCGCATGTGATGGCGGATTTTGGAGAGAGCCTCATGGTGCTGGACGCGGGGGAATGCCGCATCGGCCTTGAATCCACGGTCATCGATATGACGCGCGACGTACCGATCATTTTGCGGCCCGGCGCAGTCACGCAGGAGATGATTGCGGAATGCATCGGCGAGGTGGACTGCGCAAACGCGTTTGCGCCTTTTGAGGGAGACCAACCCGCAGCGCCCGGTATGAAATATCGCCATTACGCGCCCAAGGCGGATGTGACAGTGGTGGAAGGAAGCCCCGCTTCGGTGACGGAGGCGGTCAAATACCTCTTTGACAAGGACTTGAAAAAGGGCGAGAAGCCGTTGGTGCTTGCGCTTCAGGAGAACAAAAGGTATTATGGACGGCGTGATCTTGTCGTGACGGGCAGCATCCGCGACGCGAGCGAGGCCGCAAAGAATATGTACGCATTGCTTCGCAAAGCGGATGATGAGGGCTACTCAAAGATATACTTTGAAGCAGTACCAAAAACAGGAATTGGCTTTGCCGTGATGAACAGGATCTATAAAGCGGCAGCATATAATATCGTAAAGGTTTAGGAGGAGAAATAAATAATGAACGTTCTTTTTGTGTGTACAGGCAATACATGCAGAAGCCCCATGGCGGAAGAACTGGCGGATGATGCAGCGGGCCGAAGTACTCACTTAAAAGACATGTCGTTTCAATCGGCCGGCACGTTTGCCTGCGAGGGGACGCCTGCGTCGCCCGAAGCGATAGAGGTGATGGCCGAGGTTGATTTGGATATTGAAAAGCACCGTGCGCAGCAGTTTGACAGGGAGCTCGCGCAGTGGGCAGATATCATACTCGCGATGGAAGCAAGGCACATTGAAGAGATGGAAGCAATGGCGCCGGATCAGGAAGACAAGATGCATACGCTGCTGGGGTTTGCGGCGGGTGTTGACGGGTATCCCGGTGAATCGGGCTACGACATTATGGATCCGTACCGAGAACCAGTTGAGGAATATCGTCTCGCGCGCGATCAGATAATGGAGGCTGTCGGCCGTGCTTTGCAGCGTATGGAAAAAGAAAAATAACAAAAGATCGATGGACAGGCGGGGCAATTATGCGTCGCCTTTTTTTATGCCCACCCTCGAAAAATGGTGTTTTTTAGGACGAATTGGCGTTATCGCAGGCGTATATCCCACGGTTTGCACCCGCGGCGGCCCATGCCGTGACTTGTACATATCACTAAGTGCATAGTATAATACGCGTTGGGAGGATAGACCCATGCGGATAATAAAAATGCTGATATGTGTGCTGGCCGTGCTTATGCTCTCGGCGTGCACTGCTGATCAGGAGCCGGAATACAATATCACGTCCTGGCTGGATGCGATGAAGGCCATGGATTATGAAGCCATGTGGGCACAGGTTGAGCCCGCTGTTGATATTGAAAAGGACAGCTTTATTAAAAAGTACGATAACATCTTTTCGGGGCTCGGCGTTAAAGAGATCACATTTGACAACATTTCAGGGCCAGACGCAAATGGCAGCTTCACATACACCGCGACATATAAAACCGAGGAGTATGGTGATTTTACCAACGATTATGCGCTCCAGATGGTTTGGAACGAAGAAGGAAACCGCGTTTACTGGAACTATTCGCTTATTTTTCCCGACATGGAGGAAGGCGGCACGGTGCGTGTGAAAACGCTCAAAGCCAGCCGCGGAGAGATCTTCGCGGATGACGGCACCCTGTTGGCAAAAAACACATATGCCGATACGCTTTATATGGACACCACCAAGATTGAGGATATCACGGCAGTTGGCAATGTGGTGTGCCCGCTGGCAGACATGACGCAGGCTGAATTGAAGGAGATGTATGACAAAGCTCAGGAAAACGGTACGCAGATCGTCAAGCTGGACGCGTATTTTGCGGATGAGCTTAATGAAACTCAAAGACAAAGCATACTGAGTGTACCGGGGCTGGGTATCGACGATAAGATGTATACGCCGATTCGTGACTATCCGCTTAAAGAGAGCGCCTCACACATCATCGGGTACATGGGTTATCCTGACGCAGAAAATCCGCCCGAAGGTTATAAAGACTCTGATAGATTGGGTGTGACGGGGCTTGAAGCCGCATATGAAGCTGAACTTCGCGGGAAGGACGGCAAAATCATATATATTGAAAACAAATGGGGCGATAACGTCCGAACACTTTGGGAAGTGCCGATGGAGGAGGGGCAGGACTTGCGTCTCGCTATTAAGCCTAATCTTCAGCAAAAAGCTTACGAGGCGCTGGAAGCAAACTTGAGCTTAGAGGAAGGCCAGTCGGGCGTGGCGATTGTGATGGACGCGGAACACGGATACGTGGAGGCCATGGCCCAATACCCTTCTTATGACAACAACTGGTTCACCTTTTCATTGACGGATGAACAATTGGCGTATCTGTTCGAATCGGATTTCAGCCCGCAGCTGTCACTGGCCACACAGGGCAATTATCCTCCCGGCAGCGTGATCAAGCCGTTTTCGGGGACGGCTGCGCTGGAGGGCGGTGCGATTACGCCGGATACAGAGTTTGACGGCCAGATTGTGGACGACGTTTGGCAGTCCGAGGATCTGCACGTGAGAGTCAAGCGCATCGACGATAACGCAGGCTCGCCGTTGAAGCTTGCCAATGCGCTCAAGTCTTCGGATAATATTTATTTTGCTTTTGCGGCATTGCAGCTGGGGGCTGACAAACTGATTGAATATTATAAACGCATTGGATTTGAGCAGGAAATGCCGTTTGATTTGCCGGTGAATACGTCGGGTGTGATGAATCCGGGCAGAATGATCACAAATCAGCTGATTGCGGATATGGGTTACGGACAGGGTGAGCTCGTTTTGGCGCCCATACAGCTTGCGGCCATGTATACGGCCTTCGCGAACCAAACAGGCGATATCATGCAGCCTATACTCGTCAAAAAGCTGTGCCGTACAGAAGGCCTTGATTACGTGACGGTCAACCAGAATGAAGGAAAGGTATGGATCGAAAACGCAGTGTCGCAGCAAAGTCTCGACACGCTTACGCCTATGCTGCAGAATGTGATTGATCGCGGCACAGGACACGAGGCTGACATACCCGGTGTTCCCATGGCGGGAAAAACGGGGACGGCTGAGATCCAAAATAAAGCACGCGAGATTTCATGGTTTGCATGCTACTGGCTAGACGGCTATTACGATCGCCTTGTTGTGGTGATGGTGGACGTGGCGGCTGAGAAAGGCCCTGTGAAGTTTAATATCGCCAATGAACTGCTGGCACCGTAAAGCCAGTATCCGAATTTATATAAGGAGAAAGACATGATTACAAGTGCGTTTATTCCGGGTACGGAGGACATTAGCGAACCGTTTGCGATTCGCAAAGAGGTTTTTGTGAAGGAACAGAATATCTCCGAAGAGGAGGAGTTTGACGAGTTTGACGCACAGGCGCTGCATCTGATTGTTTATGTGGATGAGCAGCCGGCTGCCACGGGACGCATCTGGCATGACGGGAGAGCATTCCACATTGGGCGTCTTGCCGTACTGAAGCAGTTTCGCGGCCAGAAGATTGGTGACCTTGCGTTAAGGCTGCTGCTCTACAAGACGTTTTCATCGGGCGCCCAAGTTGTAGAAATCAGTGCGCAAACCTATATTGTGCCGCTGTACAAAAAGTTTGGATTTAAGGAATATGGAGAAGAATATATTGAGGCGGGCATTCCTCATATCGCCATGAAGGTTGGCAAGGATGAGGTGGTTTACCCGTCGGCCTGCCAAGGACAGCGTTAAGGAGCAGATATGGAAATAGAGATGAAACCGGGCATTTGCGCACAGGCGGAGACCATTGTTGAGATGAAGGATACCGCAAAAGCCGTGGAAAGCGGGCTCGCTGAGGTGTTTGCGACGCCTATGATGATCGCGTTAATGGAAAAAGCGGCGTATACCGCGGTGCAGCCGCAGCTGCCGGAAGGCTATTCCACTGTGGGTATCCGCATAGACGCTTCGCATCTGGCGGCGACGCCTGTCGGCGTTAGAGTTTGGGCCAAGGCCACGCTGGCGGAGGTAAACGGCAAGAGGCTGATATTTGATATCGAAGCACATGATGAGCAGGATAAGATTGGCGAAGCGCGTCATGAGCGCTATATAATAGAAGAAAGCCGTTTTTTATATAAAGCCTATGAAAAGGTGAAAAAGGAATGAAGGTTGATCTTCATATTCATACAACGTTTTCGGACGGCGAGCTCACGCCGCAGGAAGTCGCTCAAAGAGCGGCGGCCGCAGGGCTGGCTGCTTTTGCGATCACGGATCATGACGAATGCCGCGGGTTTGGCACGCTGGAAAAAACCGACGGAGCGATTGCGGGCATTGAGTTAGCGGCACATATGAATGGTGAAGCTCATGTTCTGGGGCTGGATATAAACTGTGGCAACGACACATTGGTTGCGCATGTGCAAAAGGCAGCGCATTCACGTGTTAACAGGGCATACGAGATCATTGAGCGGTTGAACCATGATGGTATTGCGG
>JAEWBO010000013.1 GCA_023391105.1 Bacillota bacterium
GCAGAGTACCTTTATGGTGGAAATGAACGAGGTTGCAAACATACTGAACAACGCCACGAAAAAGAGCCTTTTGATACTCGATGAGATCGGCCGCGGCACCAGCACGCTTGACGGTTTGTCTATCGCTTGGTCGGTCGTGGAGTTTATCAGCAGCCGAATCAAGGCCAAAACGCTTTTTGCCACGCATTTTCACGAGCTCTCCGAGCTCGAAGGTGTTGTGGAGGGTGTCAGCAATTATTCGATAACCGTTAAAGAGATGGGTGACACCGTTATTTTTCTTCATAAGATCGTACGCGGCGGTGCGGATAGAAGCTTTGGCATCGAGGTCGCAAAGCTCGCGGGTGTTCCATCTGATGTGACTGAGCGAGCTAAGGCGATCATGCAGGCACTCATCGAAAAGGATGAAAGTATTTTGGGACAGAAAAAGCAGGTGGAAACGGCATTTGGAAAAGATGAGCTTATCGATATGCTGCGAGAGGTGAATCTTGACAACATCACGCCGCTTGATTCATTAAAGTTATTAAGCGAAATCAAGCACAGACTGTAAGGGGAGGCAAAATGGGGGAGATCAGAAGACTTCCAAAAAACGTATCCGATAAAATCGCGGCAGGAGAAGTGGTGGAACGGCCGCTCAGCATTGTTAAAGAGCTCATCGAAAATGCGATTGACGCGGGTTCAAGCGCCGTCAGCATTAGAGTCACAGGCGGCGGCATCAAACAGCTTTGTATCACGGACAACGGAAAAGGCATCGATGCTGAGGATGCGGAGCTCGCGTTTGAAAAGCACGCGACCAGCAAAATATCGACTGAAAATGATCTGTATTTTATCAATACGCAAGGCTTTCGCGGCGAAGCGCTGTCTAGTATCGCAGCCGTGTCTGTTGTGGATATGAAGACGAAAAAGCGCGAGGCAGAGCTTGGCACGCAGATACGCGTATCGGGCGGCAGAATTGACGGTATCAGTCCTGCAGGCCTGCCGGACGGCACATCTGTGACGGTCAGTCATTTGTTTTATAATGTTCCCGCACGGCTTAAGTTTTTAAAATCGGAGCAGCAGGAGGCCGCGTATATATCAGATCTCATATCACGATATATACTTGCTTTTCCCGAAATCTCGTTCCATTACACCTCACAGGGTAAAACGATATATCACAGCCCGGGCAACGGTGACTTAAAGGATGCGATCTATTGCGTATACGGCGCTGCACTGATGGACAATATTGTTTATGTATCATATGAGGCGAACGACATTAAGGTTGAGGGCTATGTGGCACGGCCGGGGGCTGTGATGAAAAACAAACAGAAGGGTTCGCTTTTCGTCAACAGACGCTTTGTCAGAAGCACATCACTTGGCGACATGGTCAAAAGCGCATACGGGCCCACGCTTGTGAAGGGCGAATCGCCCTTTTACGCACTCAATATCATGCTGCCGCCGGGTGAAGTGGATGTCAACGTGCATCCCAATAAGCTTCAGGTACGTTTCCGTGACAGCGCGGCGGTAGAATACGTGATAAAGGAAGCTGTTTCGCAAGCCTCCAAGGAGATTCGCGGCAGCGTGATGATAGATATGCCCGCGCAGCCAGAAAAACCGCGCAGCAGTGTGGAAATGCAGGCACCCAAGGAAGTGTTTCAAACAGCATTGTTTTCTGGTTTTGGCGGCGCATCGCTTAAGGAGACAGAGCTGACTGCTCAGCCCTCACGTGAGACTTATACCTATGAGGCTCAGCACGAGGTGAGGGACAGTCTGGATTCCGAAGAAATATCATTGGATATGACTGAAACTGACTTTGCGACAGTAGCCACGGTTGCCGCGCCGCAAAGCTTTCGCGTCATTGGCTGTTTCGCGAATACCTATGTACTTGTGGAACAGGGCGACGATCTTCTGATTATCGACCAGCACGCCGCTCACGAGCGCTTGCTGTATGATAAGTTCATCAGCAAGCAAAACAGCGCGTCTCAGCCGCTGCTGACTCCGACTGTGCTCACTGTGTCTCATGCGCATAAGCTGCTCATTGATGAATATATAGATGTGTTCCAATCGCTCGGCTTCGATATAGAACCATTTGGTATGCTTGAATATAAGGTAAGCGCAGTACCTATGGTTGTGGCGGGAGTGCCTGTGACTGAGCTTATCAGCGATGCGCTCAGCGAAATATCGGAGAACCGAGGAAAAGAAGTGCTGAAGAGAGAGATGATCATACGCGCTTCATGCCGCAGCGCCGTTAAAGCAGGGGACAAGCTGTCACAGGCCGAGCTGCTAAGCGTTGCACAAAGCTTCTTGCACACGGGCGTGACGCCGACTTGCCCGCACGGGCGGCCAGTGATCACCGTCATCACAAAAAAGCAGATTGACAAAAGCTTTAAGAGAGTATTATGAGACGATTTATCATCATAACCGGGCCTACGGCTTCGGGCAAAACAAAGGTATCTGTTGAGGTGGCAAAGCAGCTTAGAACCTGCATTGTTTCAGCCGACAGCATGCAGATATATAAGGACATGGATATTGGCACAGCAAAAGCGACCCAAGAAGAAATGCAGGGCGTCCGGCATGAAATGATGGATATCGTGAATCCTGATGAGGCTTATTCCGTCGCCGAGTTTCAAAAAAGCGCTTTTTCGCTTATCGAAAAAGCCAATGCAAACGGCGAAATTCCTGTCGTCGCTGGCGGAACGGGTCTGTATATCAATTCATTGGTTTACAATTTAAATTTTGGCACAAAGATCAGTAATGACATTATTCGACATAAGTATACACAACTTGCGGATGACAAAGGGACAGAATACTTGTATAATATACTGGAAAAAAAAGACCCTGAATATGCCAAAATCATTGCGAGAACCGACAAGAGGCGTATTATACGCCGCCTTGAAATAGTAGAAACAAAAGGTGAAGAAAACGCTTATGATTTTAGGCAGCCCAACACTGATGACGATTTCTTAATGATTGGGCTTAGCATGCCAAGAGATGTGCTCTACAAACGTATCGAGGCGCGCGTGGATGAAATGATACATATGGGGCTTGTTGATGAGGCGCGTCGCGTATATGACGCATATGGTGATATCAATGCGCTTAAGGCCATAGGCTACAAAGAACTCATCGATTATTTTAAAGATCAAACGGGTCTTGATGAAGCTGTTTCGCTGATCAAGCGCAATACAAGGCGGTTTGCCAAAAGACAGATGACCTGGTTTCGCAGAGACGAACGCATTGTATGGTTTGATGTTTGCACACATCCATGTATAGAAGACACAATTAATGATATAATGCTTTATATAAAAGGAAAGGGGTTTTAATATGCAAAAGTCAGTCATCGTACTCCAGGATGTTTTCTTGAATCAGGTTCGAAAAGAACATGTAGTTGTGACGATTCATTTGACAAACGGCTACCAAATCAAAGGCACAGTAAAAGGGTTCGATAATTTTACGATCATCCTTGACAGTGACGGCAAACAAATGATGATCTATAAACACGCGGTATCCACAATATCTCCTGCGAGAGCCGTATTCTTCACGTTCTCCGACAAACAGAAAGAATCACCGGAAGAATAGCATATGCAGATACTCGACAACTTAAAAATAAGCAAGAAAACTCAATCGCTTGTCAACGACGCGGAGAGAGCTGTTTCGCATGTATTTAAACCCATTGAAACAACGGCTGAAAACAATCAATACAAGGTGATTGATGCGTTTCGTCAGGAAAACATCAGCCAGCGACATTTTGCGCCCACCACGGGCTATGGTTACGCGGATGAGGGCAGACAGGCTTTATGTGACGTGTTTGCGCGTATCGTCAAGGCACAAAAGGCTGTGGTGAGCCCGCATATCGCCTCGGGCACACACGCGATTTCGCTTGCTTTATACGCAGTCCTGCGCCCTTTGGATACGCTAATCAGTGTGACCGGCCCTCCGTACGATACGCTGCAGAACGTCATCGGCAAGAAAAGCGCGGGCGATACCGGCGCACTTATGGACTGGGCTGTGAACTATCAGCAGGTTAATATGCTCCCAACCGGCAGCATCGATTTGGCGCGTGTGGAACGTGTGATTAAATCTTGCGAGCGCCCCAAGGCGCTGTTTATCCAACGCTCCAGAGGCTATGAGTGGCGCAAAGCGATATCTACACTGGAAATGCGTGAGTTTGTCCTCGCCATTAAACGCCAGTTTCCCGACATCATTATTATTGTTGATAACTGCTATGGTGAGTTCTGCGAGCTGGAAGAGCCCATTGAATGCGGTGTGGATCTGATTGCGGGTTCCATGATCAAAAATCCGGGCGGTGGGCTTGCGCCCACGGGCGGCTATGTGGCCGGGCGCGCAGATCTTGTGGAGCTTGTGGAAAACAGGCTGACATGTCCCGGTCTTGGAATGGAAGTCGGCTCTTACGAAGCGCCCTACCGCAGCTTTTTTCAAGGGCTTTTTATGGCGCCCCATGTGGTGGGACAAGCGCTCAAAGGCAGCGTGCTTTTTGCAAAGGTTTTTGAGACGCTCGGATACAAAGTGTTTCCAAAACACGATGATACAAGAAGCGATATCACGCAATCGATCATGCTAGATGATGAGCAGCTGCTTTTGGCCTATACGCGCGGCATACAAAAAGCCGCGGCTGTAGACAGCCGGGCTGTGCCAGTACCCTGGGATATGCCGGGTTATGATAACCCGATTGTGATGGCCGCGGGGACATTCGTGCAGGGCGCCTCAATAGAACTTAGTGCTGACGCACCTGTCAAGCCGCCGTATATTGTTTACGCACAGGGCGGCTTAACATATACGCACATGAAGCTTGGGCTCATGACGGCGCTCGAGGAAATGAATATTATCTGAACATGCGCAGCACACCGATCACCTTACCGAGTATATCGATATTGCGTGTAAAGATCGGTGCATAGTTGTCATTTTCGGGCTGAAGACGGACATGTCCGTTTTCCACAAAAAAACGTTTGACGGTGGCTTCGTCTTCGAGCAATGCGACGACGATGTCGCCGTTTTGTGCGTAATCTTGTTTTTGTGCGATGATCTTGTCTCTGTCAAATATACCGGCGTTAACCATGCTGTCACCGCAGACGTTTAAAATGAAAACGTCATCGCTGCCGAGCAGAGAATAGGGGAGAGAGAGGTATTCTTCTATGTTTTCTACGGCTGTAATCGGATAACCCGCTGCAACACGACCCAAAACAGGCACAGCCACCATGCGTTGCTTTTGTGCGCTGCCGTCAAGTATCATGATGGTACGCGGCTTGGCTGGGTCTCTTGAGATGTAGCCTTTTCTTTCGAGCTTTGTGAGATGCGCATGCGCTGTCGATGTGGATTTTAAATCAAGAGCCAGACATATATCGCGCACACATGGCGCATAGCCGTTCTCGTTGATGTAATCCTTTAAGTATTCGAGCACTTCGTTTTGCCGCCGTGTCAAATCTTCCATAGAAACCTCACTTGTATTTTATATTGCTCCAACGTTCAAATATATTGACATCTTTGTTCATCTCCGTATTAAAGAAAATATAACAAAACCTTGGCTTGATGTCAATGAAAAATGCAAACAAATGTTCTTATTTATCATCAGGACTGAATATAACTGCCTCAGATGCCAGTTTTCTTCGCGATTCGTCGATCGCGGCATAATGCTTTCGCGTGGTATTGACGTCTTTATGCCCAAGAACATCCGCCACAAGATAGATATCGCCCGTTTGCTGATATAGCAGCGTGCCGTATGTGCTGCGCAGCTTGTGCGGAGAGATATTTTTCAGCGGTACGGCGAGCTGAGCATACTTTTGTACGAGCATCTGTAAGGCACGAACACTCATTCGCTTGTTTTGCAGAGAAAGAAACAGGGGAGAGCTGAGGCTATAATTAGCGGCGCTTTTTCTCTGTTCCAGATACTGCTCTATCGAACTTGCCGTCTGCTCGCTAAAATATAGCAGTGTTTCATTTCCGCCTTTGCGCAGCACCTTAAAGGAACGTCTCTGAAGATCAACATCGCTGACGTCCAGCGCGCAGAGTTCGCTGATACGAATGCCAGTTGTGAGGAAAAGTGTGAATATAGCCAGATCGCGCAGACGCGTGCGTTGGTGATAACCAAGCTGTTTGTCGGTGAGTCCATCGCCGGTATCAATCACATGCAGCAGCTTTAAGGCTTCATCTTGATCCAAACGTAATATCGGTTTTTCGTGAATCTGTGGCGTCTTTAAGCGTGTGGTGACGTTATTCTCAAGCACTTCTTTGTTATAGTAGTACTTAAAAAAAGCGCGTAAAGTTGAAAGTTTGCGAGCGATACCTTTTTCGCCGTTTTCTATGGCCGTATCATCTTTATAGTATAAAGACACATATTCAAGGAAACGCTCTATATCCGTCAGCGTTATTGCGTTTAAATCATGCGCATTCATATTTTTGACGTCTTTACCGAGTTCATTTTCCAAAAAGCTGAAAAAGAGACGCAGATCGTATGCGTAATTGATGCGTGTGAGTAACAATGTATTAGGTTCGATACCACGAAAGAATTCAAGACAGAACTTAGGCAGAGTATCCAGTACGTGACGCAATTTTTCCGTCTTTTGAACATTTATTTCCGTTTTGCTGAGCTTTGACATATAAATACCCGCAATCTATAAGATGTGATGATAAGCTTATTCGTAGAAAAGCAGTTAAACTATGCGCAAAACTAGCCTTTTACGCATAGTTGAAGATATCTCTTTTACGCCTTGTTATCCTTAATCGCTTTTCTCGCAAGCTCGTCACAGATGTTGTTGTACTTATCATTAGCGTGTCCCTTAACTTTTTTATACGAGACCTTATGATTTTGTGCAGCTTGCAAAATGGCTTTCCATAAATCCTGATTCTCCACAGGCTGTTTGGAGGCGTTTTTCCATCCATTCGAAAGCCATTTATCGATCCATCCGCGCTCAAACGCGTTATGTATATATGCACTGTCTGTATGGACGACCACGCTGCACGGTTCTTTGAGCGCTTTAAGCGCTTCAAGCACGGCAGATAATTCCATGCGGTTGTTCGTTGTCTCCGGCTCAAAGCCGCTGATCCTTTTTTCGTTGCCCTTATAAATCAGCACGGCTGCCCATCCGCCGGGCCCAGGATTATACGAGCAAGCGCCGTCTGTATATATGATAACTTCTTTCATCATGATTTAGACATTTTCTGGGACTTTTCTGCACATTTCACCACAGCGTTCATAACAGCGCTGCGAAAACCATCGTTCTCGAGCGATTTGACTGCTTCAATCGTGGTTCCACCCGGTGAACAAACTGCGTCTTTGAGAACGCCCGGATGACTGCCGGTATCCAGCACCATTTTGGCGCTGCCCATCACCGTTTGCGCGGCAAGCTTTTGTGCCTGTGCGCGTGTCAACCCGCAAAGCACCCCGGCATCAGCAAGCGCTTCAATAAACATAAACACATACGCAGGCCCGCTTCCGGATATACCCGTAACGGCATCCATGTTTTTGCATGGCGCATGATCGATTTTGCCAAGCGCGGAAAATAAACTTTCTACAAACGCAGTTTCTTCCTCTGATAGGTTGCTGGGCGATTCAAAGACGCTCATACCCTCCCCCGCTAAAAGCGGCGTATTAGGCATGAGACGCAAAACCTTTTTATCTTCACCAATCTGTGATTTTATCATGTCCGCGCTCCATCCCGCTGCGATAGATACGAGGGGCTTATTGCCAATAAGCGGCTTTAATTCATTCAACACAGCAGCCAGCACGTTTGGCTTCACTGCGGCTACAATTATCTCAGCTTTGCCACATAATTCGTTGAGGCTTGGTACAGAGACGATACCAAGCTGCGAAGACATGGCTTGTGATATTTGTGTATCCACATCAAAAACGTATATCTGCTCTGCGGACACCACTCTTTTTTCCACAGCGCCGCTGATAATTGCGCTGGCCATATTTCCTGCGCCCACAAACCCGAGAGTATATGTTTTCATAGTCATCCTCCTGTTACATAAACACGATTAGTCAGCTTTTCCGTTGCTTCCGAAAACCAACATTTTCTTAATGGTTTCGTTTTTAACAGCGTCGGCTGCGTTTATGCACTGATTAAAATATAATACTTTTTCATCTTGTTGATTGCGCAAGCTTTCTTGGGCGGCCAGCATCAGATCGGTGAAAATATTGACCTTGGATACACCGTTTGCGATGGTATTTCTAAAATCCCCATCAGTAAGCCCTGACCCGCCATGCAGCACAAGAGGTATCTTCACGATGTCTTTAATGGCTTTGAGCCGATCAATACTCAGTTTCGGTGTGCTCTTATATACGCCATGAACAGTGCCGATGGCTACCGCCAGCGCATCAACATCTGTTTCTTCAACAAACATTTTGGCTTCGCTGACATCAGTATAGATGTATTCATCATTATTGTACAAGCCTTCACCGCCTGATACATGCCCAAGCTCCGCCTCAACCGAAACGTCAAACGTTCGACAAATCTGCATGACTTGTTTTGTAATGGCGACGTTATCCTTGAACGGTTTTTCGGATGCATCGATCATGACAGAGGAAAATCCGCTGTGCACAGCGCGAAGTATAAATTCAAGCGAAGTGGCATGATCCAGATGGACGGCAACCGGCACCGTGGCCTTTTGCGCCATGCGGATCATCACCGGTGCAAAGCTTTCAAGCTCGATGAACTCTTCAAATACTTCGGCATAGGCCAGAATCACCGGAGACCTCGCTTCCTCTGCTGCATCCAGTACGCCTTTAAGCATTTCAATATTGAAGACATCAAAACTGCCCACACCATAGCTTTCCGTTTCGGCCTGACTCAGAATATTCTTAAGGTTGACCAAAGACATATAAGTCCCTCCATTGATAAAAATATTAAAAACTAGAATTGAATTCTAAAGATAATCACATGCATCTGTTTATGCCGTATAGACATTATGATTGTTTTTCTGTATTCCTCCTATTGACGTGTCATGGCAAATTGTTTATAATATCGATTGTCTGCTGAAGGGGAGTGGCTCAATTGGTAGAGCATCGGTCTCCAAAACCGACGGTTGCGTGTTCGAGTCGCGTCTCCCCTGCCACGTCGGAGCAAAGTACGCTTTGCTCCGTTTTTCTTCAGAAAAACTTTCACCCGCTTCCTTGCTCCTCCTTAACCCCACAAAGCCTGACGTCTTTGCGTGGCCCATTTCTACAGAATGAATCGCCTACAACGGCACTTTTAGGTTGTCACGCTTTTGTCATTCCGAGCTTGTCGACTACTGTAGTTGTTCAGACGCGTACGTCTCCTTTAATTCCAATGCGTCCCGCATATTGCAACAATATGGGATTCACCTGCTCGTCCACAAAATCCTGTGTCTGCTTTGAGGCACATCCCGTAAACTTCTCTGGATCCAGCAAATCGTCAATTTCCTGAGCCTTGAGCATAAACGCCGGATCATCTTTGATAAGATCAAGGAGATTATTGCTGAGCCCATGCAGCTTGACGCGCTCTGCGGCAGCCATGGAATGCGTGCGGATATGCTCATGCAGATCCTGTCTGTCTCCTCCGCGCTTAACCGCTTCCATGAGTATCGTTTCGGTGGCCATAAACGGCAGCTCCTGATTGATGTGATTTTTAATCACATTCTCATACACCACGAGACCGTCGCTAATGTTGAGATACAGGTTAAGTATCGCATCCACCGCGAGGAAGCTCTGTGGGATCACGAGACGCTTGTTCGCTGAATCATCGAGCGTACGCTCAAACCACTGCGTAGAAGCCGTGATAGCCGCGTTCACAGGCATTGAGAGCACAAAGCGGCATAGCGCACCCATACGTTCGCTGCGCATCGGATTGCGCTTGTAGGCCATTGCAGAGGATCCAATTTGCTGTTTCTCAAACGGCTCTTCGATCTCCTTAAGGTTTTGCAGCAGACGAAGGTCGTTGCTGAATTTATAAGCGCTCTGCGCAAAGAGTGACAGGGCGCTCAGCACGATAGAATCAAATTTGCGCGGGTATGTTTGGCCGGTTACGGCGTAGGAGGATGAAAAGCCCATCTTTTCACAGACGGCTTGGTCCAGTGATTTCACTTTGTCTGCATCACCGTCGAAAAGCGATAAAAAGCTGGCGCTCGTACCTGTTGTGCCTTTTACGCCGCGGAGCTTGTAGTCACTGAGAATATTTTGTATCTGCTGTAAATCCATGAGCAGATCCTGCATCCACAGTGTGGCGCGCTTGCCCACAGTGGTGAGCTGGGCGGGTTGAAAATGCGTAAAACCCAGCGTCGGCATGTCTTTGTATTTAAGCGCAAAATGCGACAGATTCTCAATGACGCTCACAAGCTTGTCCTCAACGAGCTTAAGCGCATTGTACATCACAATCAAATCAGTGTTGTCGCCCACGAAGCAGCTTGTCGCGCCAAGATGAATGATTGGGCGCGCTTTGGGACATTGGACGCCATAGGCGTGCACATGCGCCATTACATCGTGTCTCACAATCTTTTCCTGTGCCTCAGCCACATCGTAGTTGATGTCGTCCATATGCTGTTTAAGCTCGGTGATTTGTTCATCGGTGATATCAAGCCCCATGGCTTTCTCGCATTCAGCGAGCGCCACCCAAAGCCTTCGCCAGGTTTTAAATTTATTATCGTCAGAGAAAACCTCAGCCATATCCCTTGAGGCATATCGTGTAATCAACGGATTTTCATAAATATTTTTCATTTCTACGCACCTTGTTATTGTTTTAAAAATTTTAATATAAATCCGGCAAAATTGCCATAACTAATTTTCGAAATGAGGCTGTCGGGATATCGACGGCGCAGCATTGCCTCGGGTATCTTTTGAAGATCGGCTACTGAATCAATTCCTTCTGGCGTCAGCTCTATGCCACAAAAATCAGAGCCAAAGCCGACAACCTCTTCCCCGCCACAATCGAGCACATATTCGATATGATCCAAAATATCATCAATAGTGGCATATCTGCCTCTCAAGAATTCCGTATAAAAATTGATGCCGATAAACCCATCGCGTTTAATTATTGCTTTGATTTGCTCTTTCTTTAAATTGCGGGATGAGGGATGTAATTCGTATACACAGGAATGCGTGGCGCATGGCGCATGATTGTAACACTCAAGCGCTTCCCAAAAGCCTTGTTCGTTGATATGCGATACATCAAGCGCGATACCCAGACTATTGAGCTGTTCTACGGCTTCTATTCCCTTCTTCTTAAGCCCACCCTCGCTGTGACAACCGCTCGCATAAGCGTTCTCACTGTTCCATGTGAGGCTGAATATCCGAACGCCTTTGTCGTAAGCTTTTGATATCTGATCATTGCGGCAGTCGATGCTTTCGCCGCTCTCGATGGCAAGAACAGCCTTGATTGGATGACTTGTCTTGAAACATGTACCGCTTGTGCAATGAATGATATCATCTGCGTTTTTTTTGATATAAGAATGGAAATACTCGATCTGCTTAAAGCCGGCAGCGAGCTTGTTTTTTGTCTCAGGTGGCACCCAAACGGCAAATGTTTGCAGCGCGATACCGCCCCTTTTCATACGCTCAATGTCTGCATGGTTAAATAGACGGCCTTCACTGGCTTCAACCACATGGTAAGCAAGAAAATCCGAATGCGCATCCGCAATTTTGAACATATCAAGGCCTCCAAACCAAGTTATCTATAAAAAACCACTCACATTTATAGGAACCCAAACTGAAAGAAGAGCCGAAATTCTTCGACTCTTCTGTTTGTTTACTTTGCAAAATCGATTGATCTGGTTTCTCTGATTACATTGACCTTGATTTGGCCCGGATAGTCCAGATCCTTTTCGATTTTCTTTACGATGTCCTTGGCCATTAAATGCATGCCAGCATCATCCACATCCTCAGGCTTAACCAATATGCGGACTTCACGTCCCGCCTGTATGGCGTAGCACTTGTCGACGCCCGAGAACGAATTCGCGATTTCTTCCAAAGCTTCTAAGCGTTTTATGTAGTTTTCGAGAGTTTCTCTTCTTGCACCGGGCCGCGCCGCCGAAATGGCGTCTGCCGACTGAACGAGAACCGCTTCCACGGTCTGCGCTTCGATGTCGCCATGATGTGCCTGAATACAATGTATCACATCGTTTGCTTCCCGGTATTTCTTTGCCAGATCGGCACCAATCTGAATGTGAGGCCCTTCAACCTCGTGGTCAACTGCTTTACCGATGTCATGCAGAAGGCCGCCGCGTTTGGCAAGCTTGACATTGGCTCCAAGCTCTGCCGCCATGACTGCCGACAGATGTGCAACCTCCAACGAATGCTTAAGTACGTTCTGACCATAGCTCGTGCGGTATTTGAGCCTTCCAAGAAGCTTGACGATTTCGGGGTGCAGATTATGTATGCCGGTATCAAAAGCGGCCTGCTCTCCCGCGTCACGTATCTCCTTATCCACCTCTTTGCGCGCCTTTTTGACCATTTCTTCAATACGTGCCGGATGGATTCTGCCATCGATGATGAGCTTTTCCAGCGCGATCCGCGCTATTTCCCTCCTGATGGGGTCAAATCCTGACAGTATGACGGCCTCCGGCGTATCATCGATGATTAAGTCGATCCCTGTTGCCGTTTCAAGCGCACGGATGTTACGCCCTTCACGGCCAATGATTCTGCCCTTCATTTCATCGTTGGGCAAAGATACAACCGAAACTGTATTTTCCGCCACGTGGTCAGCCGCATATTTCTGAATGGCGTTGGCTATGATTTCACGGGATTTCTTGTCGGCCTCTTCTTTGGCCTTATACTCGATATCCCGGACATAAACCGCCATGTCGCGTCTGGTTTCCTGCTCGACCTTTTCAAGCAGCAGCGATTTGGCTTCGTCGATCGTCATCCCGGAGATTTTCTCCAGCTGGGTGACCTGATCGGCAAACACCTGATCGATGTCTTCCTTGCGCTTGCTGACTTCCTTAAGCTTTTTGTTGATCTGTTCGTCTTTGGATTCCACGCTTGCCATTTTCTTATCAAGCATTTCTTCCCTTTGGGCTAACCTTCTCTCGATTCTTTGGATCTCGCTTCGTCTTTCTTTGGATTCTCTATCGAATTCAGTTCTTAAGGTGTGGACCTCTTCTTTGGCTTCCAGTATCGTTTCCTTTTTGACTGCTTCGGCTTTTCTCTGAGCATCAGCCACAAGCTTTTTAACTGATTCTTCTGCCCTGCCTACTTTTGCTTCAGCCACGTTTCTTCTGTAAATATAACCAAAAAACGCACCGATGACAATTGTTACAAGAGGCAGAATGACATGCCAAATATCCACTTGAGTATGTCGCACCTCCTCTATTAAGTTTTTAAAGCAAATATACCCCCATAGCCAATTTCGCTTTGTATACTTGCCGCTTGTTAATGCACTTCAATTATAATCTTATAATTTGTGTTATAAAATTATACTCTCTGTGCGTATTAGATTGCTAATAAGGAATTATCTATAAAAAGAAAATAATAGTAATATCTCATATTAGAACCATAGTCAATTTTATTATCTGCGTAGATTTTTGTCAAGTCAGGATATACCTATACCGTCACTTTCTTTGCTCGTATGGCTCTTCTTGAAGGCCAAAACAGCAAGAAGGAAGCATATTGCAGCGATAATAGGGTAATAAAACTTAAAACCAGCTATCAAAGGCCATAACAGCACGATTACACCGCAGATCACATAACGCTTGATTTTGGCTTTACTTAAGGTGGACTGTTTTATTTCTTCAAGCGTCAAAATCGACGCGTTCATCTCGTTTTTTGCACGCTGTTCTGCGTCTTCTTCGTTCGGCAGCATATCATGCTTCGCTGCAAGCTTTAATACAGAAGACCCCGGTATCAATGTGATGTCTTCTGCCATGCTCTCGCAAAGCTTTCGGGCGTTCTCGCTGAATTCGCTCAGTGATATAAGAATCAATGGTTCAGTATTCCCGCGCAACACGTCCAGAATATCAGACACATCGATATTTGAACGAGGATGATTATGGAATGCATATACTGTAACTGCATCTTTACAGGCTGTGAAGCCTTTATCCCACGGCGCAATATTTTCTATGCCATCCAAGAGCTTATCCATGTAATCTGAAAACTGGCCGATAGTCATAAACGTCAACGTTTCAAGCAAGTATTTTTCTTTAATACGGTTTAAATCTTCGCTAATAAACCGCTCTGTTCTTTTTCGATTTATCAACAGTATCACAAGGCTTACGGCAATTGTGAGAAATATCGAAATGATTATCGAAATCATAAAGGAGCGGCTAAAGTAGAGCAGCACCCAGAACAACATAAACGCGATGAGCAACCTGAACATGACAAGATCAATTGTTCGCGCTACGAGTGATCGCCCACCATGCATTTTCTTTCGATAGTATCGCAGCATTCTAGCATCCATATCCTTCTCCTCCTCTGTAAACATTGTTGCCACATGATATATATTGTATACTTGCACAACTTGTTATAAATTTTGCGCTAGTGTATAATACTAGATGTGAAAGGTGCCGGTATGCGCGATTTAACGGAGTTTTCTCAACTTGAAACAGAATATCTGCGAATGAAGCCAAATAGAATCGGCATTTTGGGAGGCACGTTTAATCCTATCCATAGCGGTCATCTCAAAATGGCTTATATCGCGTTGTATGAGTTTGGTCTTGGCGAGATTGTCTTTCTGCCGCTTGGTACTCCCCCGCATAAGCGTGATGATTTTGTTGCGAGTGCACACCATCGTCTCGAAATGATCAAGATTGCGATAGCTGATGAGAAAAGGTTTTCCTTAAGCACACTTGAGACGGACAGAAAAGGGTACACATATACAGTTGATACATTGGAACTGCTTTCGTGCAGCCAAACACAAAAATCATATTATTATATTATCGGCGCGGATACGCTGTTTGAGTTGGAAAAATGGAAAAATTGCGAACGCGTTTTCTCATTGACAGATTTTATTTGTATCTTGCGCCCGGGTCAGGACTTTGCTAAAGTACGTCAATATGCGGACAGACTCAATGATCGCTTTGGGAATAAAATTCATTTGGCCGATGAATGCGGTCCCAACATCTCATCCTCGCAGATTAGGTCGCAAATGAACGCGAATAAGCTTACAGACGGTCTGGTTCCAAGAAAAGTGGCGCAATATATCGTACAACACCGAGTATATAATCAAGAGGTTTAGATGCTGGACGATCCTACAATTATTCGTTACCTAGAAGAGAATATAGACGAAAAGCGGCTCGCGCATTCTCTGGGCACTGCCAGTGAGGCTGTGAAGCTTGCGAAGATATACGGAGCTGATCCCGAAAAGGCCCGTGTGGCAGGTTTGCTCCATGATGTCGCAAAGGGCAAGTGTCAATATGGATATAAAGTATACGCAGACCAATATGACGTTGTTTTAGATGAAATAGAAGCAAGAAACACCGAGCTGATTCATGGAAAGCTTGGGGCTGCCATGGTTAAAGAGCAGCTAGGTATAGATGATAAAGATATACTTTCCGCCATACGCTGGCATACGACAGGCCGGGCCGGTATGTCTTTGCTGGAAAAAGTGATTTATCTCGCCGATCTTATAGAACCCGGTCGCGATTTCGAGGGTATTGAGGCCATCAGACAATTTGCTTATCAGGATATCGATAAGGCGATGCTTATAGCGCTGGATCAAGTCATGTGTTTCGTGCATAGCAAGGGTTTTGCTCTGCACCCTAATAGCCTTGAGGCTTATAACTATTTTATTAATAAGGAGGAAAAGAATTAATTTGATGCATCAATACAATGACGACGTTGTGGAAATCTCTAAACAATTGTTTCTCAAAAAAGCTGAGGATGTGATAGTGCTGCACGTATCACATCTGACAATCGTGGCGGACTACTTTATACTCGCCAGCGGTCGTTCGGACGTTCATGTCAGATCCCTCTGCGATGATGTAGAAAAGCTCATGATGGAGAAAGGAAAGCAACGGCTTCGAATAGAAGGCTATCGCGAAGGCCGATGGATCGTGCTTGATTACGGCGATATATTGATTCATGTTTTTCATAAGCATGAACGTGAATTTTACGGTCTTGAACGTCTTTGGGTGGACGGAGACAATTGTCTAAAAATTACGGAGGATGATATCAAACCCAAGGGATAGTGACGTAATTATTCGGTTGATTAAAAGCTAAAGGCACAAAGTGTTGAACCGTGTGCCTTTTTACAATTCCATATTCAGTATTTCTTCTTAGAATACGCGCCTTGCACAGATGAAGTTTCTTGTCCAATACTTTGAACTCATGATGTTGGAACATATCCGTACCTGGTCGTCACTGGATCCTGCATCGATCATCTGACCGTCTCCCATATAGATACCCACATGGCCTTTAAAACAAATGATATCTCCTCTGACCATATCAGACATGCTCGTGACCTTTGGAAGGCTGCAATTTGCCCATCCTTTGGATGTCATATATTTAATGCCATAGCCTGCCGTATTGAGACAGTAATAAACAAAGCCGGAGCAGTCAAACTCATTGGGGCCCTTCCCCGCTCTTGTATAATTACAGCCTAGCTTAGACTTGGCAATTTCAATGAGCTTATCAACGGATGCCTCATCGGGATTACCCACCGCGATGACGCTTCCGCCGCCGGATCCACCGCCGGAGCTGCTGGCGCTGCTGCTAGTCGTTTTGGCGGGTCTTGCATCCTCCGAATATAGTATCTCCCTTGTGTATTCACCGACATTGCCGTCGGCAGAAAGACCGTTACGGGTTTGAAAGCTCTTAACAGCAGCCTCTGTGTCGGTACCAAAATAGCCGGTATGGCCGGCCTTAAGGTAATTGAGCGACTGCAATCTCTCCTGCATGGCCACAACGTCGTTACCTCTGTCGCCAAGCTTCACCGTATAAGGGAGTGCTTCTTCCGAAAATAAGGCGGTTATTGTTTGTTCGCCAAGCAGCCCGTCTACCTGCAGGTTGTTTTTTCGCTGAAAGAGCTGAAGCGCAAATTTTGTACCATTGCCGTAAAAGTCTGTCGGCTCATCTGGATCCATAAAATCAAGCTCCATCAGACGCTCCTGTACATCAATAATTCGCGGATCGTGAACACCGGGAACCAGATCGGCTTCATCGGGTGCGGTTGTGGGTATGGGAGTCGGCTCCGGCGTTGCAACCGCTGCTGTTTCGGCACCCAAACCTTGGGTATCGACTTCCAAGAGCCCGATTTGTTGACCACCCTCTTGCGTATCAGCGGAAACATCCTCGCCGTTTTGTGAGACAAGTGTATTTCCGGCAAATGCAATGCCGTTATTCACAGATGCCAAAGCTTCATTTTGAGATATGGGCAGCGCGATTGTCAAAACGATTGCAGCAATGATGACAAAGCTACAGCTTGCGATGATAATCTTCTTGTTTTGCCACCATATTTTTGGTTTTCTACGGGTTCTGCTCCGCATAACCGGCACAGCCACAGAACCACTTGTGGAATAACCCGCCTTTTTATCAGATAAGAATGAATGGGAAGACAATGCGCGGGTGCGCTTAAGAATTCGTCCAGAAGCCCGCTTCAGGTTGTATATCGTGTTTACGCAATATTCTTTTATATTGGCGAAAATACTCTTCATAGAAACCTCTTAAGCATGCAATATATGTAATGATAACGTAATGTTCCCGTAACTATTTAATAATATTATACGCAAGAATTTAAAATATGCAACCTCTTTTATATAGTTGTGGTTATATTTGGTCACGATATTTTTCCATGAGCTGCTTAAATATCTCAGCTGACGTCGGCGGTGTGTATGTTATGGCGTTTGCACCGGCTTCAATTGTCCTTTGTATGGACTCAACAGTCGGACCGCCCGTTGCGATGATAGGTACCTCAGGATACTTCTTGCGTATTGATTTGACAATGCTCGGTGATTTGGACGCACCTGATACGTTGATAATAGACGCACCGCATTTGAGCCTCTCTCCCACATCTTCGGCTTCAGATACCACTGTGATAACGATAGGGATATCGATACGGTCTTTGAGCTTGAGCAGAACCTCGTTAGAGGTTGGCGCATTGACGACGACGCCGATACCTCCCTGAAACTCAGCGTCCATAGCAAGGTTGACCACACGTTTTCCCGTAGTGGTTCCACCGCCCACTCCGCAAAATACCGGTATATCCGATACAGTGATGATTGCGTGTGTAATGAGCGGCTGGGGCGTAAACGGATAAACGGCGATTACCGCGTTGGCATTACAGTTCTTTATCAATGCTACATCAGTTGTAAAAATCAACGATTTAATTGTTTTGCCGAAAATCCGGATCCCACTGACCTCGTTAATAATTTCGGGTACGCGAACCATATGTTTTCTTAAATTTCCGTGAATCTCGGGAACAAATTGGCTCATAAAAAATCTCCTTTTTCAGGGTATACGCCGTAAAACCACTTGCAATGGTATGTACTTACGAATCATACCTAACTTCCGTTCTATTTATTCATTTGACTGCAGCCAAGACAAATCGTGAAACAGTGATGAAACAATAATGAATTATTTCCGCTATATGGGTAAGTTATAATTCGATATCTGTAACAATAACCCTTTTTTTATTAATAAAATTGCAAAATTATTTACAAGTATTGGTGGCTCGTTGATATTCAGCATACATAATCAAGCTATTGGAGGTGGAATCCGCATGAAATATTGTTTTACTTGCCTTTATAGCTTCAATACCATCACTGTTGTCTTTCAGAGCTCAATACCAACGCTCAGGTCCGTTGCATTTCGGTAAGCGCTTGCATTATATTGAAAATAGATATATCTTCTGAGGGTAAACAATGGTCTGCAACAACAAAATTTAATGTTTACGCACCTATACATCCTGCTCACATCATGGAAAGTGCTGCGAGTGCATCGACTATCACCGAAGGCTGGGTGAAGTGCCCGGCTGTCTTTACTCAAGACAAGGAGAAAAACATACGATCGCAGAATCGACATGCTCTACAAAGACAGACAAAGCGGTAAAAAATAATTCAATAAATAAATATAGAGTATAAATCGAGTTGAAACTAAAAGACCGATCCGTACAAACCGGTCTGAGCATGTCATTTGCTTTCTGTTTTTTCGGCAGTATATATCTTTTAGTATAGCTGCTCCTCAGAGTATTTTTCTCGTGTCATTTTTATCAGCGCTTCGACATCCTGTTTGAACTCGCTGTCAGACTGATCCTCCTTTTTTATCAACTCTTCAATCACTTCAAAAGCAAAGCTTGAGCCGTTTTTACCCCACTCACCGCGAAGCTTGGGATGTAAACACCCGCCCATCTGCTGCGCAAAATTGAAGCGGTTTAGGCTGCCTGGCATATCTGTCGTGCTGAATAAAAGCCGCTTACCGTTTTGAGTGTTGTGAACGGCATATACACCACCAACAACGCGACGCGTGGCATATTGCTCTTTGAGCTTTTTTCTTTTTTCATTATCCATTAATAACCCAGCTCCTTTAGCAACCGTGAAAGCGTCGCAAGACGCTCGCCGATCAATTCGTCGTTAGTGCTCAATACGTCCGCAAAAAGCTTTATATCCTCTTCAATGAGAGGATTATCCGTGCATACTGATACGGTCATTGCGTCTCCCTGCAAGCCGATGCGATCGAGCTGTGTATTTTCCGGGTCATAAAGCTTATCGTAGCGGTACGCTTCTCTAAAATGCTGCTTTGCCCTGCAAACGAGAATCGCCAAATCAATGACTCGGTGCAATGGCAGTTCTTCGCTCTGCCGTGACCATTTCTCTCCCGTATATCGCCAGACCTTTGCGGATATCTCCACCTTGCCACGATCATTCCATTGCGCGAGGCCGAGCGACAGGCCTTTTGTGTCTGAATTGTACGCCCTGTATCCATCAATGTTTTCGTAATTTTCGGATACGATGACCGGTTTGTGCTTAAGCGTTGTGGGGATTCTCATTCCCTGTCCTCCAATTACTAGTTTACTAATTTACTAGTTATATTATTAAGACTATAATTTATCTTTTATATAAAGTCAACAGCTTTTGGGATGATATTTTGAATATGATGATTGACAAAACAACGTTTATAACTTGAGATTACAAAACGGAAATAAAAGTTTTAAGATAATGCCTGTGAAATGGAACGTTCGTATTAGTGAAATCATTAAGCGAGATTTAATTTGCGACCTAAAAAAATTGCTCGCGGACTTATGGTCTCAGCCAACTTTCTGCGCAAGTCCGGCTTGTATTAGTGACTTACTGCCAAGAAGTATAGCGCTGACGGCCACCATCAATATTCCAGTTCCAACAAGCAGCCACTCAATGGCGACAGTATCAGACAGTGGCCCAAAGACGAGCATACCAAGCGGCATCACAGCGCTTGTAATCATGCCAAATAAACCGAATACCCGTCCAAGATACGATTCCTCGACCTTCTCCTGCAGCAGCACAGTCGCGGGTGTGTGAAACAATGGAATGACAACCCCAGTCACGCCCATCACGGCCAGATAAATCCAAAATATCGGTATGACACCCATGGCAAACGTACAGATACCAAGTGCAAACCCTGAAAAAACCATTGTGTAGATTCTGTTCTTAAAGCCGCCCCATGCGGCCATCACCAAACCGCCCAGAACCATGCCTAAGGAAAAAGCAATCTCAATGGCGCTTAAGTGCCAGACTCCCCCGCTGAAGCTTCTTGTCACCTGCAATGGCGTTAAAAACGCGGCGGGGGCGGCAAGAAAAAAGAAAATCGCACTAAAGCTCAAGAATTTTATCACAAAACCATGTGATTTGATATAGGACAGGCCGCTGCGAAAATCGGAAAAATATCCTTCTTGTCTTTTTTGCGTCGCCTTTTCATGCGGCGGCACATGCAGAAAAAAGCTTAGTATACCAATCGCAATCGCGGCGGTTACAACATCGATGAAAAATATAATGTCAAGTGTAGCCACAGCCATAAGAGCTCCGCTCGCCATAGGCGACACAAGTGTGATCACGCTTTGAATGGTGCTGTTTATGGCGTTGACTCGTGTCAGCTTTTCTTCGGGAACAATTTGCGGAATAAACGCACCCACGGCCGGCTGCTGTATGCCCGTACCCAACGAGCGTACAGCCGATATCAGGAAAAGAAGCCAGAGCTCATCGTATCCAAGCATAAAGACAATGGCAAGCACAAGCGTGACAGTCGCAATGCCAGCATCCGAGAGAATAATGAGCGTTTTTCTATTGTAACGATCTGCCCAGACTCCTGCGAATGGTGACAGAAAAAAGTTCGGTAAAAAACCACAGACAATCGAAAGCGTCATCATCAGCCCCGATTGTGTGGATAGTGTAATGTGCCAGAGAATCGCATATTGCACAAGTGAGGAACCAAGCAGAGACACCGTCTGACTCGATATAAAAATGGCGGCTTTTTTCTTCCAATCCGAACTCATATGTTTCCTATCATCGGTAATATTCGCAGCTAGCTGTAAGACTGTAGCTTATCCTTAAACGCATGACGCTTTTAGATCGAATATCTCATTCTGCACCTTTTTGGTCAACGAGTGCAAAACAAGCTCATACGACTTATCAAGCATGTTTTTCATAACGTCATCAGGAACCGTGCCGCTTAAATCGACAGAGTTCCAATGCTGTTTGTTCATATAATAGCCAGGCCTTATATCCTCATACTGGCTGCGCAAAAACTCGCCGAAAGGAGGCTCAAGCTTTACTGTCATGATCGACCGGCCATCACTGTCCTGCCCCTGCATGACAAACATCTTGCCGCCAACCTTATACAACAGCGCACCCCATTCCGCCTTGTATTCCTTTTCTGCTCCTTTCTTTGCTAAGCAGTAATCTTCTATCCAGGCATATTTCATTCATTTTCCTCCTGCTTATTTATTTCTAAGCAGATCTCTGATCTCTGTCAGCAAAACCTCTTCTCCGGAAGGCTCGCGCGGAGCCAGTGGAGCGGCAGGCTTCTCTTCTTTTTTCTTCTTTAGCTTGTTAAAGATTTTAATAATGATAAAAATACTAACGGCAATAATGAAAAAATCTATGATGCTCTGAATAAAGCTGCCATACGCGATCGTCGCATTCCCTACAGCATAGCTCATGTCCTTTAAATCAAGACCGCCGCTTATGATACCAATACAAGGCATAATCACATCGTTCACAAGCGACGAAACGATTTTACCGAAAGCGCCGCCGATAATCACACCAACAGCCAAGTCTAAGACATTACCCTTTGAAATAAACTCCTTGAATTCTTTAATCATGTCGGCTCTCCTTTAATAAAATGCCACAATACAGACGGATGCATTGCGGCTGAAAATATTAAGTGCTAGTTATATTATCAGATATTCAGATTGATTTCAATTGATTTCAGACTGCGATGCTGAAAAAATTCTCATATATGGCAGCTTCTTTTTGCTGGCTTTCATGACATAGCTCGATAAACTCATCAAGCCTGCCAATCATCGTATCTACAACTTTTTGGCATATGGCTTTTTCGTCTGCCATGTTTTTCAGAACCCTCACAATCTGCATTTGAGACATACCGCTGCGGTAAGGTCTGTCTTCGGTGATGGATGTGAAAATATCCGCAACAGCCATAATGCGTGAGCCAAGAGGGATGCTTTCTTCACTCAGCTGAAATGGATATCCTTTACCGTTAAGCTTTTCGTGGTGAAACGATGCCCACTTGTTGATCTCTTCAAAACCGCTAATTGTACTCAACAGCCGGTATGTATGGAATGTATGACCTCGTATGATATTGAACTCCTGACGACTGAGTGCAGACGGTTTTTCAAGGACTGAATTCGGAACGGTCAGCTTTCCAAAGTCATGAAGATATCCCGCTATGAGCAGCATTTTGCATTCGATTATAGAAAAGCCACTTAACTCGCCAAGCTTTTCGGCAACGGCGGCCACGCCTGCAGAATGTGTCGCTGTGAAATGGCTCCGAAAATCGATAATGAACGAAATCATCCGTGTCACATCGAGAAGCTCATCGATGTTAAGAGGCATCATCGCAAAAATACGCTGAGCCGGCAAATAGTCTAGCGGTGAGGATTCCAGCAAACTCAGCCATATATGGTCGGATTTTTTTAAGTTTTCGAGAGCCTTAACTGCCTCAGGCATAAATATGGTATCGGAATTCTGAGCGATGCTATTAATAACGACCGGTACCTGCTCAATAACGCTCTGCTTCGGGTTGAATTTTACACAGACACGGTCTGCAAGATGAAGGATATGGCTGCTTATGGGGACTTCCTTTTGAAGAAAGTGTAAGCCTGATCCAAAAGCCCAAGAGACATGATGATGCCTGACAATGTCAGCAATAGTTGAAAAAGCAGCCGCCTCTTCCAAAAGTTTAGCACTTCGAAACGCATGGCTATTAACGGTGACAGATTCTTCTTCGATGAGCATCAATCTTTCATCGTTAGATAAAGCGCCGATATCATGAAGCATACCGGCCATCAGCAAATCACGGCAAGCGGCATCATCGAACCCCATTTGTTGACCAATATGGTATGATAAAAATGCAACCTGCTGATGATGGTTGGAGTATTCTGCCGAGATCAGGTCAACTGCATTGGATATACATAAAAGCATGTCGTATTGGTTAATTAACAAATCTGTTTTCTCCTCCTAGAAGCAATTCAAACCCTTTTTTATTTACCACGATATCATGAGTTTAATCAGAATATATGATAAATGAGCAAAATAAAAAAAGGCTCCCTGTCAATATCAAAAGACAAAGAGCCTTAAAATAGTATCAGTCCAAAATCACCATTTGGGCTTTTACACTTGGCAATTCATTCAGCGCTTTTTCAAGCCCCAGCATGTCATCCTTTTCACCTGTCAGTTGTAAAATGAGAATGCCTTCCTCGGAACAAACGTTATCTGTTTCATGCAGCCCAAGCCGAACCTTAATGGAACAGCCAAAATCCGACAGCACCTCCTGAACCTTTGGCGAGTGCTCTCTGCGCCCACCAATCTTAACGACCATAATATGACATGTCATAGCTTCTTACTCCTTTCTGTACATAGCTTATTAATACCATGTTTCGTATTATATAATCAAAAAATAATATGCTCACGGCTTTTTTTCCAGGGATCTTTTCAAATGTTTAGACAACAGAGACAAAGATACTGCCATGTTTTCATTTTGGACAAGTATGTGTTCTGGCACCTTAAGATGAACGGGTGCAAAGTTCCAGATCGCTAAGATTTCGCTATTAACAAGCCTATCGCATACCTCCTGCGCTGCTGAGTCCGGCACAGTGATAATGCCGATATGGATATGCATACGGTTGCAGAGGTCTTCAAGCTTGTCCATTGTTAAGACAGGTACTGAACCGATGGTTGAGGAAACAGGCAGTTTGTCAAACGCTGCCACGATTTTTATACCGTAGTCTTCAAACCCTTTGTATGATAACAGCGCTCTGCCAAGCTGCCCTGTGCCAACGAGCACAGCTTCTTTTGTGTTGTCGTAGCCGAGAAAAGACGAGATGCTTTTGATGAGCTCATTAATGAGAAAACCCTTCTTTGGCTTTCCCCCGTTGGTGCTGACAGCCGCAAGGTCTTTGCGCACCTGTACTTCATTTAGCCGCATGGCTTTTGCAATAGTCGGCGACGAAATATAGATCATGTCGTCTTCCTGAAGTGTTTTTAGAAAGTTCAAATAATCAGGAAGTCTCTTAAGCGTCTGTTTTGAAATAACGGAGATTTGACTGGCTGAACCGGCCATCATTGCACCTCCACTTCGGTATGCTGATACCGATAATTCTATATTGATATCTAAGAAGTGTCAAGTTAAAGAAAAACACAGCAGCCCATAAAAAACAGCTGCTGTGTTTAAAAAATCAGTTTTCGTCCAGCTACGGTCAATCGAGATCATCGTGCTTCTGCACATCTGGCAGAGCAAGGATCTCATATCCGCAGGTAAGACCAGGCACAAGGTCATCACCATTGTTATCTGTTTTCAGTTTAAACTGATTCACTAAGTCTTTGAGTGTTTCTGCTTGGCTGTAAAGCTGTTCGGCTGCCGCCGCACTTTGTTGAGATGCAGCGGAATTGGTCTGGACAACACCAGACATCTTCTCAACGCCCTGATTAATCTGAGAAATGCCTGTGGCCTGTTCGATGGATGAAACGGCGATTTCCCCCACCAATGCCGCAGCCTTTTCAACACCTGCAACAATATCCGAAAGCGATGATGCTGTTTCCTCGGCAATTTTTGTTCCGGCGGCTGTCTCTCTGATTGAACCTTCGATGAGAACCGCGGTTTCCTTTGCCGCCTGCGCGCTTCTGGCGGCAAGATTTCTTACTTCCTCTGCAACCACAGCAAAGCCTTTGCCATTTACACCTGCACGTGCAGCTTCCACAGCTGCGTTTAAAGCGAGTATATTGGTTTGAAACGCAATATCGTCAATCACCTTGATAATCTTAGATATATTTGAAGCTGTATTGTTGATTTCCTGCATGGCCTTTCGCATATTGTGCATTTGTCCATCGCCGTTTGCTGCACTCCGTTTCGCTTCCATGACGAGCTCATTGGCTTTGTCGGCATTCTGAGCGTTCTGCTTTGCGGCTTCCGCGATCTGCAAAATCGAGGCTGTCAATTCCTGAATGGATGCGGCCTGCTCTGCAGCGCCCTGAGATATATTCTGGCTGCCATCTGAAACCTGCCGAGTACCCGAGGCCACCTGTTCCGCGGCGATATTGATTTCAGACAGCACATCGCTTAAAGAAAAGGTGATATTATTAATGGAATCCTTAAGCGTTACGAAATTGCCCTTGTAATCCGTAGAGATACCGACATTCAGATTACCTTGCGCAACACATTGAAGAAGCTCTGAGATTTCATCGATGTAACTTCTGATAGCGCTGATTGTTTGATTGAGCGCGTTCTTTATAATAGCATGGTCACCCTTATAATCGTTGATAAGCGTGACGTCAAGGTTGCCCTTTGCCATCTCTTTAAGCACTCCCGCTGCATCGCCAATGGGTATAGTCACCGCGTCGAGTGTATTGTTTATGCCGTCAATGATCTTTCTGAAGCCGCCCTGATGACGATATGCATCTGCTCTGGCGGACAGGTTTCCATTTAAGGCGGCTTGTGTGAGCATACCGGTATCTTCGGAAAGGGATTTGATTGATTGCATCATGCTGTCGAAAGATGTTGCCAAAACGCCAATCTCATCTTTTCGCCGATAATTGAAAGTGATATCCGTTTCGCCGGCAGCTATCTTTGTGGCTTTATCCGCGATAGTCAGCAACGGCTTTCTGATGTTTCGTCTGACAAAGAGAAAAATGGATAATACAGAAATCAGCACAATGGCGGCAGAAATAGAGACAGTCATGGTCAATGTCTGATAGCGGCTGCTTTCTATATTGGTAAGCGGCATTGCAGCTGCCAGAACTCCGATTGTATTGCCATCGTTGTCATTAAGCGAGGCGTATTTAGATAGGTGTGGTATGTTAAATATACTGGTCGTATTCGAGAATTCCTGACCATTGTTGAGAACAACTTCTGCAATGTCGGTATCTAGTTTTGTACCGATTGCACGCTGTCCATCTTTTTCAATCGTTGTGACATAACGCGAATCGCCCTGATACAGCGTAAATTCAAGGCCGTGATTGCTCTTGAGTTCATCGAGCAGGTTTGTTTTATTGAGTTGAGTGATCGTTACAACGCCGCCTACGATTTCATCGTCTACATTATATGCGGGTACGGCTGAAGTGCAATATATGCCTAGATTTTCGTCTTGATAAATACCTGATGTTTGTGTCCCCTCCAACGCTTTTTGCAGCGCATTCATTGAATTATAGATGTTTGAGCCGAGAGCAATTTCTTCGGCGGATGAATAGATGACACTGCCTTTTATGTTGGTTATCACGATAGAATCAAATCCGGTATCCCGATAATCGCCAATAATTTCTGACACGACCGCAAAACTGCTTAGTTCAATCGCCTTGATTAAATCATAGTTGTCAGAATAAAAATCTGCGCCTTTTTCACAGCTTTGCGTGATACTGTCAAGATAAGAGCTCAAATTCAAAAAAGCTCTGTCTACTTGATCAGACAGCAAATCATCGGAAAACGCGCTGTTTTGGTACTGTGTGACAAAGACGCAAATCGCTACAACCAAAACAAACATTGAGATTACGACAACGAGTATTTTGGCAGAAAGGCTTTTCAGTCCCCCAGCCTTCTTATCTTCTCTTTTCATATTGACACCCCTTCTTTTTTATAAAAAATCAAGAATGAAAAAAGGTAATAAATAATCTGCGATCTATTCAAAAAAGTTTTAACAAATTAATCTCCGTACGACTCTTTATACATAAAGAGTGATTGTGCCGCTGTATAAAGTCTCTATATCATCTGTTGTGGTTCTGCGAATTATCATTAAATCTGTTCCTCTATCTTTGTTTAGAAAAGAAACAATAGCTGAGTATACTGTAGGTGTTAAATTGCCTAATTGAACATTAAATGGCTTTTGTCATAATGACAGTCTAGTTAAGTTGCTCTCTTTAGATTGCTTTTAGTGCTCGCGTATGATGACGTCTTATTTCATGTCTTAAATCGTCCCATTCAATTTGGAAAACACATACCGACCGCTTTTAGAAAGCTGCTCCTGCGTCCAGTTTCCAAGCGGCGCTCCCGGAGACAGCGCCGCGCTTGTTTCATCCCGGTCGCCAAGGTTCCAGTTGCACCAGCTGATATCATACTGCGCGAGAAACCGAAGCCAAACATCGCTTTCGTTTAAGAACACCCCGCCGTTTCCATCGGCAGCGCTGGTGCCCCATTCACTTACAAAGATAGGCGCTCCCATCTCGAGTGCCTTTAGGCATTTGTTGCGGAGTTCAGCACCATGTGTCCCCGCATAAAAGTGCAGCGTATACATAATATTATCAAATTCAAGCGGGTCGGCCGCGCATATATCTACGTCCTGACTCCATGTGGGGCATCCTGCGAGAATAACAGAATTTGGTGCATTTTTGCGAATGACTGGTATAACTTTTTGTGCGTAGGGTTTAACATTTTTTGCCCAAGTGACTTCGGCACCGTTGGGCTCGTTACAAATTTCGTAAAGGACGCCGGGTGCATCTTTGTAATATCTGCTTATGTAATCAAAGAAAGACTGCGCTTCTTCCACATGAACAAGCGGATCATTATCAAACATAATGTGCCAGTCAATAATAGCATACATGTCCAGCGCCAGCGTATCATCCACTGCACGGATGACATCCTTAGCAACGGCTCGGTTTGTCAAATATCCGCCTTCATCCGTATACATCGCAACGCGAAAAACATTGGCCCCCGCTTGCTTTGTGGTACGGATGGATTCGGTGCGAGCAAACTGTGGATACCACTGCATACCGTGGCTGCTCATGCCGCGGAGCACGACTTTGCGTCCACCCCTGTCTAAAAGGTTAATGCCGGAAACATTGAGCTTTCCATGATAAGACACACCATGCCATTCAACACTCATAGCAACACCGCCACTTAATCGTTTTCGTAATATATCTATATTACCCCATATTGTTGTATAATGCAACAATTTATCATTTATTTATATAATAAATCAATACTATGCGTATATAAACTTACAACTTTTTGGCATATTGAATAATCCAGCATATTTTTTGCTAAAACGATTTCGCTTTCATTTTCATATATTTTCTCACAAAAAAAGCAGCCTTCATGGCCGCTTATGGAATTATTCATACGTTATTATTCTTGCACGGAAACAGATGGCTCGTTAAACTCTGTCTGAGCCAATTGTTCGTATTTTATATTTTCTTTCTGCCCCAGATCATTTGTGTTGATGGAGTTGCGGTAAACCACAAAACGCGTAAATAAAAATTCTGTCACAAAATTGATTATCATCGTTCCCGCAAGCACAATGTATTCATTCCAGCCAATATTGGTCAGCTCGTAGCCCCACCATGTGGACAACGGCGTAAACACGATGTAATAGCCAAAAACCTTCATCATAGCAAGAGGAATGTTGGCTGCCGATTTAAAGGTGAACCTTCTGTTCACGGTAAAATTATAGACAACAGAAAGAGTAAGCGCAAAAAGATAACAAGGCCAATAAGGCAAACCTGCCAATTCATTCAAAAGAGTAAAACTGCCAAACTGAATGATGCCCGCGGACGCTGAAAAAAGCGTAAATTTGATAAACTGAAGAAAGTTCTGCTTTCTGGATAATTCCATAAAGGATATCCCCCGCTTCATAGAATCAACACTGATCAATTCATTATATTCCATGCCTGTCCGCATGTAAACAGAAAGAACGCAGGACGATAGTATATCGAACCTGCGTTCTCGCTAAACGAATGATCCGGCTAGAATACGAGGTTTTCATTAAAAAACGGTATGATGTGTTCTTGCGCACTTTTCGGCGGCACTTCATGCCTGCCCTCAAAGACAAAGAGCGTGTGATCAATTTCGTTTTTCGAAAGAAGATCAGAAAAATACTGTGTACCTTTGGGTATCCATGTATATGCGTCGTTTGTTCCGTAGCTGAGTCCGATAGCTCGAAGCGGTATACCCAGCTCCAGATAGGCATCAAGTTTTTCCTTTACATTGCCGAAACCGTCCTCCCATTGTTCAACGATGATATCGTCTTCCTCGCTTCCATCAAGCTTGGGTATATGTCCAAGGAGCTCAGTATCTGGATCGGGCGAGAAAGCGCGTGCATAATCAGTTAGAAATGAACCGTCACGCCGCCAAGATTCCATAGCCTCTGTCATGCCGTCCTCCGTTAATAAACCAGGAGACATGGAATATACTGCCCCGAACACATCCGGGTGGCGCAGCGCGAGGTTTAGCGAACCAAAACCGCCCATTGAGAAACCACAGATTCCGCGGGATTCTGAGCTTTTCTTGGTCCTATAATTGTCATCAATCAGCGGAATAACCTCATCCATGATATAATCCTCCCAGTTGCCGGTAACGGGCGAATTGACATAATAGTACAAGTCTCCTTGAACTTCCACAAATATAAATTCATTAGCGCCTGATTCGAAGGCTTCATCAAATCGGGTGTGATTGCTGCCCATGTAGCCCCCAACGCCTTCTCCATGCCCATGAAGATAATAGACGACAGGATATGCTTTATCACTCGCATAATACGATGGCGGTAAATAGATACAAATGGTCTTCTTAGACGGGTTACCAATGATATTATTCTGCAGGCTGACAGAATCCAGCGTTAGTCGGATTTGCCTCAGTTCGAGGACTGTTGGCGTTGGTTCGGCGGTCGCGGATGGCGTGACGGTGGCCTCTTGAGACGCAGAGGGTGACGGAGATTCTTCCTTGATTACATCCGGCATAACCGGAGAACATGCAACCATTGCAAGTGTGAGTAAGATAAATACAATGCACAGGATACTTTTTCTCATAGATTATCTTTTCCTTTCAGAATTTACTAAGTGATTAAAATAGTATATAATACTAATAACAAACATAACGAACATTTATTGCTCATTTTACTAAAGATCAATTTGTAGAGTGGGGAGTTTGAACAATGCGAAATACGTCGGTTGAGCTTGTGAAGCAAGTGGTGATGCTGATTGAAGATAGCCTCAATGAACCGCTATTGCTGGACAATATTGCATGCAGCGTGTTTGTTTCTAAGTACCATCTGCACCGCTTATTCAAAACACTGACCGGCAGAACGCTGATGTCTTACGTGAGAGGCCGGCGACTCAGCCGCAGCATCAATGATCTTCTCAATACACAAGAAAAGCTTTCGTATATCGCTGAGATGTATGGTTTTAGCTATGAGCAGAGCTATGAACGCGCTTTCAAGAGTCAGTTTGGGATGACGCCATCCGCATTCCGAAGTGCACCGATCGAATTGGAAATCGTTCATATGCTTGATACAAGTACGATACGTGATATTGCTAGTGGAATTTTTGTGGCGCCGCGCTTTCTTGTATTGCCCGATATGATGTTTGCAGGTATCCGTCATAATATCTCATTGCAGCCAAAGCAACCCACTGCCGCTAATGAAGCCGCGCTGCGGTTTTGTGATAGTGAACGCAAAAGCATACACCATCGAATTAACGAACATTTATATTATGGATTTACTTATGATGTGCATGAACAATCATATCGGTATATGTCTTGCGTCGAGACAAATCAAATATCTCAGTTGCCCACGCCTTTTGAAAGCTTTGTGCTTCCTTCTCATCTTTATGCAGTGTTCAGGTATGTGGGGTTTCATGGCGCTGAGTATCTGTCAGAATACACGCTTGATGAGATATATAATTATATCTCCGTGGATTGGTGCGCAAAAACAGATTATCGAAGAGACAAAGACTACATGTTTGAGCGTGTTGACGCCACTGTATGCAAATCAACCTATTGTGAGATGGATATTTTTCTGCCAGTAGATAACAAACTGAATCAGTAATCCTTGGTTTTATATGTTATTATGAATGCTTGGCAGCATTTCTCTTTCGTCGTCTGTTTAAACTTTCGCATATTTTTTATACTAATGGCAAAAGATTAAAAAATATGATGGGAGAAAAAAGATGACTGTTGGAATACCTAAAGGTCTTTTGTATTCAAAATATCATGTTTTCGCCGAGTCTTTTTTTCGTGCTCTTGGAATGGATATCATAACGTCACCGGATACAAATAAAGAAATACTCGATGAAGGTGTAAAATCGTGTGTGGATGACGCTTGCCTGCCGATAAAAGTTTTTCACGGACATGTACAATGGCTAAAGGATAAATGCGATTATTTGCTGATGCCGCGTTTATTTAGTCTTGAGAAAAGGAAGTCCCTTTGCCCTATGTTCTGCGGTCTTGTGGAGATGGTAAAAAGCAGTGTGTCAGAACTTCCTTTGCTTATCGATTCCCCCGTGTATTCTCTTGATAAGAAAAGCTTGCTGGAATGGGCCATGCAATCGGGCAGTTTCTTGACAAGAGATAAAGAAGCCATTGCAGATGCTTTTGAATGTGCGCTCAAAAAGCAGAAAAATCATATAACAGCACTTAACGATAATGATTACGCACATCGTATTGCTCTGATCGGACATACATATAATATCCACGATGCTTTCATTAACATGCATCTGATTAAAAAACTGCACGCGATGGATATTGGTGTGGTAACAGCGGATAGCGTTGATAAAAATGATATTGCGCTTCAAACAGGCATGCTATACAAAGCTCCGTTCTGGTATTTTGCGCGAGAATACTACGGTGCAGCCATCAGCCTTTATAAAAACAGACTTGTCGATGGCTTTATTTATGTATCCGCTTTCTCGTGTGGTGTCGATTCAGTCGTTATCGAGCTGATTAAACTGGAAATGGGTTCTTATCCCTTCATGGTTTTAAAAATTGATGAGCATACCGGAGAAGCCGCAATAGACACGCGCATAGAGGCTTATGCGGACATGCTTAAAAGGAGGGCTCAAATTGGTTATCACCGTCCCGCGTATGGGCAACATATGCCTTGCCGCCAAAGCGTTTTTTGAAGCTGCGCGCATTCCCTATGTGATGCCCGAAATAATTAACAAGCAGACGCTGCAAAACGGCGTTGCGCTGTCGCCGGATGAAATATGTCTGCCGTTTAAGATTTTAATGGGCAGCTATACTGACTGTATAAAAAAGGGCGCGGATACCATACTGATTACAGGAAGCTGCGGCCCGTGCCGTTTTGGAGAATACTGTGAGCTGCAGATGAAGCTGCTTGAAAAGCTCGGCACTCAGGCCAAAACGATCGTTCTTGATGCCCCAAAAGAGATCGGCAGACAGGAGCTTCTCAGACGAATCGGCTTGATTTCCAAGGCCAGCCCTTTAAGCGCAAAGCAAAAGCTCCTTGCCCTGCGGCAAGCTTTTCACATATTGTCGCTTGCGGACAGCATTGATGAAAAGGCGCACATGCTGGCCGGATACGAATTGAACAGCGGTGAATGCAAGCAATTGATTATGGCATGCCATGAGCAGACAGAGAATTGCCGCAACCCACATGAAATACAGGTTCTTTTGGAGCATTATCTTCAAAAGCTGGGTAATGTAAAAACGGTTATGAAAAAAAAGCCGCTGCGGGTCGCTCTGATCGGAGAAATATATTCGATGGTTGAGCCTTTTGCGAATCTGTATATCGAAGAAAAGCTGATGGGCTACGGAGTGAGTTCAAGTCGGCTTATCACACCCAGCTGGTGGCTTAAGGACCTCATTGCCAAACCGCTTAAGCTTAATTCCATAGATATCCGGCGCGCTGCCCACGACTATCTGCCTTATAACGCGGGCGGTCATGCGAAGGAATCGATTGGCCATGCCGTGATATGCCAAAGGAATAATTTTGACGGTGCAATACAGATCTTCCCGCTTGGATGTATGCCTGAAATCGTCGTCAAGGCGATTATGCCTGTTGTTCAACAAGAAAAGGATTTTCCGGTGTTGACATTGGTCGTGGATGAAATGACGGGTGAAGCCGGATATATGACAAGAATTGAAGCTTTTCTTGATATGCTGGAAGCGAAACGAAGAAAAGGAGAGATATCGGCTTGAATAAAGAGTTTTGCCTTGGCATCGATGTCGGTTCAGTCAGCACAAACATTGTACTGATCGATACAGACGGCAAGGTGGTTGAGAAGCTGTACTTGCGAACGAATGGACGCCCGATTGAGGCCATATGTAAAGGCCTTTCCCTACTTAAAGGCAAACCGGATGAAAGTGCAGTTATCATTGGTGCGGGCACTACGGGCAGCGGCAGGCAGTTAGCTGGTGCGATGGTGGGCGCAGATGTCATGAAAAACGAAATCACAGCGCATGCTGTGGCCGCTTGTCATGTTGTTCCGGATGTGCGGACAATACTGGAAATCGGCGGTCAGGATTCAAAGATCATTCTTGTCAAAGATGGTGTTGTTTGTGATTTTGCTATGAATTCCGTCTGCGCTGCAGGAACAGGCTCATTTTTGGACAGGCAGGCCTCTCGCCTTGAAATTCCCATAGAAGAGTTTGGCGGTTATGCGCTGCGCTCCAAGTCCCCCGTGCGTATTGCGGGGCGTTGTGCCGTGTTTGCCGAGTCAGATATGATCAGCAAGCAACAAGCGGGTCACAGCGCTGAGGATATTATTGCGGGACTATGTGAGGCTCTCGTTCGCAATTACTTAAACAATCTCGCAAAAGGCAAAGAGATCAGAGGTCCTATATTGTTTCAAGGAGGTGTGGCCGCCAATGTCGGAATCCTTTCGGCATTTGAAAAAGCACTTGGCAAAAAAGTCATTATTCCGCAGCAATACGATGTGATGGGTGCTTATGGCGCTGCTTTAATTGCCAAAGATGCAGTGCCTGATAAACAAACCTGTTTTAAGGGCTTTGAGAACTTGAACCGTGAATTCATCACTGAGAGCATCGCCTGCACTGACTGCGCCAATATGTGTGAGGTCGCCAGAGTTATGGCGGATGGCGATTGTATTGCCCACTGGGGTGACCGGTGCGGCAAATGGGGCAATAGGATGAACTCATCCATGCAAAATAAAGAGGAAAAGAACAAAGAGTCGGAAGTATCGTAAGCCAATTCTTTTCTTTTGTTAAAGAACAAATATTCAAAGAAACTCATAGTATACATCAGCAAACAATACATGTTTGTTCTCGATGAAAGGAGTTTTTTTCATGCCAGATGGAATAAATACATCAAGTGATATGGAAATCGCGCAGCGCGGCGGACGTGGCGGTTTCCCGGGCGGTGGTCCGCGTGGCGGCTTCCCAGGCAGAGGATTCCCGCGCGGTGGTTTTCCCCGCAGGCGGTTTCCCCGGAGATTTCCGGTAAGACGCTTTCCCAGATTCTTTTTCTTCCCAATTGGCTTCCCGACCGGACGGTGCTTTTTTATAGATCAATTTGGCCGGTGCTGTGACCAATTTGGCCGGTGCTGTGACCGATTTGGCAGGTGTGTCTTCGATAACAGATTCGCAGATAACCGTGTCGCGTTTGGTCCGCAGTCAGACGGCTGGTTCGGCATACCGGGAAGTTGGGATATGATGCCGGATTATGATGACATGGCGGATTATGACATGGACGATATGGACGATATGGACGACTTTAGCTAAGATAGCAGAAATAATTCTCATGCAATATGTCGTATATCGTTTAAAATGGTCACTGGTAAGTATTCCAGTGACCATTATTCTTGACTCATAAAAGTGGAGCTTAAGGTGAGCGCTTAATAGGGTTTTATTGTTTGGTTGACGTCAAGCAATCCGTTTAAGTAGTCAATGCATTGTGTGACCATGTTGTGGTACCCCTGTGTGGCCTTCATATACGCCTTCACTTCGCTTGCTTCAAGAAAAGCCTTGTTTTCATGAAATAGGTTGTTCAAGTGAGAGTTGACCTGATCCTCCGGAAAGTCATGATGCATGATCCTCGCATGTTCTTTCTCGAAGTTCATCATAGCTCTGCCGAGCCTTGGGTTTTTCATGATAAGCCTGCGCTGCTTGACCACTTCATTAAATTCCAACGTCGCCTTGAGAGCGTTTGCAAGATCCTGCAGTTCTTTTTTGGGTAACATATTATACCCCCTTTATGTTTATTTTATTAACTATTTTATTGATGCGATATTAAAACTGTGCAAATGCGCCATTTTACATGATCTGCAACCAAAAACTTAAGTTGACGTCTATGATAAGTCTTAAGTTCATATTTATGAATAGAACAAAAAGGAGCCCCTTTATGTACTCTACGCAGGTATCACGGAATAAAATGATTGTGCTTTATGTGTCGCTGGTTTTTTTTATAATTACCGGCTTATTGCTTTTGACACTATGCCGCGATGAAGCAAGCCCGGCTGTTAATGCTGATAGCGAGGACTGGCAAAGGATATTGAATGAGTTATTTGACTTACGTAATGACAGTATCTTAAAACAGGATAAAGAGACACTTGAAGATATTTTTCTCATAAATGAGAAAAATGGAAGGTGGGCATATGAATTTGAGGTGCAGAGAGCAAAATATCTAAGCGCATGGTCGGCCAAACAGGGCGTTGAGATAACAAGTATTCACAGCGAAATAAAAATAAAAAGCGTAAAACAAGTCGGGCGAGGCTATTCTTTTTATCTTATCTCATCAAATGAATACAAATATGCCTATGTGGATACGCCGAAAACTGAAAATATATTTCGTTTGGGAGCATATCATTCATTAGACCTGATTCCCAGTGAGGAGGTCGATAATAGCTGGATAATCAGCCGGGAATGGTATGATGATCCGCTGTTGGATTCAATCAATTTGGATAATGTGACCGAGGAGATGACTGATTATATCATGGCTCATCCTGCTATTGACATATCAGGCATTAGTGATCAGCGCGTCACGGCGGTCGAATATGCTGATATGTACTGCGGGGCGGCATCAGGCGGTCAAAATAATTATGAGTATAACAGCGAATATACCAATTACAACCCTTTGGGCGGAGACTGCGCTAATTTTGCGTCTCAGGTTTTACTCGCAGGCGGTTTTAAAAAGAATGGAACCTGGAATTATGCAGGCGGCAAAGGAAGCCGCGCATGGGTCAATGCGCAAGGTCTCAAGGATTACCTGCTATACAGCGGACGGGCCTCATTGTTGGCGGCAGGCAGCTACAAGGAAATCTATCAGTATGCTTACAGTCTGCGTCCCGGCGACATTGTGGCATATGTAAAAAAAGGAAAGGTGGCTCATGTGTCTGTGGTCACAGGCGCTGACTCCAAGGGATATCCGCTCGTGAGCTGTCACAATCTAGACCGTTACCGCGTGCCATGGGATATCGGCTGGAGCGGTGATAATGTGAGGTATTTTCTCCTGAACGTCAGCTATTAAAAATCATCTTTACTTGGCATTCGCATATTTAGAGCCAGAATTGAAAAACTAAACCATGATATTATCATACAAGGAGACAGGCATGAGCGAACAGGACAAGCAGTCAAAAGCGTTATCGGCCCGCTGCGCTTATCAACTCGCAGACGTGGAGAAAACAGCCCCTCAATATATATCCATCAGTCCCAGATGGCTGACAAGATTCCTGGAATGGAAACCACTTGAGTCGGGCATATTCCGCCTTAATAAGGTGAGAAATGGTCAAGATCTGCTGGAGACACTGTGCACCCAGTCTAACGGAGAAGACATTCCGGAAGGCTATATTGATTATGAGCCAGAGCCCCGCGAATACATTCTTAGCTCCGTATCTTCTATTATAAAAATCGAAACACGCGTATCAGATATATACAGTAAGCCATATGATCAGATCAAGGAACAACTGCGACTTGGCATGGAGAGCATCAAAGAGAAACAGGAAAGCCTCATCATCAACAGCGATGATTATGGGCTGCTCAAAAACGTAGGCGATGCGCAAAGAATCAAAACGCGCAATGGTTCGCCCACGCCGGATGATCTCGACGATATGATCGCCAAGGTATGGAAGCAGCCGTCTTTCTTTCTTGCGCACCCCGCTGCCATCGCCGCGTTTGGCCGCGAATGCACACGCCGTGGCGTGCCGCCGGTGGCCGTTAACCTTCATGGCTCCCAGTTCATTACATGGCGCGGTATTCCGCTTGTGCCTACGGACAAGCTTTTAATAGACGGACATAGAAAACCGCGCGACTCAAAGGGGAAAACGAATATTTTTCTGATACGCAGCGGCGAAGCCAATCAGGGTGTTATTGGCTTGTACCAGACAGGGCTGCCCGGAGAACAGTCTCGCGGCCTTTCCGTGCGGTTTATGGGCATCAACAATCAGGGAATCGGTTATTACTTGCTGTCTATCTATTGCTCAACGGCCATTTTAACAGATGACGCGATTGCCGTTCTTGAGGACGTCGAAATCGGAAATTATTATGATTATCAATAATAATCTGTACGACATTGAAAGCGGTACGTTAAACCAGGATAAGCTCATAAAAGAATCGGTCGCTTCGCTGGCAAAAATGTATTTCCCCGAATTTAATCCGTTGTATTCTCAAACATCCGAACCGTCAATCGAAGCGGCGGATTTATTTGCCGAACGAATTCGCGTTGATTCCCTGCTTAAATTGGACAAAGATGATACAGCATTGGATAGTGACGAAGGCTTAGACGGTACGCGAAAAGACTTTCCTATTCTTTCTGAAAAAGTGAACGGACATCCGCTTGTGTGGTTCGATAACGCCGCGACCACGCAAAAGCCGCAATGCGTGATCGATCGAATCAAGGCGTTTTACGAGCATGAAAACTCGAATGTGCACCGCGGCGCACATTCGCTTGCCAGAAGAACGACAGATGCTTATGAAGACGCACGCGCGAAAGCTGGCGCTTTTCTCAACGCGTCCACGACTCAAGAGATCGTTTTTGTTCGCGGCACCACGGAAGCCATCAACCTTGCGGCGCATTCGTATGGTCTCCCCCATCTTCATGATGGCGATGAGGTGCTAATCACACAGCTTGAACACCATGCAAACATCGTACCTTGGCAGATCGTCTGCGCCAAAACAGGCGCAAAGCTAAAGGCGTCGCCGGTTAACGAGTACGGGCAGGTTGATATGGCAGCGTTTGAAAAGTTGCTCAGCAATAAGACAAAGCTGGTGGCCATCACGCATGTGTCCAATGCCATCGGTACGGTGACACCAGTCGCACAAATGATTCAAATTGCACACCAGTATGGCGCCAGAGTGTTTGTAGACGGCGCACAGGCGGTGGCGCATCAAGCTATAGATGTGCAGGTGCTCGATTGTGACTTTTACGCCTTCTCAGGTCATAAGGTGTTCGGGCCAACCGGTATTGGGGTTCTGTATGCAAAATCAGAGTTGCTTGAAGACATGCCGCCCTATCAGGGCGGCGGCAGTATGATCGAGGATGTCTCATTGGAGAGCACAAAATACAAAGCCCCTCCCCATCGTTTTGAAGCGGGAACGGGCAATATTGCGGGTGCAATCGGGCTTGGCGCGGCACTTGATTACGTCAGACACGTGGGGCTTAATCGTATTGAGCAATACGAAAAACGCTTGCTCTTACACGCTTGTGATTCTTTGAAAGGTGTCCCAGGTCTCAAAATAATAGGCAAGCCGCAAGCGGGAATTGTCTCGTTTTTGCTGAATGGCGTTTCCCCGGAAGAAGTCGGAAAGCATCTCGACCAGCAAGGCATCGCCGTCAGGGCCGGTCATCATTGCGCTCAGCCGATCTTGCGGTATCTTGGCTATGAAAGCACCTTGCGCGTATCACTTGCACTTTACAACACACGATCTGAAATTGACCGTCTTGTAAACGCACTTAAGAATATCGGCAGAGCCACATCATATTGGTCTTTCCCGCCTATTCCTCAAGTAATGCCTGATTGATAAGCTCCGCAACCAGATACTTGGCTTTAGACCATATCAGCGACTCAAAATCCGCATCATCATGCGGCGCGCTGCCGTTGCCTGTGGGCGTGAGTTCTATGCAAAAGCCGGGGCGCGAGAAGTCCTGCCGGAACCAGTTTTCGAACCCGGCGGCATATACTGCCGGATCTTCGGATACAGGCATGAGCTCATAGCCTGTCACATCTGCCATTGTCTGCGCGATAGATGAGCCCGCCGCAATGCTGTCCTGCGTGCCGCTGTCCGCCCAGTAAATCACATCGCCCTTGGTGTGGAAAGAAGCGGTGAGCAAAAAGTCGTTATTCTTGCAGAGCGTCATTATGGCCTGAACCTCGGGTTCGGTGCCGGGCGCTGTGCCCTTATACATCTCTGAGCTTGGCATATCGGTATTGCTTTGCTTTTCGTCCCAGTGGCAGGGGTACTGGCGGTTTAAGTCCACGCCGTTTATGTTGGCCTTCCATTCCTCATAGCCAATCTGCAGCATACGCATAGATTTGACCCTCTCTGGATCCTTCACAGCCTCAACGCCGTTTTGTACGAGATTCACGCCATCAGGATTGACCATCGGCACAATATAAACCGTCACCTCATTAAGCAGCGCTTTTATATCATACTCGCCGAAATCTTCTTTTGCGGCATAATGGCGTGCATATTCATCTGTCATCTCCATCAGAAACGTGGCGGTAATATATTCGCGTGCGTGGTGCGTTCCCGCAAGCATAATTTTCTGTTCACCCTTGCCAATCTTAATAAGCAAAAGCTCACGCCCTTCAACGGATTGTCCGATTGTGTCGGTGGCAATTAAATCGGGATATGTGTCTGCCAGCATTTGAGCGTCGCTGAGCATTTGCTCATAACTGTAGGTTTGAGACGGGTTGACAACGTCTGCAAACTCATTGATTTCGTGTTGCGGAATATCTCCAATATCAACGATCTCAATATCTGGATTCGGTGCAGTGCATGCCGATATGCTTATAACCGCAATGATGATTAATATCAAGAGTGTTTTTTTCATGATATCCCTTTCTGTCTTTCCAAGCTGTTGTAATCAGTATAGCATTTATTATTTGCAATATAGCAAATAAACGTCATATTATATCGAAAGATTTAACCTTTTTTATCCCAAAAATAAAAAAGCCTCCAAATTCTTAGATAGGGACTTTGTACAATGGTAAAACTTATGTTTTAAAGATGTAGCCGTAGCCCCAAACAGTCTCTAAATACTTGTGATATGGTTTTATATTTTCACGGAGCGTCTTGATATGTGTATCCACTGTGCGATCGGTACCGAAGAAATCCTCTCCCCAGACCTCTCTTAATATCATATCCCGGGAAAAAGCGCGATTGTGGTTTTTGGCAAGAAAAACGAGCAGCTTGTATTCCTTGGGCGTTAATAGTATACCTTCCCCGTCCACATAGACAATATGTGACACGACATCAATGCACAAACCGTCGAAAATGAGCCGTCGCGGTGTATATTCCTCGTGATGGGCGCTGTGTCGCAGCAAAACGTGAATGCGGGCCATGAGCACCTTGCACGAATAGGGGCTGTTTAAAAAGTCATCTACGCCAAGCTCGAAGAAAAAAAGCTTTTGCTCTTCGCTTCCGTTCCTGGACAGTATGATGATTGGCGTTTGTGAGCTTTTCCGAATCTGCCGGCACACATGCCATGCGTCCAGCTCAGGAAGCTCCGCATTCATGACGATAATATGATAGTCATGACGCCTGAACATTTTTAGTGCGGCGATACCGTCGGCGGCTTCGTCAACGACAAAGTTCTCAAGTGCTGCGTGTGTTTTTACCGTTGCTCTCAAATCTGCTGCCGGATCGACGACCAATAAGCAAATCTCACGCATTTATCGGACCCTTTTTAAATCTGAATCGCTCACGTAGCTTATGAAAATATCTCTAGATGTGTGAATGTAATAATTAATATTCTATATCAATCGTATGATAGAAGCAAGTGATGTCAGGTTTTTTATGGAAATGTGATGATTTTGTGAAGGATGCGAAGGTTTAGCCAATAATTCAATGCTTTAAAACGGACTTAAAAGATTATAATTGTGAAGTTTCATCATTTTTTCATAACAATGCTTTGATATGATGCCACTATACCCTGAATACACTTTCACCATTCAGCCTAAATAAATGCGCTTGGAGGTAAAAAAATGAGCACGAAACCTGTCGAAGCCACGTGTGGCTGCTGCAAGGAATGCAACGATGACAAATTCGCAGCCATTGCCAATGTGATTGATTTGTACAAGGATAAGGAAGGAAGCCTGATTCAGATACTCCATCTTGCGCAGCAGATTTATGGCTATCTGCCGCTTGATGTTCAGGTGTTCATTGCAGATTCGCTTCATATTCCTCTCTCAGAGATATCCGGTGTGATCACCTTCTACTCGTTTTTCTCCACAGAGCCAAGAGGACAGCACACCATCCGTGTCTGCCTTGGAACGGCTTGTTACGTAAGAGGCGGTAAAAAAATCGTTGAAAGCCTCAAGGAAAAGCTGGACGTGGACGTCGGCGGCACCACCATGGACGGCAAATTCACTTTCGAAGTTGCAAGATGCATCGGCGCATGCGGGCTTGCCCCGGCGATGATGATAGACGACGTTGTCTACAAGCAGGTCAATGTCAACAAATTGAATGCGATATTGGCTAAATATGATAACGAATAAGGAGGTGAACGAAATGAAATCAGGCAAAATTGAATCAATTGACCAACTCAATGGGATTAAAGAGAAATATAATTCAGATCTGGAAACGTACAAATACAGGATATTCGTCTGTGCAGGCGCAGGCTGCGTATCATCAAACTGTGCTCTTGTTCGGGATGCTGTCATTAGCGAGATCATAAGCATCGGCATGCAGAATGAGGTTAAGGTGTTTGAAACTGGCTGTATGGGAACCTGCGCGGTTGGCCCAGTGATGCTTGTGATGCCGGATAAGGTTTTCTACACCGATCTCAATGAAGAAAAAGCCAGGCAGATCGTCCGTACGCATATTAAAAACGGCCATACGATCGTCCCATATACGTTCTATGACTATTCGCTTGGTAAGCATGTTCCGTGCATCGACGATATTGCATTCTTTAAAAAGCAGGTTAAAATCGCGCTGCGGAACTGCGGCTCGATGGAATATGCGGATATCGAAGCATATATAGCCCGGGACGGCTATTATGCCGCTTATAAAGCGCTAAAGGATATGACGCCGCAAACAATTGTGCAGGAGGTCAAGACATCAGGCATCAAGGGACGCGGCGGTGCGGGCTTCCCCACGGGCATCAAATGGGAAGCGGCTCAGAAACAGAAAAGTGACAAAAAATATATCGTCTGCAACGCCGACGAAGGCGACCCCGGTGCTTTCATGGACAGAAGCATTATCGAGGGTGATCCCCATACCGTCATCGAGGGTATGATGATTGGCGGATATGCCATAGGAGCCACGACGGGTTATATCTACGTGCGTGCTGAGTACCCCATCGCAGTAGACAGAATGACGGCGGCGCTTTATGAGGCAAGAAGCAGAGGTCTGCTCGGGAAAGACATATTCGGAAGCGGTTTTTCGTTTGATATCGAGCTCAGAATCGGTGCGGGCGCTTTTGTATGCGGCGAAGAAACATCGCTAATGGCATCAATTGAGGGTCATCGCGGAGAACCCAAGCAAAAACCGCCTTTCCCGTTCCAGAAAGGCCTCTTTGGGAAGCCAACAATCATCAATAATGTGGAGACATATGCCAGCATTGCGATGATCATACTCAACGGCGGCGAGTGGTACACGCAATTCGGGACAGAAAATAGCAAGGGCACAAAGGTTTTTGCACTTGCAGGTGACGTCATGAACACGGGCATCGTTGAGGTGCCCATCGGTATTCCGCTCGGAGACATAATATTTGAAATCGGCGGCGGAACCGCCAACAAGAAGAAGTTCAAATCCGCACAAATCGGCGGGCCTTCAGGCGGCTGCATTACGACAGATAACCTCAATGTACCGACGGACTATGAACCATTAAAAGAGCTTGGCGCGATCATGGGATCGGGAGGGCTTATCGTCATGAACGAGGATGCCTGTATGGTCGATACCGCGCGATTTTTTATGGATTTCATAAAGGATGAGTCCTGCGGCAAATGCACGGCCTGTCGTATCGGCACCAAGCGCATGCTTGAGATACTCGAGCGCATCACGCGGGGCGAAGGCGAAGAAGGTGATGTGGAGCTATTAATCGAGCTTGGTGAGACAATCCAGGAGACGGCTATGTGCGGCCTCGGACAGACGGCACCGAATCCTGTGCTCTCAACTATTAAGTATTTTCGCGAAGAATATGACGAGCATATTAGAAACAAGTATTGCCGCGCGGGTGTGTGCAGCGATCTGTTCATTTCGCCGTGTGAGAACACCTGTCCCGCTAATGTCAATGTTCCGGGATATATGTCGCTTATCGCCGCAGGGCGGTTCAACGATGCCTACAAATTGATCCGGCAGGAAAACCCCTTCCCTGCCGTTTGCGGTCGTATCTGCACACGGCCCTGTGAGAGCAAATGCCGCAGGCGCACGGTGGACGAAGCGCTGGCCATTTGCGATCTCAAGAGGTTTGTTGCTGACTACGCGATGAATAACAGTAAGAATACGTATCAGACCGATGTTGTGTTCCCGAAAAACGGGAAAAACATCGCAGTCATCGGTGCGGGCGCGTCGGGGCTGACATGCGCATATTATCTCGCGCGTATCGGTTATGACGTGGACGTGTTCGAATCGCATAACACAGCGGGCGGTGTGCTGGCATATGGCATTCCGGAATACCGCCTCCCCAAGGATGTGCTTGATGATGAAGTCAAGCTTATCGAGCAAACGGGTGTCAAAATTCATCTGAATACTGAGGTGGGCCGTGACATTATGTTTAAAGAGCTCAAGGCCACATATGACGCGATTTACATCGCAACGGGTACACAACTGCCGCAAAAGATCAATGTGCCTGGAGAAAGCCTGCCAGGCGTTGTGCATGGCATCAAGTTCTTAAAAAAAGCCAACACGCACGCTCCGATCGAAATGGGTAAAAACGTGGTCGTTATCGGCGGCGGCAACACAGCGATAGACTCCGCAAGGACAGCGCTTCGGCTGGGAGCGGATAAGGTCACGATACTCTACAGACGCACCTGCGATTCAATGCCGGCATACGAACAAGAAATACGCGAAGCCGTTGAAGAAGGCATTGAGCTCATACCGCTTGCTGCACCCGTGCGGTTCATTCCGGGCCCAGATGGTCGGGTGTCAAAAATCGAATGTGTCAGGATGTGCCTTGGAGATTTTGATGCCTCTTGCCGCAGGCGCAGCGTTTATGTGGAGGATTCAAACTTCTTCATTGATGCCGACATGGTTATCCCTGCGGTCAGCCAGTTTGCGGACTTTCCGTTCATCGGGAAAGACGAAATTGGACTCACACCCTGGGGCACGTTCATACTGCGAAGCGACACGCAGATGACCACGATGGATGGCGTATTTGCAGGCGGTGACGTCACCCGTGGGCCGGATGAGGTGATACGCGCGATTGCAGACGGCAAAAATGCCGCGATTTCGATCGACAAATATCTTGGCGGTAAAGGACATCTCAATAAGGGTGAGCCAATAGATATTCCCGAAATCACAGATGAAGACGATATTGTGGCTCATGGCCGGTTTGATCTTGAAATACTTGATCCGAAGACGCGCAAATATTCGTTCGATGAAGTGATTAAGGGTTACCATAAGCTCAACGCGATGGCAGAAGCTATGCGCTGTCTGCATTGTGAAAGGAGGTAGTCATTGATGATTAATTTGCAGATTAACGGCCGCTTAGTGACTGTTCCCAAGGATTATACCATCATGGATGCAGCCAAAACTGTGGGAATCAAAATACCTGGACTTTGCCAGATGGACGGTGTTCACCAGTTTGGTTCCTGCCGCATTTGTGTTGTGGAGGTCGAAGGTGCGAAAACCTTGCAGGCGTCTTGCCTGGCGAAGGTCGCCGAAGGTATGGTTGTGGAGACAAATACGGCAAAGGTGAGAAACGCGCGGCGTGTGCTCTATGAGCTGCTGCTTTCAGATCATGATAAGGACTGCTTAAGCTGTACGAGAAACCAGAGCTGTGAGCTTCAAGAGCTCGGCAAAATTCTCGGTGTAAGTGAATCGCGTTTCGACGGCGAACATTCGGAATTTAATCTTGACTCCTCCGTATCCATTACGCGAAATATGTCCAAATGCGTGCTGTGCAGGCGATGTGTCACTGTCTGCAACGAAATTCAGGGAACCGGCATACTCAATGCGCAAAACCGCGGTTTCCAGACTGTGATAGGCCCCGCGATGGATTTAAAGCTTGGCACCGTCAACTGCGTATTCTGCGGACAGTGTACGGTGGTGTGCCCGGTGGGTGCGCTTAAAGAAACAGATGCCATCCAACCTGTCTGGAAGGCGCTCAGCGATGAGAAAAAAAGATGTGTGGTACAGGTGGCTCCTGCGATTCGGGTAGCGATCGGAGAGGAGTTCGGGTATGAACCCGGTGCACGTGTGACGGGTAAGCTGGCGCAGGCTCTTTCTACGCTGGGGTTTGACGATATATTTGATACAAATTTCGCCGCTGATCTCACGATTATGGAGGAAGGCACAGAATTTTTGACACGTGTGAAAAGAGCGCTGACCGGCGGTGAAGCCGCATTGCCGATGATTACATCGTGCAGCCCCGGTTGGATTAAATACATAGAGCATTCCTACACTGATCTTCTCCCCCATCTCTCCACATGCAAATCGCCGCATACCATGCTGGGTGCGCTGGTCAAATCGTTCTATGCTGAAAAAATCGGCTATGATCCGAAGGACATGTACGTGGTGTCGGTGATGCCGTGTACCGCCAAGAAGTTTGAGATCAGCCGTCATGAGATGTGCAATAATGATGTTCCCAATGTGGATGCGGTGCTCACAACAAGAGAGCTTGGGCAAATGGTACGTGAAGCGGGTATTGACTTTGCTTTGCTGGAGGATCGTGAGTTTGATAATCCGCTTGGAATGTCGACGGGCGCTGCCGATATTTTCGGTGTGACAGGAGGCGTCATGGAAGCCGCATTGCGCACTGTATACGAGCTTGTGACGGGGCGCGAACTACCGTTTGACAAGCTGCATGTCGCACCTATTGTGGGGTTAGAGCAAATAAAAACTGCTGAGATAAAGATTGAGGATACACTGCCGAATTATAAGTTCCTTGAAGGCATTGTCGTCAAGGTAGCCGTGACGAGCGGCCTTTCAGGCGCGAAGATACTCATGGATCAGATTAAAAACGGTGAATCGCCCTATCACTTCATCGAAGTGATGGGCTGTCCCAGCGGATGTATCATGGGAGGCGGTCAACCGAGATCAAAAGATGTTGATGTGAGGAAAAAACGTCTCCAGGGTATTTACGACGAGGATGAAGCAAAGGTCATTCGGAAATCGCATGATAACCCATCCGTTATAAAGCTTTATGAAGAGTACCTTGAACTTCCCAACAGCCATGTGTCACACAAGCTGCTGCATACGCATTATGTCAAACGCGGACGGTTTAATGAGTTCCTGGAGGACGAATATGTGAATGAAGAGGTGATTCCTATGACGCAAAAGAACAAAGCTTCGTCAAATCAGTCGCAAAAAAAAACCGCTCAGGAACGCGCATCCAGACGGGTTCATGAGGACTTAGAGTCGGTTAGGGTGATGTCTTTAGAGGCTGAGGTCACTCGGCTCAAACAGGAATTATCCGATTCTCAGGAGACTGTCGAGATACTAAAAGATGTGATGAGCGATTACGCTAAGAAACCCAAACGATAAATGAGGGCGGCAAAACTCCAAATGTTATTCAGATCGAGCAAAGCGATAGCGAAGGTTCTCATTCAGTCGAGTATTTCAAATGTCATACACACCGTCGCTTTGCTCCTCCACATGACGGGTTGGGTTTTTAGGCAAGCTAGAAAGATTGCGCCGGCTTTTTACTTGTGTTTCTTATTGGAAGCCGGCGCGCGAGTATTGTCATTTTAGAATTAGTCACGATTTAAACGATGAACGGAATAAACCTTTTTGAGTGCTTCATGTAATCGCGATATTCGTCCCCGAACTCGTCAAGCATGTCTTTCTCCTCCCGCTTCGCGAGCCGCACATACATAAAAACTATGACAGGAAACAGAATCAGCAAAGGAAGAGTGGCCCATTCAATCAGCATCCCCAAAGAGAGCAGGAGCAAGCCGGCGTACTGTGGATGGCGTATGTATCTGTAAATACCTGATCTGACCAGTAGGCCTGTTCCCTTTTCTTTAGACCAGTAATGCTTATAAATATGATACCAGCCATTGATAATTAGAATCAAAGCAACAACAGCACAACCAATATTGATATACATGCCAAGATGCCCGACGGAATTAAACAATGTGTGTCCCCATAGCACGCCTTCCGGAAGCGTTTTGCCAACGATCCAAGAGATAATGTACATGCTGAAGGGTATGCCATGCATCTCAATTGCAAATGCAATGACAAAGGCGATATAAGTACCGATGGGCTTTTTATCCATCCTCTTGTAAAACGGAATAAAGATAAGAACAATACTATAGACAACGATGAAGAAGATGACCCCAAACCAGTTTAAAAAGTGACTTTCCGTGGTTTCCATTAGACTACACCTCACATAATTATGATATGCAGTACGATTTCGTACTGCTGAGGTTATAATATCAGTGTAGTCTTAAACCACGATCATTCCCATCTTAAATTTACCTTAAATTTTAAGCGTGATGATAAACGAACATCCATTCTTTATATTATCAAGGCGAATGCTGCCGCCATGCGCTGCAACGATTTTATGAACAATAGCCAAACCAAGGCCGGTTCCTTGTGTGCTTCTTGCGTCATCGCCTCTGACAAACGGATCGAAAATGTGATCGGTGAGTTTATCGGGAATACCTCCCCCGTTGTCGTTATACGTGATTTGGATTTCATCATCCTGTCTTGATAAACCGATAATAATATGTGTGCCCTTAGATGTGTGATGCAACGTATTTGCTGTGAGGTTTTGTATCACACGCTGCATATGCATCACGTCGATATCAGCAAAAATTTCTTCTTCAGGAATATGGAACTCATACGTATATCCTGACTGCTCAAGCAGAGGAACAATCTCTCCGATCTGCTGGCGCAAAAACTCGCATACATCCACATGTGACATACGAAGCATGAAATCAGGGCTGTCCATCTTGGAAAGCTCGAACATATCAATTATCAGATTGTTTGCTTTCACGCTATTTTGATATATCGTTTGCAAAAAGGCGCGTTGCTGCTCATTACTAATGTTATTTTCACGAGTCAAAAGCTCAGCATATCCCATTGTGTTGGCAAGCGGTATTTTTAAATCGTGTGAGATATCCGCAATAAGCTTCTTTCGATTGTTTTCAGACTGTTCCCTCATCGCTGTTTCTTCTTCGATCTGCTGGGCCATGTCGTTGAAAGCGTCTTGGATGTCTTTGAATTCGTTTTTCAAGTTTAAGTCAATACGCGTTGAATAATGACCGTCTCGGAAGAGCCGCACCCCTTCGCTCAGTTGATGCAAAGGCTTGATTATGCCAATGGACGATAATTTTGAATAAATAAAGGTGACGATGATAAGCATCAGCAAGTACAAAAGCACAACAGCGACTATCGCGGTTGTCACACCTTCTGAATCTTTGGAGGAATAGTCTGTGTTATGCGCGATTGCGATATCGATACGGACTGACGTTGGAAACGTAATAACCAACCAAAAGTTTTTATTTTCATTATATGCGATGTTATAGCTATACGGAGTGCCGATCCGCTGACTTTCTGTGAGGAATTTGGTAAGTTCCGACATCGTTAATTGGTTCTGGTTAATCGTATCTAACCCTTCGGAATATACGATGTTCCCCTGCCTGTCAATCACCTGAGCGCCGCCCCCGTTCTCTATGACGGGCGTAAAATCGATACGCGCATAGTCGTCCTGCATAAGACTTTGAGCCGTAAAATTATTCTTTTTCAGCGTCATCTCAAGCACATTGCCCGCGAACGACAGCAAAAGGAACGCACACAAAGAGAGAATGACAGAGATGATAAACATGAGAAAGTAGTTTGCCAAAAATTGATTGGAGATTTTTCTTTTCATCATCGCTCTCCATCTTATTGAAACTTATATCCGATACCTCTTATTGTTTTGATGTATTGAGGTTTCTTGGGATCAAATTCGATTTTATTTCGAAGACGGCTGATGTGCACCATAATGGTGTTATCGTCATAAAAGACATCTTCCTCCCAAACAGCGCTGTAAAGCTGCTTCTTGGTATACACACGCCCCGGATTCTCCATCAATAGCTTGATAAGTTTATATTCTTTTGCACCAAGCTCGGCTGACTTTCCATTAATGAATACGTCGCAGCTATTAGTGTCCAGCATCAAGGAGCCACAAGTGAGGCGGGATTCGGAATTGGAGCCATAGATGTGGCTGCGCCTCAATACTGCGCCGATTCTGGCAATCAATTCAATCATATTGAAGGGCTTAACGATGTAATCGTCTGCCCCCAGCCCCAGCCCCAGAACTTTATCCATGTCTTCCCCGCGGGCAGTCAGGAATATCACAGGCGTATTATTTTCTTCTTCCCGAAGCTTCCTCAATAGATTGAAGCCATCTAGATATGGCATCATCACGTCGAATATGGCAAGATGAAACTGTTGAGATTTTAACAAACCCAATGCTTTCAGGCCATCACTTGCCGTGGCGCAGGCATAACCCTCTTGCTCAAGCTGAAACGCAATAAGTCTTTGAAGGTCTTTATCATCTTCTGCAATCAATATATCCATAATGCCTCCAGTTACCTTATACCGTTGGCATCATTATAGCATAATAGTCATAAATATGGATAAAAAAACATCTGCGGGTGGCAGATGCTTTGGTGATTATTTTGTTTTGTTTACCCCGAAAACGGCTCTGGCGCTTTCGGCCTGCGGATCGTGCTTGATCTTTTTTGATCTGAACGTACCATCGTCCTTCTTGCCGTTACGCGTGCTTTTCATTTTATTGCTTTTTCCCATCGATACACATCCCTTTATCTTTTTGTATTTGGCCCCTGTGCTTGCTTGACTGTATTGTGCTGTTGATTCTGATTCTGCTCAGAAACGCCGTCTTTTTTGCTCCTTAATTCGACCTTGCCGGCAGAAACCTTAAGAGAGTTCTTATCCTGATGCCTTGTCAATTCTATCACCTCAAGATTAGTATGGAGAATCGGAAGGATTGTATTCAAGTCATCATTAGAAAGGCTTGTCTCCCGATAACCAACCCTGTGCTTCCCAGTGGTTTCGGTCATGTAAGTTCCATGTATTTTTCTTCATCATGGCTTTCATCGCACTAAATAAAAAACGTGTGAAAAGAGTTGGGTTTAAGGAATCCATTTTGTTTTTGGCTTTCACAATCTTTCTAGCAAGTATAGCGGTACCCTTTTGAATATCTCCTTTTTTGCGCTCTGAAATATCATCCCATTTCATAGCGGCTACGGTTTTTTTAAAGGTGAAAACCCGTTTTACTCCCCAACATTTTAAGCTGCTTGTCATTGTTTTTGTGGTGTGCCCAAGCCCTGTCCCAGCTGTCGTCGTCATTGTGACACCCACCTTAGTAAACATCTTGGGATTGGGACGGTGGCTGAGCCACATAAAACAAAGATGGTCCAGCAACGTTTTTAGCTGTCCGCTCACGTCAAGCGCGTAAACAGACGAAGTCAGAACAATTAAATCTGCATCCTCCATTGCCTTTACGATTGGATCGATATATTGTGCATGTGGACATTTATCTTCTCCGTGCAAAAAGCAAGAGAAACAGCCATTGCAAAAATGCGGCATATCCCTGGGTAAAACAAATTCAGTCGTTTCAACCTGTTCATGCTTTGAAACAGCTTCTAATAAGAGTTCTTTACAATGCCATGTGCTTCCGTGACGACTGGTACCGTTAATCACAACAACTTTCATATTATTTACCTCTATAAATTAATGTCTCAGCTTTCTTGTGCTATATATTTGATTAAAATGCTGCACATGCTGAGCGATAAGCTTCTTGGCCTGAAGGAACCCTTTTTCATCATTGTCAAACTTATAAAAAATGAGAAAAACTGGCGCGAAGAATTCCAACGCAAGCACATAAGGATCTGCCTCGATAATCAAACCTTCCTTGATCAAAACGGCGAAAAGCTGTGATTGATATTCCAAACTGCTGTCAAAGGAGATTTCTCGGTAGAGCTTTGCGAGTTCTTTACTGCGAAATTGCTCAATCGTCAGCATTTTGCGAAGCTTAACGATAATTTCATCACATAAAAAGTATTCGAGTATTTTTATGCTAATATCTTCAAATTGCTCGGGAGACATGTCCTTGTACATTTTGACTGTTCTTTCATCCACCGCAAAAGTCTTATTGTTATCAAGCATCCGAATTTTATAAAAGAACTCATTCCCTCTGTCGGAATACTCACGCAAGATATTATCGAAGATATCCTGTTTATTCTTATAATGATTATAGAGCGAGCTTTCCTTAATTCCAACCGCACTAGCTATGTCCCTCACCGATACAGTATCGAAGCCTTTTTCAGAAAAAAGGTTTAATGCTTCATAACGTATTCTTTCTTTCGTCGTCATAATAACCTCATAAGAAATATTAAAAATACTAACACTTGTTAGTATTTTAGCTAACAAGTGTTAGTATGTCAAGTTTGGATTAATAAATTTTTATGCAATTAATAATTGGTTATTTGGTTCAATAATAACTGTACAGCATTTAATTACATGTGTATTTTCCTAAACACGCGGAGAAAATAATGATATAAAAAGGAGGTGAAAAACATGGCTAACAACAATTCGAATCAGACATTAGTTCCTCAGTCCAAACAGCTTCTTAACAACATGAAGTATGAAGTGGCAACAGAAGTTGGTGTCAGTCTGAAGCAGGGTTACAACGGCGACATCGCAGCCCGTGATGCTGGCAGAGTCGGCGGTAATATGGTTAAAAAGATGATCCAGTACGCTGAAAGCAATATGTCTTAAAGCCTAAGATCATTAAAGAGTTAATAAAAAAAGAAGGGTGAATCACTCTTCTTTTTTTGGGTTTATTTGCTTAGATTAAAGAAAGCATCTTTGCCGGGATAAATAGCTGTAAGGCCGAGTTCTTCTTCGATACGCAAAAGCTGGTTATACTTTGCAACGCGGTCTGTGCGTGATGGAGCGCCGGTCTTTATTTGTCCCGCATTCACAGCAACTGATAGATCCGCGATTGTGACATCCTCGGTTTCACCCGAACGGTGGCTGATGATTGCCGTAAAGCCTGCACGGTTGGCCATTTCGATAGCTTCCATCGTTTCCGTTAAAGTCCCAATCTGATTGACTTTAACTAAAATACTGTTGGATATATTATTGATTATGCCTTTGGATAGACGCTGTGTATTCGTTACAAAAAGATCGTCACCGACTAACTGGATTTTGTTGCCCAATTCTTTGGTGAGAATTCTCCAGCCCTGCCAATCTTCTTCTGACAGGCCGTCTTCAAGAGAAATAATTGGGTATTGCCTGCATAGCTTCTCCCAAAATTTCACCATATCTTCCGCAGATTTCAGTATGCCTGATTTCCAAAAGAGATACCCTTCCTGACCGTTTTCCTTGGCTGCCTCATACATTTCTGTGGCCGCGGCATCTATGGCAATATAAAAATCTTCTCCGGGCTTATATCCTGCAAGCGTGATGGCTTCAAGGATGACCTCGATCGCCTCTTCGTTTGATTTTAGGTTTGGCGCGTATCCACCCTCATCTCCCACGGCCGTGCTGTAACCCTTACTTTTAAGAACTTTTTTGAGATAGTGGAAGACCTCTGTGCTCTTCTGAAGAGCAGAACTGAACCGTTGGGCGCCCACAGGCATAATCATGAATTCCTGAATATCCACGCTGTTGTCTGCATGCTTGCCGCCGTTCAAAATATTCATCATGGGTACGGGCAGCTTTCTGGCATTGCAGCCGCCAATATACCGGTAAAGCGGCAGCTCACATTGTAAGGCTGCGGCTTTGGCAACGGCGAGCGAGACAGAGAGCATCGCATTGGCACCCAAGCTGGATTTGTTGGGCGTGTCGTCATGTGCAATCATCGCATAATCAATGTCGGCCTGGTTGCTGGCTTCTAAGCCGATAATCATATCGGCAATGATATTATTAACGTTTTCGACTGCTCTTTTTACGCCGCGCCCAAGATAACGCTCTGAAATACCGTCACGCAGCTCGACAGCCTCGAACTGCCCCGTGGACGCACCAGAGGGCACAGCGGCGCGCGCGCTTGCACCGCCAGATAATTCGACTTGTGCTTCAACCGTCGGGTTGCCACGGCTGTCTAAAATCTCTCGAGCAAATACATCAACAATTGTAAACATAGTTTTCCTCCTTTGAACACTTAATCAATAAGAGTATTACCCATCGTTTCATTTTAATTCTACGATATTGTTGTGAAATAAAACAAGTGATATTCCAAAAAAGATTTATAAATAAAGGATCTCCCAAAGGAGACCCTCTGCTGAAATGGAGGTTATGTCCGTGACCTTTCGGCCATCTCGATTGCCTCACGAACAATGTTACCGCAATTCCTTGATGAAACACTGCCCCATCCTTCGCTTGCTACGATATCTTCAACACCCAGCCGCTTTGCAATATCATGTTTCAAGGCTTCTGACATTACCTTGTGTCTAGACATTTTAAATACCTCCCATCCATATTCACGGCAAATTCCGCCGTTAAGAATAGTATTCCCCGATTTTTTATCACTAAGCTAGCCAACATGAAGCAATAAAGTGCAAATTATTCTATAGAATATTGCCCGGGTACTTTATCTGCGCTTCTCTAAAGAATGAAGAAATAAGAAACAACCGAAGCAAAGACAGAACCGATCACATTAAAAATCATATCAAGGTCAGTATCCTTGAGATTTTTCTGCATTTTTGTATGCTTTATCTTGTCTAGCACGAACTCTATTATCTCAAATAATGCGCCGATGGCTATTCCAAGCACTAAAACAAATATCGCAGCGTACATTTTGGGAGTGACTTCTGGGAGCAAAATTTTATCAATCAAAGAGTAAAAGAAAAGCGCGAAAGAAAATGATCCAAATGCATGAAGATATCGGTCAAATTTCTTTGATTCCATAAACCGATTTTTGTAGTAACCAAAGAACGTCTGGATAAAAATCGAGGTCATCACCAAAACAAGTATCAGCATTGGCACATTGATTCCAAAAATAAGATCTGCAAGAACGTAGAGAAAAAACAAAAGCGAACTCGTTAAAGTCGCCTGTAATTGAAGCTTGTTCTTTTGCTTTGCGAACATATATATGATAAAAGCTTCTATCAACGAATAAGCTATTAAAAAAATGATAAATAGCGTAAGACTCATCTGCCTGCCTCTCAAAAATCACTATCTATCTATTATTATCATTATTAAGTAAATTTATAATTCGGTCATAACCATAGTTATAAAAAATGATAATTTAATGTATATAAAAAAGCCGACTCAGTTATATGAAGCCGGCTCGCAAAGCGTCTATTCTCCTTTTTTGGCTTTGGCTTCATCGCGTATTTCTGAACGCATACCGTCAAGCGCCTGCCGTCTTCGTTCATTCTTGTCAGAGAGTGTCTTTTTCATTTTTTCATCAGTTGTTTCGGCGATCATTTCATCGGCCGCCTCCATATTTTGAATCGTATAGTTAATGTTTCTCTGTATGTTCTCCACATTATCTTCGCGATTATCTGGGTTCGGACGATTATTGTGTTTTCTCATTTGATTGCTCCTTTTGCACTTTCTTTTATGATTATTATGCAGCAAAGAGCATTTTTCTATGTAGAAAGCTTGTTTTAGGAAATCGACGAAGATAACAATTGCGATTTGTCATAATAAAATTGCATGATATCTCTGCGTGTGACAATGCCGATAAATAGCCCCCTATCATCCGTGACGGGTATAAAGTTTTGATTCATGGCCATAAGCAACAGATCCTCAATCGCTGCGTTGACATTAACGGGTTCATTCTGCCGCCCTTTTAATATATCTTTAACAAATAATTGTTCTTTGGCATGGTTATCATAAGCTTTATTATTCAAAATCGCCCATAATAAATCACCTTCACTGAGCGTGCCAGCATAGCTGCCGTCTCGGTCTATAACAGGAATGGCAGCATAACAGTGGCATTTCATTTTTTCAAGAGCTTGGCGCAACGTGAAATGATCGTAGATATAAACAATATCGCCTTTTGGTTTCAGAAAAAACAGTATGTTCATGATGCTCCGTTCTCAATTTTACATTAATTAATCTTCCCGTTTCGTTATATCATTTTAAATCACCGGCATCAACCCAAATTCGCAATAACATATAAAAGTTCACATTTAAGTTGATTTCACATGGATATTCTAACAACAAAAAACAGCCCGCTAGATTGCAGGCTGCTTTTGGCCGTCTATTGTTCCAAAAAGTTATGTAACTTCTTTATATCTGACTTAAAGTCTTTTGGCTGAACAATATCTTTGGATTTATATGAACCATACTCATAGTCATCCGGATAGCGAAACTTATCAATTTCGGAAGTTTTCAACCCCATGATAGTGGTGGCAATATCAATCATTTTGCTCGCAGGCTTAATATCTGTACGAACATAGCTTGACATCGTATTGATGAGGCCGGGAAGCTGACCGATATTGATGTCTTTTGCCTTTGAAAACAGTTGAGATAAAACGTTCTGCTGGCGTTCAATTCTTGCTATGTCTGTCCCAATTTTACGAATTCTCATATAGGCAACGGCTTGCCGTCCGTTTAAATGCTGCATACCCGAATCTTCTACAAGAGAAACACTGTTATCAGGGTCGTGTCCGTTGATTTCCTGTATGGAACCGTTCATATGTGCCACTTCTGCATTGCTTAATTCAATGTCTACACCGTCAAGCGCATCAATGATATCCTCCATGCCGTAGAAATTCACCACAATATAGTAGTCAGGTATTAAACCCAAAGATGATCTCAGTGTTTTTTTTGTCAGGTCAATATTGCCATAGTTAAACGCAGTATTGATTTTATTGTAGTCATGTCCTTCTATGGGGACAAGCGTGTCTCTCATTATGGAGGCAAGCTTCAGTTTTCCGGTTTCCGTATCTATGCGCAGGTACATTAAAACATCTGACAGCCCGGTGAACTTTGTAACATTTCGGTTGTCAACACCGATCAAGAGAATATCGATGTTTCCTTGAGATTTTATAAGATCATTCACTTCACCGCCGCCGTACGTGACTTCAGGAAATTCTCCCAAATCATCGTCATCTTCTTCGGCGATATCGTTAGGATCGAATCCTAAGTCACCTGTTATCTTTTCATAATTTACCCACAAGTAAATCCCGCATCCAATCAACAGCGCTAACAATACACAGAAAATGCTAAGCAGTATCTTAAAAGCTTTTCTTTTACCCTTTGGCTTTTTATTCATAGATCACACTCATCCTTTATTTTATTATTTCCCCCTCACCAATAATTTCTATACTAATAACTGTTTATAACATATAACGATAGAATTCGTCTAGCTTTCCAAGTGTTTAAATTCGTTATCAATTAAAATTTACACTTGACGTTTGTAAGATTATCGTATAACCAAAAAAGTAATTATCAAAAATATTTGAGGATGAGATATACATCATACGGGAATAATAAGTCAAAACAAATAGCGGAGGAAACGAATGAAAAAATACCCTGAAGTTTTTAAGAAACAAGAAAATAGCTTTGAAGACGACTATGTCTCGCTGGACATCGCTTCAATAACGGAATGCACCGGAATGATCCCAACGCCTCCACTCAATGATGACGAAGTTGACAATTATGCTGATATCTATTCTGTACCGCAACAAAGCGCTGTGAATGCGAATAATATCGAGACAACATCACAGCAGCGAAAAATAAGCTCTGTTAAAGGAGACAAAGAAAGTATTTTACCACAAAACAGGCAAGGCTGATTATTTCTCAAACCCGTTAGGATGACTGGTGTGCCACCGCCATGCCGACTCAATGATCTTACCTATATCATCGTTCTTCGGACTCCAGCCGAGTATCTCTCGGGCCTTGCCGGAGTCGGCCACGAGTCGAGCGGGGTCTCCCTCGCGCCTTGGCGACATATCCACTCTGAAATCCTTGCCGGTGATCTCCTTGACCTTGCTGATAACCTCCATCACGGAATAACCGTTACCGCTTCCGAGATTAAAGCTTCCCGAGTTGCCGCCGTTTTTCAAATAATCCAATGCCAGTATGTGCGCGTCGGCCAAATCGGACACATGAATGTAGTCACGGATACAGGTGCCGTCCGGCGTGTCATAATCCTGCCCGAACACCATAATACTTTCCCTCTTGCCCATTGCAGCCTGCAGGATGATAGGAATCAGATGAGATTCGGGATCATGATCTTCTCCTATCAGCCCGGATTTGTGCGCCCCGGCCGCGTTGAAGTAACGCGGCGCTGCCCATTTTATTCCATAGGCTTCATCACACCATCTGAGCATCTTCTCCACAGTCAGCTTTGTCTCGCCGTATGGATTCACAGGCTTTTTCTCGCTGTCTTCCTTGATCGGTATTGCCTTGGGAAAACCGTAAACTGCCGCTGTCGAAGAAAAAACGATGTTTTTGACATTATGCTTTTTCATACTTTCCAGCATGCAAATGACTGTGTAAACATTGTTGCGGTAGAACGCGAGCGGATCCTTCATGCTAAGACCCACCTCAATGTCCGCAGCAAAATGGATGACCGAATCAATATCGCTCTCGGCAAAAACACGATCCATAAAATCAACGTCGCGGATATCGCCGATATACAGCTTGCCGCCCAGCACAGCCTGCTTGTGTCCTTTAACGAGGCTGTCTACCACGACGACCTCCTGTCCTCTTTGCAGCAGCTCCGCTACCGTATGGCTGCCGATATATCCTGCGCCGCCTGCGACCATTATCGCCATGCTTCTACCTCCATTGCACCTTGCCCCGCGTCCGATTGATAGAACGTCGGTTCATACCCAACTTGCTTTAAATACTCTTCTCTAACAATCTGTTTGAACGATTCGACCGAGTCCTTTTTCACAATGCTGATGTTGCAGCCTCCAAAGCCGCCACCGGTCATGCGCGATCCGATGACGCCGACTATCCTCGTTGCGATATCAAACAACGCATCGAGCTCTTTGCCTGTGGCTTCGTAGTCGTCCCTGATAGATACGTGCGCCTCTTTTAGCAGAGAACCAAAAGTCATAATATCACCTTGCTGAAGAGATATCAACGATTTAAGCGTCCTCTTTTCTTCGGTTACACAATGCCGCGCGCGCCTGTAAAGTGTTTCATTATCGAAAAAGCTTTTATATGTTTCCAGCTCCGTAATGCCGATCTCGCAAAGGTGCTTGTACTGGCCGCCGTGCTCATTGATAATCGCAAGCGCCTGATCGCATTCGCTGCGCCGTTGATTATATTGCGATTCCGTCAGCTTATGCGGCGCATTCGTGTTCGTGATGACAATCGTGTATTCGCCTAGCTCCAGCGGCACATATTGATAGTCCAATGTATCACAGTTTAAGAATATGGCATGTTTTCTTCTGCCGACCGCGGATATGAACTGGTCCATGATGCCGCAATTCATGCCCACATACTGATTCTCTGCCCTTTGACACAGCACGGCGATGTCTTCCATCACAGGCTGCTTGGTGCCGCCCAGTTTAGCAAGGCAAAGCGCCGTAGCCACTTCGATAGAAGCAGACGATGAAAGCCCCGCTCCGTACGGAACGTTGCCGTGATACAACAGATCACATCCGATTAGCGGATACTCATCCTTCTGCAACATGTAAGCCACACCGCACTGATAGTTGCCCCATTTCAGATCCTTGTAATTTAATAGATTGTCCAATCGGGCGGATACGCGATCCGGTAAATCTGTCACCGCCAAATTAAGCACATCTTGGCAGTTGGGCCGTGCCACAATGATATTCTTCAAATCCAGCGCGACGGGGAAAACGTGCCCGCCATTATAATCGATATGTTCACCGATCAGGTTGATCCTGCCGGGCGCTTCGAATATTCGAATACCCTCTTCCGTGCCGCCATATATTTTAGTGAATTCACTTACCAGTTCAGTATATGTCATATACCTGACCTCGTTATGTATTTTTGATACGCTTCTCTTAATTCAATCGCTTTTTCTTCAGGCGCTGTGGGGTTGCAGTGTGCGCCGGCTCCCGTTTCGCTGGAAGCGAGAAACTGCTGCTTGTCTTTAGAACGCATGGGCGGAAAGAACTCAATATGGAAATGAAAGCCCTCGATGTCATCCGTGTTGACAGGTGCGTTGTACATGCACATCATATACGGAAACGGCATATCAAAGAGATTGTCGTACATACCGACCGTGTTTCTCACAGTTGTTGCGAGAGAAGTTTTCTCCGCATCGCAGAAATCTGTAATGAACTTTTTATGTGTCTTGGATATGATTTGGGTGCCGTATGCGAACTCCGAAAAGTACGGGATGATAACGCTGAAATGCTCATCTTCAAATATGATGCGTTTTTGGAATTCTTGTTCGGCTTTTAGCCAATCACAGAAAAGACATTTACCCGTTTCCACGCGATATTTTTTCGCGCTGTCAAACTTCATCTCAACTTTTTTAGGCATAAAGGGGTAGGCGTAAACTTGGCCATGCGGATGGGGCATGGTGACGCCCACCACCTCTCCGCGATTTTCAAATATCATGATGTATTTTGATTTTTCGTATTTTGAAAGCGCTTCAAAACGTTCGCACCAAAGATCGACCAATTTCCTCACATGCTCAATGGAAAGCTCCGGCAGCGTTGTATTATGCTCGGGCGAGTATAATATTACTTCGCATTTACCATATGACTTGTCCGCCTTGAAAAAATCGTTGGCCACATCATCAGGCTGCGGCGGATCGATTGAAAGTGCAGGAAAGTCGTTATCGTACTTAAGCACATCAAATTCATCAGGTACCCTACCCGAGCCGGGACAAAAAGGGCACCAATCTTTTGGCATTTGCGGTCTGTTCTGCCTTGCTGATGCCACCATGACCCAGTCGTTCTTAAACGGGTTAAATCTAAGTTCTGCCATTTCCTGCCTCGTCTTATATAGTTAATGTATATACTATCCTAATGGAAAAGATCGTTAAAATCAATATTAAATATTGAGGTTCGTTAAAATACGCAACGATACGTACATAAACAAAAATTGTTTAGAACTTCAGAAGTATACATGCTGTGCCTTTAATGTATAACCACATTCTATTATACCAAATGAGTATTGCTTATTACGCCGCTTATTTGTGGGAGAACCAGGATTAAACAGCAATATCTGATCATGATACGCACAATAAGGCATATGACTGTGGCCAAATATGATGCAATCTATAGATCTATCCTTGAAACACGATATTGCTCTTTCTAATGTATTACCTTTGCTGCCATGCCCATGAAAAACACCGATGCAAAAGCGGCCAAAGCTTACTGTTTTATTTTCGCCCAAAAGTTTTTTCAGCTCTGGCGGATCAACATTGCCTGCAACAGCCGTCACAGGAGCCAATGTTTCAAGCTGGCGAATGACGTCAAGGCTTACAATATCACCAGCGTGAATGATATGGTCTACATCCTTGAACTTATCAATTAAAAACTCGGGGAGTTCTTTTGCTTTGCTTGGGATATGTGTGTCTGCCAGCACACCAATTTTAACCATAATTACAAGAGCAGGCGTTGAATCTCGTCTGCATCAAAGCCGTATATTTTTCCGCATTTGTTGCATCTCACTTCGATATTTTGATTCTCCTTAAGTGTCCACTGCAGATCGCTGGCGCCAAGACTAAGCAGCGTTTCCAGAATCATTTCCTTGCTGCAGGTGCACATCAGCCGGACAGGAAACCGTTCCACAACATCAGCATCGGAAAACACCGTCTCTACAAGCTTATCTAAAGAAATGTGAGGATCAGTGAACGCCTGCGCGTCAGATTCAATGCGGTTTTCCCATTCGGTCATCAAAGTGCTTTCTGCAAAAGGCAGGGCTTGAATCAGCACACCGCGGCTAAGCGAAAGCATGGCATTCTGTATGTTTTGAAAATAACGGAATGTCGTCTTGGTTTGTTCACTTTGCGTGAAGTAGTGCGCCAGATTATTTGAGATGTTGTTGCACTGTATCTCGACAATTCCGGTAAAAATGGTGCCTTGTCCATTATCCCGGATAATTTTCAAACATCCGCTCGTGCCGATCATTGATTTTAAATCAGCAAAATCATTCTCGCGAAGAACATCTGAGGCATAGCCCTGTATGTTACCGTTCGCTTCCGCGCCGCAAATCAAAAATGCTGAAGCATCTGAAGTTTCAAGTTTTATAGTTATCCGTTTTGCATTTGTCATTATACCGCGCAAGATACAGCAAAACGTCATTACAGTATAAAAGACCTCGGAAGCAACGTCACTCTTAAAATGATTGGCTTCAAGTTCATTTAGCAGGAAAGTGTTATCAACTAGATAGATGCGTGCCTGCTTATCTTTTGTCAGCAGCTTATACAAGAACGTTTCCAAACTGTAAATGCCTCCATTTTTATCAATTCACAAATCACGGCTTTTGTTTTCGTATGTACTTTATAACCTCCATGCCTGCCACGGCTCCTTGATAAACCGCTTTTGCGATCTGCATCTTTCCGCCGGTGCAGTCCCCCGCAGCATAGAGTCCGGGAATATTGGTGGCCATATTTTCATCAACAACGATTTTAAGGCCTTCCGTCTCTGCGCCAAGCTTCTTAGCAAGATCGCTGCTGCCGGCCACACCGATAGCCACAAATACGCCGGCCACATTAAGAGCGCTTCCATCTAAAAATTTCACACTGCATAAAGTTTCTTCACCTTCAAAGGATGCTATTTCTGACTCAATAATCTGAACTTCTTTTGGAATCTCAGGAATTGCTCGTACTCCGTTTGTCAGCAGCGTCACAGATTTCACGATAGGAAGCAGTTCTATCGCCTCATGGAGTGCGTATTCACAGCATCCAAGCACAGCGACATCTTTGCCCTTATAGAAAAATGCATCACATGTCGCACAATAGCTGATCCCCTGCCCCTCAAACCGGGTAAACCCTTCGATTTTTGGCGCTGTTCGATTTGAGCCTGTGGCAATAATCACGCTTTGCCCCCGATATTCATTGTTATTGGTTTTGACAGTGAAGCCCTCCTCATAACCGATATTGACAACCTGATCGCTTAAGATTTGCGCGCCAAATCTCTGTGCTTGCAAAATGCCGTCAGCAATAAGCTTTTCACCCGAAACCGGTGTCGAAAAACCGTAGTAGTTTTCAATTTTGTCGGCTTTTGATAAAGCACCGCCGCTCTCACCGATAACCAACGTTTGAAGCCTTGCACGCGATGTATAGATACCGGCTGATATACCCGCCGGTCCTGTTCCGATAATGATCACATCATGCATAATTTTACCCCCTATTCGTTTTAGTATTTCCGCCTATTCAACAGTCATGCCTGTGAGATTATTTCTATGATAACTCGAACCATGATAACAGACCACCGACTAGCTTAAAAATACAAACGTTTCTTCAAAGTATAGCTTTGTTAAAGGATGTATGCAACAATATGCGGATATTTAACCTTCTGCAGATGAAAAAAGAACAGGTTGCTGAAAGTTACCGATATCAATGAACGATCATAAGTAAGACTGCCCCGTTAGCTATACCAACAGGGCGGCTAATAAATTATATATGATTTTTCTAGCGAAGTAGTTATTCTCCTTGAATGCGCTTCAAGTTGCTTATGGCCAGTTCGCCTGCCTGTTTGAGAGTTTCCGCTGTTTTAGCGGGGTCAGCACAGCTCATTAGAATGACTATACAATGCTCACCTGAAAGTATGCTTATCCCCTGCGCTGAAATGAAAATATCGTCTCCTATACGACCCGTCAATGCGGTGTTTGGGTCGGAAAAAAGCTTCTTTAAACCTTCATACAGTGTTTTAGGCGACATTTCCCCGCCACCCTCGCCTCCCGAACTGCTTTGCTGCCCGGATTCGGAGCTGCCAGATTTTGAGCCGCTGGTTTCACTGGGCTCGCTTGATTGTCCTGATTGTTCTTCACCACCCTGCTTTAAAGCACTGTTCTGTATTAAACAGACTTGCAGATAGCTCTTGGAATCTGACTTTTCAGGGGCATAAAAGCACGTGCTCAAGCCTAGCAAAGGATACTTTTCATTCACTCCGGCTTTTACAGACTCACCGACAAGTTTGACGGCCTCCTCTTTGGATATCAGTTGCTCTGGTTTTATCTGTTGACTTTGAGAGCTTTCTGAGCCTGAAGCTTGCATACCTGCTGAGCTGCTGGCCCCGGGCGACTGCGATTTTTCAGGCTGAACTGTAGCGGATGCGCCTTCTGAATTCCCCTGGGAACAGCCCGGTATTATTAAAACGAGAATTAAAAATGCTAATATCAGGCATATGGTTTTCTTCATGTTTTGATCCTCTTTCTTTGACAATCTTAGTCTTAAGTTTGTCACAAAACCTGAAAAATATACGTTTTCATCCAGTCTGCCGCCATTTACGATTACGACGCAGAACCCATATATTAGCAAACAACAGAGCTTTTGAAATTGGGAAACACAAAGGTAGAGTGCTCTCGTAAAAAAACACTTTTTCGGACAATTTACTAAGCAATTCGTTTCAGACCCTATCCATCCAGCATTTCAGCCACTGCTTAGGGCTGAGGTTTTTAGCGATGCTTGTTTGTACACGCTTCCGAAGTGCTTTTTTCTTGATTAACATAAGAGTCGTAAATAAACCTAAATCATCCTATTTTTACGAAAAACTGCAGTCATAAAACGCCATGATGCCTTTCTGTTTGTCAGCCAAGCGATATGAGCGTCGTTTTTGGTGTTATTGATTATCCTTGGTATGAAAAATTTTGCGACCGTTTCAGGCTTATCTCCCAATATATTAAATATCCTTTTAAATTTCTCATCTGCGATGACCTCGGACTGCTCACCGTCCGGCGTTTTTGTGATAAAGTCGGTCAGCATCATGCCGGGAGATAATCGTCCTGCTATTACACCAGTACCCTCCAGTTCCTTCGCAAGCCCTTTCATAAAATAGGTTAATGCACGCTTGGTCGTACCGTATAATATTGTTTTAATCTGTATCAAGTTGTTAGAGCCCAGACCCTCCATGCTATATATCGCACCATGCCCTTGTTTGATCATCCCCGCTGCTGCGATCTGCGCACCATATATCAGGCCAGTAATATTAGTTTTAATAACGTCTTCGGTATAGATTTCGTCCGTTTCCCATGAAAACTTGTGCGGCGTGTTTTGCCCCGCATTATTAATCCAGATATCGATCCTCCCCCACTCTGCCAAAGATGCATCCCAGAGATTTTTCAAACTTGCTTTTTCCTGGACGTTGCAAGAAATATAGATGTACTTCCCCTCAAAAGGCGATAGTGCTGTGAGGGTCGTTTCCGCCAGCACTTCACCCCTGCCAGACAGCGTGACATTACATCCAGCCTGCAGAAACTCCCTTGCCATTGAAAAACCAATGCCGCGGGTACTGCCGGTTATCACCACATTTTTCATAAATAGCACTCCTTATTTCATTTGCAAGATCAGTAACAAATTAATTTACCGTATTATACCACAAAGATCCATACTCCAGATGTTGCAATTGTAATATGCGGGCACGACCTCAATGAGCATTGCAACGTCATAGTTTTTTGATAAGATAACTAATAATATTGCAGAGAACGAGCAAGGCACTCTAAATGTTTAGAGTGCCTTCTTTGTTAAAACGAAGTTTAGAGTATCAATTTATACTATTTCTTGTATCCGCATTTGGGGCATACACCATTTTCGTTAAGCGTAATGCCGCATAACGGGCAGCGATCCATAGCCTTTTTGGGCTCGTATTCTTCTATAGCGCCATTTACTCCGCTTGTAAACGTGATCTTGACAATATTCAGTTTATCCTTAAGCAGATCGTAAACGATTTTAATCATGCCTTCAACGGTCATTGTTTCTTTCGTAACAACCAATCGGCATTCCGGATATGCTGTTGCAAGCTCCGTTTTGAAAGCCGGACCTTTTTGCTTATTGGTTGGTGCACCGTTCTTAATGCCTTGTGCTTCGTAAACGTCGAGAATCGCGGGAAGCAAGGGATCGTCTTCCCTTAAAACAAGAGCATGATCGAAGTTCTGCAAAACTTCCCAGGCGGTTTTTTGGATTTCATTACAGGGGAATACCATATTGACTCCCATGTTAACAGTATCTTCAACCTCAAGTGTCAATATTCCCGTATGCCCGTGCAGATACTGTGCTTCGCCCTTGAACCCATAGAACCTGTGTGCATACTGTAAGTCTAGTGTGGTAAAACTCCTCATACTTATTCTCCTTGTGTTATATATTTACGGGTGTTTAATGCTCCCGCATGCGCATTTAGTTGAGCGGAAATAGCTTAGCGCGAGTGAAAAAGTAATGACAACAGCATTTATAATGCTTTGTATACGCTATATCAGCCCCCGAATTATTCTTTGTCCAGATTATCGTCACTTTCAGGTTTGCCAATTGATCCTCTCCTTAATGAATCATGTATACATTCATGGCAGGTACCCTTGAAAATTATATCATGGCCGATAAACTCAAACCCGTGAGTATCCTTAATGTTCTTTTCCAAATCCGCTATTAACTCCATTTCCACATCAAAGACTCGGCCGCACTTTACGCATATTGCGTGATAATGCTCGTGGCATAGATGGTCGAAACGGTCGGCTCCGCTTGGCATTTGCACTTTACGGATTTCGCCGATATCAGACAGAAGGTTCAGATTCCGATATACCGTCCCTTTGCTGATATGGGGGTGTTTCTTCACGATCGTATTGTAGACCTCATCAGCGGTGACATGACACCGTAACTCTTTTACCACTTCAAGAACCAAAGATCGCTGAGTGGTGTTGCGCTTATTCATAATATAATCGCCCTTATTGATACGGAATGCTTTAATAGTATTATATCTCAATAAGCATATTTTAATCAATAGTACTACGAGAAAAATTTAAGATCCAATCTTTTACACTGCCGCCGACTTGGTAATCGTTTTGCTCTGTGTCCTTGCGAAGACCGACGATGTAACAGATTTACCGTGGAATTTAAATCTGGCGTAACGGTAGATGTAAATGTGTAAAGGTAAAAAAGAGAAAGGCACTCTTAGCGAAAATTACGTAGGGTGCCTTGTTTCACTACATGAGAAATCACGATTTCACATGACCAAGCCTGTCAATTCAAAAACCACTTAAGTTTTTTATTAGCCTGCCTCTGGGTTTTATTGCTCAACTTACCGGTAATAAAGGTTTTTTCTGCAGCGCCCTTCATGCTTGTAAAGGTGACCGTTACAGTTCCGGTTGCCGCATCTAATACCCAATCGGTCTGCACATCCGTATAGGTTTTTCCACTAACGCTGTAGGAACCCACACCCTCTGCAACCGCTTTGCTGCCGCCGATGGTGACCATGTTGAACGTAGCTGACATGGTACCTATTCCCTGCTCGTTCAAGGACGCGACCCAAAAGGCCGGGTTGCGCACGATTGCATCGTTACAGATCATATATAAATCACCATAGCCCTCAGGTCCCCAAGTGTAAAACTTGATCCATATCTTTCCCTTAAAGAGATACTCTTCAGCACCGGTCTCCGGGTTTTTGGTTACAGGCTGCTCTACAAGCTTTGCGCGCAGATGGAGTTGCAGCGGAAGACCCGCCGCGGAGGTAGTAAACAGAATCTCATCGAACTCGATGGTCTGAACGAAATTCTTTCCGGCACTTTGCTGCGTTCTTTCCCTCTCCATCTTTTCGCTGAGCTCTTTGGATTGCTTAATCAGCCGCTCGTGAGATTCCTTACTGATGACTCCTGCGTTTATGTCTGGCGTGGGAATTGCCGCGCCGTACCCTACCGTGGAAAAATGCTCAACTGCGCCCGTAATCATGAAAATATCGCCCAACCTTGTTACCTCTGCCCATGCGTATTCCATCTCGCCATTTTCCCCAAAGCTTTTGATAACAACGTCGTCGCCAGGATCATCCTTGGTCAGGAAAGTAATAATTGCATAGTCGTTGAGCGTAACATGTGTTTCGCCTCCAGATCCGAGCGAAAACCCGCCCTTGAAAAAAACTTCCGGCAAAACGGTCGTTTCTACCGGGGTGACCGTAAACGTCGTATCCGTATCCACACAGTACTCTGACACTTCGATGATAACCGTAGTTTCGCCGCTCGCAAGCTCCAGCCTGCCGCCCAATGAGGGCTGGTTGCTTCCCGAATTCCAGTCGGCGGGCAGTTCCGGCGTTTCTTGGGAACCCGAAGTACCTTGCTGCTCCTGCGCATCCTGTTGCGCCTGCGCAGCTGCCAACGCCTCCTCCAGCTGCCGCTCTAACTCATCCTCATCAATATTCCCGAGTTCATCTTCGGGCGTGACTCCGCTCTGCGCGGAAATATCGATGGCATCGTACTCTCCCCATGGATATTCGTAAGTGTCTCCTTCATCCGGAATAGCCGCTTTCACTGTAAATTGCAAGGCGTTGGTCTCATCGTAAGTAAACAATCCCTCCCAGGCATTACCGGAATGCGCGCTGTTTTGCTCTACCGGTGCCGTAACCGGCGCATCACTTTGTAGCGTTTGGACAGGGCTGCTTATGCTTTTTTCGGAGCAGCTCATCAGCGTTGTAATTAAAAAGGTAAGAACTAAGATGTATGCAACTGTTTTCTTCATAAATAGCCTCCTTTAGAACGTTCTACCGTGTCCGGAGATGGCGAATGTTCAATTGTGTGCACCCTCAGCCTTGCTTATCTTACTTTATACTCTTAAGAGCGAGCCGAGACAACCTATCCCATCAGTAAAACCGCATAAATAACCCATCAATTGGTAGCTCGGTTAAAATATATCCTACGTCAGTTAGCATGTCAAGGATATCGAGCGATATAATAGGCCGTGCATAGAGTCACGGCCTAGGCTATTTCGCCATAGGTAAGCATCCCTTTATGTGCAATTATTGCGGGGACACATAAGGTGCGAATTTGGGTGCTCTGATTGAGTGGAGGGTGCAAGATGTTGCAAGAGTTTCATGTTGAAATGCCAACCGTGATAAACTCAAAAAGCGCATGGCCGATTGCGCGCATTCCTAAAGAGTACCCCACCGCCCTCGCTGAATACATGAGCAACTTGTCCGGCGGCCGATTGAAAAAGTCACCGTCTACGAAGACAAATTCAATGGAATTCAAGTCCGGCGTGACGGTGGATGTAGATGAACACAGGCAAAAGTATATAAGGTTAGAGTTTTTACAGTATCCTGCGACAGGACGGCGCGAACAGCAACCACGCTGGGCGCATGACATTGACCGATAAATGAGCAAAGCGGTTTATATGAAAAGAGCTTAAATTATAGGTCATCCAAACAAATAATTTTACTGCCTTTACTTTCATAATAGCGCAGCATTTCGTCAATTTTTCTTTTATCATAACTGGTTACGCAATCTGATAAGACACTAACGCCATAATTTACTTTGCATAAGTTGTAACAGGTTGATTTAACACAAGCAACAGCATCTGCTCCTGCTATGAAGAAATCACATATTTCATTTTTACTAATAAAGTCTGTAAATTCTTCACTGCTTAATGCGTTTCCTTTGTATTTTGTAAAAACATTTTTTGATACTATTATCAAGTCTGAAGCTAATTCAGACCCATATGTATTGGGTTTAAGAGTCCTCGTGCCGGCTGACAAATTTTCATGCCTTATATAAATAACATGAATACTATTATTGACTGCCCAATCAATAGCTTTATTGATATTGCCAATTATGTGTTTGTAATTCTTTGTTATGTCATTTTGAATATCGATTATTACTAAGGCTTTTTTCTGCATAGTGTTTCCTCCTAATAGGTAGATTGATTTGTTTGCCTTTTTACTATACTTTATAATTGTTGCCAACAGTATGGCAACAATCTATAATGATTACAAGGAATTTTGGAAGGCCGCTATCAGATGAAAGTTGACAGGCTTGTTAGTATTATTATGATACTCCTTGATAAAAAGCGTATAGGCGCACAGGAGTTAGCCGATATGTTTGAAGTTTCACCCCGCACAATCTACCGCGACATAGACACTATCAACATGGCGGGTATTCCTGTTCGCGGGGCGTCGGGAGTGGGCGGCGGCTTTGAAATCATGCAGAAATACAAGATTGATAGAAAGGTTTTTTCGACTGCCGACCTTTCTGCTATCTTGATGGGGCTTTCCAGTCTTTCCAACATGATACGAGGTGATGACCTGGTAAACGCCCTTGCGAAAGTCAAGAGCTTTATCCCCGCCGACAGGGCGAAAGACATTGAATTAAAAGCAAATCAAATACTTATAGATTTAAGTCCGTGGATGGGCAACAGGAACATACAACCATATTTAGAAATTATCAAAACAGCTTTACAGGAAAGCAAGCTGCTTTCGTTTGAATATGCAGACCGCTACGGTAATAGAACCGCGCGAACAGCCGAGCCGTATCAGCTTGTATTGAAAAGTAGTCATTGGTATTGGCAAGGGTATCGCCATAAAAGAAATGATTATCGCTTATTCAAACTATCCCGCACATCAAACCTACAAATGCAAGAGGAATTTTTTACGCCACGAGATTATCAAAAACCGCAGTTAGATTTTACTGATATTTTGGAAACTATGCAAACAAAAATCAAAATACGTATTCATAAATCCGTCATGGAAAGGGTACTTGATTATTGCACTTATGAACACTTTTCGCCAGACGGTGATGAGCATTGCATTGTTAGTTTTCCTTTCATAGAGAACGAATACTACTATAATATTCTTTTCAGTTTTGGGGATAAATGCGAGTGTTTAGAGCCGTTACATATCCGCACGGAAATGAAGCGCAGAATACACGATATAGCAACCATATACGAAAGCTAATACATGGAGTAAGACGAAACAGACTGCCCTACCTCTTTAATCCATAGAGACAGCGGCTGGTGGTATTATTTACATATGCTTATATTCTCTTAATGATACCGAGCACACGGACACCATCCCAGCGGAATATGTCATGCACCACTTGGCCTGCTCACCGTCAACTAAAAGTTCGCCATCTTTGTTCTTGGTATGGCCTAACCTTTAGCTTATATTATAAACATTATGGGAAGTTCGTATCATCGACTAATCTGAACAAAATCAGGACCTCATCCTAGCGCTTTCATCTCCACAAACAGCAAAGAATAGCGTTGCTGCGGCAAACAAAAACCCGACAGCCAAAAACCATGGACAAGTGTGGTGCAGCCCCAACGCAACAACCGCAGCGATACAGTACGCATACATGGCTGTCCAGAAGATGAGCATCGGCAAATTCCACTTTGTTACCGGCGCCATTCTCAATTTTTTACGACAGGTTTGAATCGATATCACGATGACCATCGTTGACCAAAGTGCAATGAAGGCAATACAAGAGAACCAATCGTTTGTAATGGCATTGAGGCCCAGCGCGGCAAGGCTGCCAAGCGAGGTAATGATGATGGCGCAAAAAGCGATCAGGAACATCCAGCCGGTCTGCCTGGCGAAATTGTTTTCATCAACCCGTTCATTTTTACGAAGAATCAGCCAGACCACCGCAGGTGTTTCAATCATATAGCCCAGGAAGTTTACCCATATTACGCTCATAAAAGTGCTTTGCGTGATTTGGGTGTTGATGGGTTTTCCCGCCCATGTCCAGAACCCTCCGCCAAGACGGATGGCTACCACATCGAGCAGAATGTCCATGGTGACAATAAACATCCCGGCTGACAGTGCGGTCAGCACTTTACCGAACCCAAGCTTTTTCGCCAGTTTCATTCCATACACCGTAAGGCCGCCCCACATAAAACCGCCGAACAGCGGGAACTGCTTTGGCACATGGCCGAGATTCAGCCAGAACTCTGGATTGTAAAAATAAATGTCCGTAGCTGACACCGCCATCAATTCCATTGAAAAGCCCACCAGTGCTGCCGTGCCGAACGCAAAAATATAGTTATAGTCGTTTTTACGGAATAAATCTACAAGCATAGTTGCCACAATGATGTAGCACATCAGTTCAAATCCATTTAACCAGTTCAATGTTTTGATCCTTTCAAAACGGTTAATTTGGTATACACTCTTTACGGCATGGGTGTTATAAAACTTTCTTGTATGGTGCAATCATCCCTTCGTTCAATTTGTTACCCATTTTAGCTTTTATCTTTGGCGAAGATATAAGGGCACCTACAAGATACATCTTTAATGCGGTTCCGAGTTTCTTTTGCGGAAAGTCGTAAAGCCCATGTTTTTTATAGAACCGATGATCCGCTTTCATCATACCGCGCATCAGCCAAATCAGGTCCCTGAAAATTTTCATTCCGCCAACACCATAGAAATTCTTCGGTTGTATGTACTTATGTGTTATTGCATAATCAAGCCTTTGGGCAAGCCTGTCTATTTCCGCATCCGGATCTGTTTCATCACTCGCAACCCCGGCAAGAAAATTCACTCCGACCTCACTTCTGCCTTCAATAATCATCTGCAGATTAGACTCTGACGGGTAATTTCCACTAATCAGATATCCTGTCGGTTTTCCCATAGTCACTGCTCTATGACCATTACAGAACTGCCTGTCATCATACATCTTAAAAATAGAACCCATGGAATGATCCTTAATGGAAAATGCGTAAATGATGGCATCCGCTGTCTGAATTTCGTTGCGCAGGAAATCATCAAAACCATCCTTATAAAAGCATTTACCTGTTGACGCACAATTAAAGCAACCTAAACACCCTCCGCTAAAAGGATACTCTGCAATATTAACAATTCGGCTCTTATACTTAAGAACTGCTCTGAACCTGTTAATCATAGCATTAAGCTGTTTGTCACCCTTACCACAATCTGTAACTATAACTATGTCACCGCTCTTTTCTTCCAGAATGGACGCACATGAACGAACCGGAAGATGCTTTGGAGCCGCTTGACACTTTGGAAGGGTTTCATATACATCGTGCTCCATACTCCACAACACATATTCAAAAAACTCTTTAGCGGTTTTCTGTCCGTCTTCAGTCAAGAGATCATCCATATCTGCAGACAATCCCTTAATAAATTTCATCCCCATATCCTGGCAGTTTTCCTGAATATACTTGTGTGCAGTCACATCGTAAAAGTGCTTGGAAGTGGTAATCTGCGTAGCAAATTTTCCTGACAAATGAATGCCGGATTCTTTTAATAGCTCTATAAACCGATGCAATTGGCTCGGTGCAATAAAGGTATAAACAGGATAAGAAAAAATAATCATATCCGCACCTGATATTGCTTCAGCTGCAGCTGAAAAATCTTTTTCATAAGATTTAATGCGCTGACCAACATTAACAAACTGAAATTTATGCTCAGGATACTTTTTTTCTAAATATATTGAGGTATGCAGCGTAATACTAAATTTACCTTTAGGGCTTCCGTTTAAGACTAGAACTTTCATGCTTTTCCTCCTCATGCATCACCTGTTCATTTTATCTCAATAATTTCTTTTGATTAAACTATTTTTCTCTTTATATCATTTGAACATATCAGGCCCTTTTCATATGCTCACTCATTTAGCCGTGACATCAATACCATGCACCCCACGTGGTTCGAGTTGATGGAATTGATATCTGGGGGCTATTTTTATTATATGTGCTCACGGGAACATATCAATAGTTTCTTGTTGTTTTGGTCACCGTCTATGAGGACAAATTCACCGTGAAATTCGAATCCTGGGTAACGGTGGATGTAATGAATAAGATTGAAAAGTAATCAAGGCACTCTATGAAATGATCGTAGGGTGCCTTGCCTCAATATGACTAAACTGAAATCCTTTCGCTTTGCGTTATGCCAATTATGCAATATTTAGCCTGCCGGATAATAAACGCCCCCGTGATAGCAGTAATAAGTTTTAGCTTTCATTAATAATACTTTCTCCATAGATCTTGTCGCCTGTTCAAGGTCCAACGTAAACTGCGGGTTTGCAATTACAGGCTTACCATCCTCCAGCGCAATCACATCACCCGTTATGATAATTGAATCTTTTTCTATAAGAAGCGAAATATGGCCTGGGGTATGCCCTGGCGTCGCAAGAATACTGCATCCTTCACACCAATCCATACGATCTCCGTCACTCAAAAAAATGTCTACCTCAACCGGCTCGACCCGACGCAGCATATCACAAAACGCCTTACCAAAATCCTGCTGCTCTGGTTGAAGTGTTTTCTGCATTTCTTCTGCTTGGCGCAGCCGCAACGGTTTTTCCTGAGCAGAAATAAACGGTGCTTCTACAGCAGAAGCATATATTTTTATATTTGGATTTATCCTTTTGAGGGCGGCTGCCGCCCCCATATGGTCATGATCATGATGGGTCAGCACAAGGCCGGTTATTTGCTCTGCTGACATTCCGTGTCTTAGAAGCTCCTTTTGAAGGATGGAGAGTGACCCGATAAAACCACAATCTACAAGAATTATGTTATGCTTATCCAAAAGCAAGGTTGGATAAACCGAATTTTCGGTATTTCCAAATGGCATAGTTATTGGAAAATTCAAGATCTTGTACTCCATAATATTCGGTGTACTCCTCTCATTTTTGATAACAAATGATAAGTGGTCTAAATTGCTTTTAAGTGAATTTTAGGCCCACCAAGTCTCATATAAAAGGGGTTTATATTAACGTCATCCAACCTGCTCTCTCGCCCTCAGAAAATCAGAAAATTTATTTCTTATTGACTCTTCTCAGAGCTGCGCTTATCGCTAATAGTCTTCATGTGGCATTCATCTATCGTTGATATATCATTTTCCTTCGCCCAATTAACGCAGCCTTGCAATGCCGTTCGTAAAAATACCCTGGGAACTTTGACAAGCATTTGACACGCCTCTTTTGTAAATTGAACGGATGGATCAATTCGGTTTGCAGCAAACCAAACTGTATCAACGTTCGATTCTTTTCCTGCAGGGATAGGTTGCGCTATTGGACGTCGAAATTGCGAATACCAGAAATGAGTATTGTCACGATAGCCGTAATCTACAGGGACGTTCGGGAAGCTCCGCGCTTTAACACCGTTTATTATGGCGTTATAATACTTCTCCTTCATAAGTATTTTATCGATTCTAAGTATAAAATGGCAGCCATACATACTGGTTATTCCATTGAAGTCCCGATATGGAGGCTCTATTCCTTCAAGCTGTCCCACCTTTTCAATATCTTCATACGCGTTTTCCAGTTCATACTGCCAAGTACATTCAAAAACCTGAAACGCCTTTTTAACTATGAGCGGCCTTATACTGCCGTCTTTACAGGCCAATCCCGATTCCATCTGAAATGAACACTTGGCCATCTTTTCTTCACTTGTTTCGCCCGGGAAGCCCAATCGTACTGCTTCTGCAAAATCGCTGCGACTATCTTCTATAAAATTAAGTGCACATTTGCCACTTCGCAAGATATTTTGGGCTGTATTAGAACTGTTGCGACATTCCAGCAGCATGGCGTAGTATTTTTTCCCGGCTACATAATAAGGGAAGCAAAGGGAATATGAGCCAATAGAAGTCTTGTTATCCTCGCCGAGGGTGGAAACAAGTATTGTAGGCATAGGGAAGAACGCTGAAGTTGATAAAAATTATCCACAATTCGTAAGTCTTTAAACGAACTCACTGCTTAACTCTCTCTTTCATCGACAGTTTTTATAGAATAATAGCACTGTTTATGCCAATATTCAAATCGCTCTCTAACCCTCATATTTTTCAAAAATTATCTAAATCGGCCTCTCACGAACGCAGACAACTAATCCGGAAGGCTCTTATTTAAAGGCTTTTTCAAAGCTACTTCTCGACCCTTGACATCAATACCACGCTCTC
>JAEWBO010000018.1 GCA_023391105.1 Bacillota bacterium
CTTCCAGCGCTTCCTGCATGACCGTATGGTTGGTGTAATTGAATACACGGCTAACGATATTATATGCGTCGTCCCATCCGAGCCCTTCGTCATCCAGTAGGATACGCAGCAGCTCCGGAATAGCAAGCGCGGGATGTGTGTCGTTGATCTGTATCACGACCTTATCAGGCAGCGAGTGCACATCCCCATAGCGCTTTTTGTGGTCGCGCACCAGGCACTGCATGGCCGCAGACGCAAGGAAATAATACTGCTTTAAGCGCAGCATACGCCCCGCGATATGGTCGTCTTCGGGATACAGCACCTTGGATATGGATTCGGCCAGCTCTCGCTGCTGAATCATGCACATATAGTCGCCCTTATTGAACGAATGCAGATCAAACACAGCCGGGCATTCAGCGCGCCATAATCGAAGTGTGGCCGGCATACGGCTTTTATAGCCCATCACAGGCATATCATGCGGAACCGCTATCACCGTCTGATAGTTTTTATGCACAACGGAAAGCCCCGATTCCGTCCAAATTTCATCAATGGTGCCTTCAAAATGAATCTCAATCTGTTCCTCACGCCGCTCGATTTCCCACACAGCGCCCTTTTGTGTCCAATCATCGGGCTCTTCTACCTGCTCGCCGTTTACGATCCGCTGGCGAAATATGCCGTATTCATAGCGGATTCCATGCCCTACGACGGGTAGGTTGAGCGTGGAAAGTGAATCAAGGAAGCAGGCAGCGAGCCGACCGAGCCCACCGTTGCCAAGCCCTGCCTCGGCTTCCTCCTGTTCAAGCATATCAAAGGAATAGCCGAGCTTTTTCAGCGCGGTTTTATAATCGTCTAGCACATCAAGGCTGATCATGTTATTAACAAGCGCCCGACCCATCAAAAATTCTGCCGAAAGATAATAAAGGCGTTTAAGCTGCTTGACTTCGATCTCCTGATCCGCCTTCACCCACTGATCCAGAATCATATCGCGCACACTCAGCGCAACCGCCTGAAACATCTCTTCGTCCGTTGCGTTTTCGAGTGTCCGTCCATATTCACGCTTTAGCTTATCCTCTATGGCGTCCTGAATCTGCTCAATCCTGGATGCGATCTGTTTTGCCAATTTGTCCAACCTCCAACGGCGCCAATGTTCTTGTTATTCTATGCGAGCTTATCAATCATGTCAATCCTGTGTATCCTTCATATCAAGTGACACCAGATACAGAGCGGCATAGGCAAGTGCACTTTTGTCAAAGCTCAAATCCTTACTCATTGCGTGCTTTTGCAACGCGCGAAACGCGTCTTTATCTTTATATACGCTAAGGGCATAACGGATGCAATCAAGCATTTCATGCGCATTGTAATTCATAAAAGAAAAACCGTCTCCCTCGCCTGTATGCTGATTATACGGTTTCACCGTATCTTTAAGACCGCCCGTTTCGCGGACGATGGGCAGTGTGCCGTATCGCAGCGATATGATCTGCGACAGCCCGCATGGTTCAAACCGTGAGGGCATCAGGAAAAAGTCGCATCCGGCATAAATTTTGTGTGCCAGTGCCTCATCAAACATAATCATGCCGTTGACCCTGCCGCCGAATGCGTGCCAAGCATCCCGGAAAAAGTTCTCGTACTCGGCATCTCCCGTGCCCAGCAACGTTAACCCAGCCCCTTCGTCTATGATCTCATTCATCACGCGCATCAAAAGGTCGAGTCCCTTTTGCTTGGTCAGACGCGTCACCATGCCGATCAAAGGTTTCTCGATATCAATCTTCAATCCAAGCTGTCCGATCAGCGCTTTTTTGTTTTCCAGCTTATTTTCAAGCGTATTTTCATCATAGGCTTTTTCAATCAACGTATCCGATGCAGGATTAAAAGCATCTGTGTCGATGCCGTTGAGTATACCCACAAGATCGGCTGCGCGTGTATTTAAAATACCGTCTAAACCTTCGCCGTAATACGGCGTTTTAATTTCTTCGGCATATGAGGGGCTTACTGTCACGAGCTTATCCGCAAAAACGATACCGGCCTTCATAAAATTGACGCCGCCGTAATACTCGATGTAATCGGGTGTGTTATAACGGCTGTCAATGGCAAGCAGCTCAGACGCGAAACCGAAATCGAACCGCCCCTGATAACCAAGGCTATGCATGGAAAGCACCGTTTTACAGTCTCTGATAGCCCGAGACCGATACTGTGTTTTGATCAGCATAGGGATCATTGCCGTGTGCCAGTCGTTGACATGAACAATGTCCGGCGTAAAATCAGCAAATGGCAGCGATTCGAGGATGGCCCGACAAAAGTATGCATACTGTTCCCCTTCAAACGTGCCGCCGCGGTATATCATATGTCCGAAATAATACTCGTTGTCGATGAAGTATATGGGTACACCGTCCCAATCGTAGAGTTCAAGGCCCACATATTGCGTCCGCCATCCCAGATCTACCGAAAAGCTCGCGATATGCGTGACCTTGTCGCGCAGCTGATCCTTTATCACGCGATGGAAAGGCAGCGCCAGACGAATATCAAAGCCAAAGTCTTTGAGCTTGCGGGACAGCGTGCCCACCACGTCAGCCAAGCCGCCTGTTTTGGCAAACGGCGCGCACTCCGCCGCTGTCATCAAAATGCTTGGCAGCTTGTCAATGTGCTTATTCTTCATAATGCTTTTCAGCATATTGTCCATTTTATATTACCGATCCTTTGCGTATGATGCTGGGATAGCTTATGTCTCCAGCAAGATGCCGGCCCTCGCGGAGGTGGCAGTTTTTGTCCGCAATCACATGTTCAAGCGTACAGTTGTCATCGATGTCACATTCCTGCATGATGACACAGCCTTTTATCTTCGTGCCTTTGCCCACTCGCACCCCGCGGAACAGCATGCTGTCTTCCACCTCGCCGTCTATGACGCAGCCGTTGGCAAGCAGGCTGTTCTTGACGGACGCATTATCGCCGTATTTCACAGGCGCTTCATCCTTGATCTTTGTGTATATCGGATTGCCCGTATAAAAAAGATCTCTTTGCACTTCATCCGCAAGCATATCCATATTGAGCTGATAATACGCATTGATGGAATCAAGCCGCCCCACATAACCCTTGTGTTCTATTGCGAGTATGCGCAGATTGCGCACATTTTTCATGATCGCATCACTGATAAAGTCATAATGGCCGTGAGCCACACTGCTGTCTATCAGGTATTCTAACAGGCTTTTGTGAATAAGGAAGACGTCCATGCTGATTTTATTCGAGTTTGAATATTTGAAATTATGATCCATCTCGGTCACCCAGCCGTCTTCGTCGGTATATAGGCGCAGATCACGGCTGACTCCAGCATCATCCAGTTCCCGTTTTCCCACATTGTACAGCATTGTGATATCGGCTTTATTCTCAATATGTTTCTTTAGCATATGGTTGTATGTGGTCGTATAGATATTGCTGACACCCATAAGCAGACAAAGCGGCTGAGAAGCACGTTTGATGTAAGATAAGTTGCCTTTAATTGCGTCCGACATGCCACGGTATATGCCTGTATTTTCTGCATTATCAAAAGGCGGCAGTATAAAAAGACCGTCTGTTTTGCGGCTTAAGTCCCATTCCTTACCCGAACCCACATGATCCATCAGCGACTGATAATTTTTATGCGTAATGATACCCACATTTCTGATGCCGCTGTTCACGATGTTAGATAACGGAAAATCGATGGCGCGGTACCTTCCGCCGATGGGCAGCGCCGCAACAGAACGCGCCAGCACGAGCTCTCTTAAATTATGGTTCTCTTCCCCCGCATATATCAGGCTAAATACATCCTTAATCATACTTGCACCTCGCTGTCCATTGCGCATTGATTCAAAATACAAACGCTGTCAGGCTCGATCGACTCACCCTCTTCAATCGTTGTGCCATCCTTTACCTTTACGCCCTGCCCAATCACAGTGATCTTTTCATCGCCACCGATGCGGCAGCCGCTGCCAATTACCACGTCTTCATCAATGATGGCGCGCAAAATTTCACTGTTTCCCTCTACAACCGTGTTCTGCATAATGATGCTGTCTTTGATATAAGCCCCTTTAGCAATTGTCACATTCGGGAATAGCACACAATGCTCCACATTGCCATATATCTTGCAGCCTTCGGATACAAGGCTGGATCGAATCACCGCGTCGCTGCCCACATAATGCGGCGGCTGATTCGGATTTCGGGAGAATATCTTCGATGTCGGATCGTGTAGATTTAGTTCGCTATGCCCCAGCAGTTCCATATTTGCATCCCAAAGGCTTTGAATCGTGCCGACATCCTTCCAGTATCCTTTGAATCGGTATGCGAATATCATCTCATCTGCTGTCAGCATCTTTGGAATGATATCTTTACCGAAATCGTTGGTTGAATCCTTGTCCTCGCTGTCCTCCTGAAGATATTTTTTTACCTTTTTCCAATTGAAAATATAAATGCCCATCGAAGCAAGATTGCTCTTTGGGTTCTCCGGTTTTTCTTCAAATTCTGTGACCCTTAGCGTCTCATCCGCATTCATGATTCCATATCTCGGCGCGTCCTCCATCGGAACTTCAAATACAGCGATTGTCGCATCCGCTTCCGTCTGGATGTGGAATTTGAGCATTGCGTTGTAATTCATTTTATAGATATGGTCGCCTGAAAGCACAAGCAAATAATCCGGATTAAACTTATCGATAAAAAAACTGTTTTGATAGATGGCGTTTGCCGTCCCCGAATACCATTCGCTGTGTCCCGTCTTGACATAGGGAGGCAGAATATAAACACCGCCTGTGTTGCTGTCAAGATCCCATGGCGCGCCTGTGCTGATATAAGAATTAAGCTCAAGCGGCTGGTATTGCGTTAAAACGCCAACCGTATCGATACCTGAATTTGTGCAGTTAGACAGCGGAAAATCGATGATTCTGTATTTTCCGCCATACGGAACGGCCGGTTTCGCGCGTGCCTTGGTCAGCACGCCAAGGCGTGCCCCTTGCCCCCCCGCAAGCAGCATTGCGATGCATTTCTTTCTGTTAGCCATTGTCTTTACCTCACTTTATAGGTGTGTCAAAAAATTCATAGAATACCGCAGATAATGGCGGCAGAGAAAGAACAGCACTGTATGGATGGCCTGCAAAACCTTCGGCAGCGGCCGCCACATGCATTTTGACTTGCCCTTCTCCGCCAAACCTTTTCTCCTCGCTTGAAAACACCATCTTAAGCTCACCGTCTTTAGGCAGCCCGATCACAAAATGATCGTTAACAACAGGTGTGAAATTAAACGCGCATACGCAGCTTTGCTCCGCGCCGCCAGCCGAGCGGCGCATAAAGCACAGAGCGCTTTTTTGTGCCTCTTCCACGTTAAGCCACATAAAACCATCCCAACTGTCGTCGATCTCATAAAGTGCCGGGCAGCCTGTATAAAAGGCGTTGAGCTCCTTCACATATTTATGCATCTGATTATGGCGTTCATAATCAAGCAAGAACCAGTCAAGCTGCTTTTTATAATCCCATTCTATAAACTGCCCAAACTCGCTGCCCATGAACATTAATTTTTTGCCGGGATGCGCAAATGTGAACCCCAACAGTGTCCGCAGCGCCGCGAATTTTTCGTCATAGCTGCCGAACATTTTATTCAGCAGCGACTTTTTACCATGAACCACCTCGTCGTGCGAATACGGCAGTATATAATTTTCGTTAAACGCGTAACACAATGAAAAGGTTATTTTGTTATGATTGAACTGCCGAAAAAAATGATCCATGGTCATATAATTCAGCGTATCGTGCATATAGCCCATATTCCATTTGAAGACAAACCCAAGCCCGCCGTCATACGGCGGCTGGGTGATATTCGGGTATGAGGTTGACTCCTCCGCAATCGTGATGGCTCCCGGATGCCTCGTCAGAATCACGGCATTAAGCTTCTTTAAAAAGGCCACGGCATGTAAATCGATATTGCCGCCATGCTCGTTTGGCACATATTCTCCCTCGTTGCGGGCATAATTGAGATACAGCATCGACGTAACCGCGTCCACACGGATGCCATCAATGTGATACACGTCGAAAAACATCATTGCGCTGGAGATCAGAAAGCTAACGACCTCGGGACGAGCATAGTTGAAAATCAGCGTTCCCCACTGGGGGTGGTTGGCCTGCAAAGGGTTTTGATGCTCAAACAAGCATGTGCCGTCAAAACGCGCAAGTCCGTGCTCGTCTTTTGGAAAATGAGCAGGTACCCAGTCTAATATAACCCCGATGCCCTTTGAATGCATTGTGTCCACAAAATACATATAATCCTGCGGTGTTCCATAGCGGCTGGTCACCGCGAAAAAGCCCGTCACCTGATACCCCCAGGAGCCGTCATACGGGTACTCCGTCACAGGAAGAATTTCCACATGGGTATAGCCCATTGTGACCAGATAGTCACTGAGCTCGTCCGCCACCTCTCTTAAATTGGGGTAAAGGTAGCCTTCCTTTGTTCGCCATGAACCAAGATGCATTTCATAAATACTCGTGGGCCGCCTTTGCGGGTCTCGCATTTTTCTGTGTTCGAGATACGATGCATCGTTCCAAGTATAACCGCTTAAAGACCATACCTTTGATGCGGTTGCCGATGGCACTTCGGCGTGAAAAGCAAACGGATCGGCCTTATAGACAGCTTTTCCGTCATGTCCTAATATATAATATTTGTATGTATCACCGTCTTTGAGATCGGACACAAACCCCACATAAACGCCCTGCTGCAGCTTTTCCATCGGATTTTTTGAAGGATCCCATTTGTTAAAATCGCCCACAATACTCACCGATTGCGCATTTGGAGCAAAAACTGCGAAACGGTGCGCATTTAGCTCAGGTATATGATGGCAACCAAAAACGGAATAGGCTTGTTGTGCTTCTCCGATGTTAAACAGGTATATCTCATCTGTGTTAATATATTTTTGATAGTCCTGCAATAGATACACATCCTTTTCTGTTTAGTTGCACGAGCTGCTTCCGTTCTACCGTTGGAAAAAAACCGCATCATTTGTCATTACTATTCGACTTTTGGTTACTGTTTCCCTCTATTAATCTTCACCAAACTATAAAACGCTGTAAACAATTCTTATATTTTCTTTTCTAATTATCACATTATCAATACTTTTTAACTCCTTGAATCTTTTTTTATACGTGTTTAATACTACCTTTGGAAATACAGACAGCCGCAACATGTGCGGCTGTCTGTTCAATTCCTTGCTTCTAATAAAGCTGCTAACGGCAGTAATTCATTATTGCATCGCGTAGAAACTTCGCGCATCCCGGCCCGATTTTCTCGTAATGCGCGGTGAAGCGCGAGTCGTCCACATACATTTGAGCAAGCCCCCTGTGTGCTTGCGGGCTGTAACTGTCCCATGTGCACATCAGCCACTGCTTATGCAACGCACAAGCTTTTTGCGCAAGCTCACCTGCGGGATCCTTTGTCTGCAAGGCAGCCTTCAGCGTTTTGTCCAACTCTTCCTCAAGCGTTTGCATCCGTGCATACTGTGCCTGCGACATGTTTTTGAACTTCGCGTTAGATGCTTCGACCGCTTCGTTGCCGTATAGCGAACGCACCTCGCTGCCGAACTTTTGCTCGTTGTCCTGAATCAGCTTTTCTTTGAGACCCTCAAATTTTTCTTCGTCCGTCATGATCGTCTCTCCTTTCTCCGAGGCGATGGTCTTTTGCACATTGGCGATCATGGTGTTCACCTGACTGCGTTTTTTTAGCAGCGCTTCAAGATGCGTCTCCAACGCTTCGAGACGCTTAAATGTAGGCGCGGTCATGATACTTTTTATGTCCTCAAGACTTACGCCCAACTCGCGGTAAAATAGAATCTGCTGCAGCTTATCGACCTCTTGGATGCCGTATATGCGGTAACCCGAATCCGTTAAGTCTTTGGGATTTAAAAGGCCGATCTCATCATAATACCGCAGTGTGCGCGTGCTCACGCCCGCAAGCTTGGCAAGTGCGCTGATCGTGTAATCCATTGTGCATCTCCTCCCCTCATGAGTGCATCGTAAACGTTGACGCACCGTTAAAGTCAAGAGAATTTCGATAAAAAATCACTTATTTTTTAATTTTGAATCTCTTTAGTCGCAGTGCGTTTGACACCACCGATACCGAGCTCAATGCCATCGCCGCTCCCGCATACACAGGATTAAAGGCCGGTCCGCCGAATGCATAGAACACACCCGCCGCAAGCGGTATACCGATTGTGTTGTAGATAAACGCCCAAAAAAGATTCTGCCGTATGATGCGCATTGTGGCGCGGCTTAATGCAATGGCCGCTCCGATTTCCTTCAAATCACCGCGCATCAGCACCACGTCGGCCGATTCCACAGCCACATCCGTGCCGGTGCCAATCGCCATGCCCACGTCCGCCTGAACGAGCGCGGGCGCGTCATTGATGCCGTCGCCCACCATCGCCACCTTTTGACCCTGCTGCTGAAGCTTTTTCACCTCGCCTGCCTTATCGCCAGGCAGTACATTGGCCAGCACGTTATCGATGCCTACCTCTTTGGCGATCGCCAGAGCCGTGCTCTCGTTATCACCCGTTATCATGTACACCGAAATCCCCAGTGATTTGAGTGTCTGAACGGCTTCTTTGCTGGACGGTTTGAGCGTATCCGAGGCCGCCATGAGACCAGTAAGCTTCCCGTCAATAGATACATACATCAAAGTGCGTCCTTGGCTCGACAGCTGTTGTGTGTCATTTTCAGAGGCTGAAGCATCCACGTTATTGTCACGCATCAGTTGGATATTTCCCGCCAGCATGCGTTTGTCATTAACCACAGCATCTATGCCGCGTCCGGGAACCGATTTGAACGATTGCGGCTGCGGAAAAGATACCGATTGCTCTTGCGCGTGGTTCACGATAGCGCGTGCAATCGGGTGCTCCGAACCCCTTTCAGCCGCCGCGCATAGCGTCAGCACTTCAGTTTCATCGCTTCCGTCATAGGTTCTGATATCCGTCAGTACCGGCTTTCCTTCGGTGATTGTGCCTGTTTTATCAAATACCACTGCGCTCACGGCATGCGTCGTTTCCAACGCTTCGCCGCCCTTGATGAGTATGCCAAGCTCGGCACCCTTGCCCGTTCCCACCATGATCGCGGTGGGTGTCGCAAGCCCCAATGCGCACGGACACGCAATGACGAGCACTGTCACAAATATGTTGAGTACAAACTGAAAGTCCCTGCCCGCGATGGCCCAAGCCGCTGCCGCCACGATGGCGATAACGATGACTGTCGGCACAAAGTAGCCGGATATCACGTCTGCCAGCTTTGCGATTGGTGCTTTCTTGCTTTGCGCGTCTTCCACAAGCTTAATGATCTTTGAAAGTGCGGTATCCTCACCGATGCGTGACACTCTCAGCTTTAGCAATCCTTCACCGTTAATGCTGCCGCCCGTCGCGGGGCTGCCCTCATGCTTTTCCACAGGCAGACTTTCACCCGTCAGCATGGATTCATCCACAGAGGATATCCCCTCTGTCACTTCACCATCCACGGGAATCGCTGTACCCGGCTTCACAATTACGATATCGCCGACCGCGACCTCATCGAGAGGAATCTCTATCTCGGCTCCGCTTTTTAATACAATTGCCGATTTGGGTCGTAGCTTCATGAGCTTTTTGATTGCTTCAGAGGTACGTCCCTTGCTGACAGCCTCCAAGTATTTGCCCAGCATAACCAGCGATATCACGACGGCGGCTGATTCGAAATAGAGCATATGGATCGCATCCGCGTCACCCATAAACATGCGGATTACTGCGTATGTGCTGTAAAGAAACGCGCTGCCTGTACCAATTGCGACGAGCGTGTCCATGTTGGGCGCACCCTTAATCAGCGTCCGAAAGCCAACACGGAAAAAACTGAAGCCCGCAATCAAAACTGGTATTGTCAAAATAAATTGCACGAGTGCAAAGATTTCAGGATTCATATGCGGACTCATAAACATCGGCACCGGCAGATCGATACCCAGCATATGCGACATCGCGACATAGAAAATGGGCACTGCAAATATGATGGCCACGATTACGCGAATGCGCATCATCCTCGCTTCTTTTGCGCGTCTCTCATCCTCTTTATCAGGTTCTTCTGCTACTTCTAAGTCTTTGGGCCTATATCCCGCTTTGTCAATCGCCGCTTTGATCTCAGTAAGCTTGACCTTTGCCGGATTATAATCAAGCTTAAGCCGGTTTGTCGCGAGATTCACAGACGCTTCTTTTACACCGTCAAGCCTCTTGACTGACCGCTCTACAGCCGCGGAGCAAGCCGCGCATGTCATCCCTTCAACGCCGAGTTCCGTTTGTTTCGTCTTATCCCGAGGCTCAACAAGCCCATATCCCGCGCCTTCCACCGCTTTTTTAAGCTTTTCAAAATCGACGAGATTTAAATCGAACTTGACCGTCAGCTTTTCAGTTGCGAGATTGACATCACTTTGCAGCACGCCTTCAAGCCTTGCTGTTGCCTTTTGCACATGGCTGGCGCAAACGGCGCATGTCATGCCTGTCACTTCAAAGCTCTGCTCGATAATGCGGCTGTTTTTGTCTTTTTCAGTCATCATATTTTCTCTAAACCGTAGCCTGCTTCATCCACAGCATTTGTCAGTGTGTCAAAGCTTAACTTGCTTTCATCATAATCCACAGTCAGCGTTTCTGCGTTTAAATCAACCGAAGCACGCCGCACACCGTCAAGCGCACTAACAGCTTTTTCGACACGTTTCACACAAGCTTCACAACCCATCCCTGTCACGCGGTAACGACTCTGTTTCATCGCTTCGTCCTCCTCTTACGCTGAATTTATACGTTAATATTTTGAGCATAAACCATCGACCCATACACGTCAACAAATCAACGGAAAATTCAACCTTATAATATTCTCATATTAAGGCTCATATTAGATTGATTTTAGTTTGAGAGTTTAAGTTAATTAATAGCCTAGATCTTCAAGTAAGTTGATAGCATTTTTTATTTTATCCGCACAAACCGTATTGTATAAGTTTTTCTCAAGTGCCATTTCCATGCCCGCTTTGGTCGAAACATCGCATCCCAACAAATCGCGGCAGATGATCGACCCATTAATACTTTGATAAAGATGGATAAATTCTTCTGTATTCGTATTGCAATTCTTCTTTGCTTCAAAATCGTCCAGGGTATTCTGCCCATGTTTTAGCCCTATAACAAGAATGGCTCCCGATACGGCTCCGCAGACTTCACCTGCACGAAAACCACTACCCAACCCATTAGCGAGTCTATAGGCAAATTCTTTGCTTAGTCCATATGTTTCGCAGAAGGCCGATAAAACTGCCTGCGCACAATTAAGACCATTGTTAAAGTAAGCCAAAGCTTCTACAGCGGCCGTTTTCATTTCATCTTACCTCACATCAATGTTTTTTATAGATGACTGATCTGTTTTTGCTTTTTACTTACATTAACCAATTTTCAGAAGAAAATCAATTTAAGGCTTAATGAAAGTGACAAACCTACGTGATTGTTATAATCGTAAAATAATTCTCCCATCTTTTATGACATACTCAATCTGGTGCAAATGAGATATATCTTCAAGCGGATTATCACGAAGAATAACAAGATCAGCATATTTGCCAGTCTCAATACTTCCGATATCATCGTCCGCTCCTAGAAGTTCCGCAGCATATATCGTCGCCGTTCGAATGGCCTCATATTCATCCATTCCGTACTCCACAAACAGTTCAAGCTCCTTGTGGAGAAAACCGTGGGGAACGTATCCTGCTCCCCCCATACCTGCATCAACTCCCGCAACAATTTTGACTCCATATTTTATAGCATTTTCAAAATTTGCAGGAAAATATCTTTGTCTGAAATTGGACATCTCAGAGTAAAACCTTTTCCAGTTGGGGTCAGTTCCGGATTCTATCGCCTCTCTTTGTTTATTCAAAGCATTTTGTCCTATTGAATGATAGGGTGCTCGAATCGCTTCCTTGAATTCTTCCCTATTGAAACGTTCAGGATCGTCTATTAAATCCGCCCAATTAAGAAAACAGAAGGCAGTAGGAACCCAATATGTTCCTTTCTCCTTCATTAACCTAAAGGTTTCTTCATCCATAAATCCGAGAGGCGCATGTTCAACGCTGTCTACCCCCGCTTCTACCGCCTGTTTCATTCCTTCTGGCAGGCAAATTGAATGTGCGGAAACCTTTAATCCTTCATCATGAGCGTATTTCACGATGGCTTCCAAAACTTCCGGCTTCATGCTTGCGTCAAGCAGCTGGGGATCAACCTTTCTTTTTATATAAAATTCTCTGCTCTCGGGATCATCCTCAATTAATGACATGTATGCTCCCGGTGTGATTGTTTTTATAAAATCCACACCGGTATTCTTCAGTTTCTTAATGACTTCGGGCAGTTCTTGCAGATTGTCGATATCTATCGATAATCCATGAGCACCAAATATGATACTCATAACTTTTATTAAAGCAGGAGGAGCAGGAATGAACCTTCTTATACTGAAATAACCATAGGGTACAGTCAGTGCAGGGCCACTCGAAAAAATACGCGGTCCGATATATCTGCCTTCGTTCACCAGATCTTTAAACTTAAAAATACTATAGCCAAAGGAACCCGGCATATTTCTAATGGTAGTGACGCCTGACTTTAATGTCAGGTAAGAATTTCTCTTATATTTCTTTGTCATTGTTTCGAAGGAGATTCTCCCATAATCATCCACTCCAGGATGCGCGAGATGCGTATGGGAATCAATCAAGCCGGGGATAATATACTGTCCCGAAAGTTCAATAACTTTTGCATTTTCCGGAATAGACACTGAAGAGGTTGGGCCGATTTCGCGAATTTTTCTTTCACAGCAAATGATCGTCACATCCTCATTAACCGTTCGATCCACCACATTAATGACATTTGCACCCGTTATAGCCAACGCCTCATATTTTTCGCCAATACCATAATATAAGTTCCGATCTGAAATATTCGCCATATTATCCTCCGTGTCATTTTAAAAATATTCAACAATGAGATGAAAGAAATACGATATAATTGCCACTTTTTACGCTATATGTTCTATTTATTGTTAGTATATATCATTATAGCATATTATTAGTTTTCATGCAAAATGCAGTTGTCTCTAAATACTCTCTTATTTTAAAAACAGCAATGGCGTCTCACGTCTAGTGAAAGACGTGGACACCATGCTGTCAGGGAAAATGAAATAATAATGAAAACAATAGCAACACTTATGGGCAGTCTCTTTTAGCTTGCTGACAGCTTCACCGTTGCGCGGCGCACAAGGAGAAAACCGAGTGTCGCGAATATGGCGTAGAATACAACGTTTGAAGCCATCGCCACATAAGGGCTGCCGCTCAACTGGCCGGTGCAAAACGCAATAAGTATTCCGATTGCCTTATAGACCTCTCCATGGAATATCAGTGTGTCGAGAATCGGCAATATAACGAATAAAAGCCCGGGCACGCCGATTGAGATAGTCAGCTTTAGCGGTTTGTTCATACGGTAATACGCTGTGGTAAGAAAGAATCCAAACATCATAGAGGCCGCATACATGAAGAACATCCAAAGGAGCCCTTCGCCATATGCAGCGATGCCAATGTCACTGTAACGCGAAGCAAACAACTGCGCCATGATGGGTTGATAGTCTACAAACTGATTGATGATAAGCGCGTTGATGCTGTCGATAATAGCCATACCAGAACACAGTATTCCTGTCGTGGCGATAAAACTCACAAACATCGTTTTTCTCGATATGCCGTTAGCAGAAAACATATGAAACGTTGATTTAAACACATTTAGACCTATCACGAACAAAAAAATCACCGAGGACAGATCCATGCCACCTATATTAACACCGTCTACATAATCCCGGAATAATATCTGCAACGTGGTCGTCAGTATAAGAAGCGAGTATATAACGATATAAAATACGATTAAAGGCCTTTTGATACTATTAAGCTGATACTTTAACGCTGGTGCCAATCTCATTACTTTTTCCTCCTTTTATGAATTTGTCAGATGGATGAACAGGCTTTGCAGGTTGAGGCGCGAAACCTCGATACCCTGCGGCACTGATACGCCATCCAGTTGATCAAGCAGATAAGCGCTTTTCATACCGCCAAGGCTGTCTGACCCAAGCACCTTGCGTCCCTTAATAAAGCTGTCCACGATACCTGCAGACCCCGTCACTGTCACTCCCGCCTTAAGCGCGTTTTGCGTCGTATCATTCATGAGGATCTCACCGCTTTTAATGATCGCCACATTCTCTATCACACCCGCAGCCTCTTCGATCAAGTGTGTTGATACCACCACCGTCTTCGGTCTTTTGCTGTAGTTCTCTAAGAGCTCACGATAGAACACATCGCGAAAGTTTGCATCCAGACCCAGCACCGGTTCGTCAAGCAATAATATAGGCGCGTTGCATGACAGCGCTACGATGATCTTATAGATGGAACCATAACCCGTGGAGAGTGCTTTCACTTTTTTCTTCAGGTTTAGAGCAAACTTATCCGCAAGTGAAAACGCATATTCGCTATCCATCTCAGGATAAAATTCCTTCGTCCATTTTAGTACCTCGTTTATCGTCATGGATTCAGGATACAAAGACTGCTCGGTCATACAGTAAACCTTTTTCAATACAGCGTCATTTTCCTGCACCGGCTCACCGTCAATCAAAATCTGACCGTCTGTCGGAAAGTTCTTGTTTGTTATCAGGCTAAGCAATGTCGATTTGCCTGCCCCGTTTCGACCCAGCAGCCCGCATATCTTGTTTTCTTCAAATGTCAGCGTTACATTTTTAAGCGCCGTCGTGCTTCCATAACACTTGGTGACATTTTTGACTTCAATCAAGCTCATGGTTAAGACCTCTTTTCATCATATCATTAATTTCCTCCACTGAAATTGATAATTTTTGTGCTTCCGATAAAAGCGGCATCACATACTTCTCAAAGAATTGATGCTTTCTTTTTTTGAGTATCACCTCTCTTGCTCCTTTCGCAACAAACATGCCGAGTCCTCTTTTTTTGTATAGGATTCCATCCTCCGTCAGCATTGTGATCCCCTTAAGCGCTGTGGCCGGGTTGATCTTGTAGCTCACGGAAATCTCCGTTGTAGACGGTGCCTGCATATCCTCATCGAGCGCGCCCGAAAGAATCGCAGTTTCCAGCTGCTCCGCTATCTGAATGAAGATCGGCACGTCGCTATGCATATCCAATCGCACCTTATCACCTCCTTGGTTATCTACTCATGTAACTAACTATACACCCTGTTTTTCAAAACGTCAATATCTTTTTTAAAAATATAACCTTCAACCATTCATTTATGATGATGACAATCGTGACTAACCAAAAAATTCGTTTTCTTGACACGCAAAAATGCTTCATCTATAATAACCTCGATAAACAATTAGAAATGAATAATACAATACTGAACATGAAAGGACGCGCATGGAAGCACTATTAAAGGGTTTCACTAGCTTTGGCTGGCAGCAGGCTGTGATGATCGTCATCGGGCTTGTTCTTATCATTCTGGCAATTAAAAAAGAGTATGAACCGATGCTGCTCTTGCCTATCGGATTTGGCTGCATTCTCGCGAATTTGCCGCTTGCGACCGTCTTGCAGAATTCTCTCGGAGAAGCAGGTTTCTTAAAAGTGCTTTATAGTGCCGGCATCACAACGGAGCTTTTTCCGCTGCTCATATTTATCGCAATCGGAGCAATGATTGATTTTTCACCGTTATTAAAGCAGCCGGTTATGCTGTTCTTCGGCGCCGCGGCACAGTTTGGCATTTTCGCCGCCATGATGATGGCCATATGCGCCAATGCAATCATACCGGGCATCTTCTCTATTCAGGAAGCCGCGGCTGTGGGTATTATCGGTGCTGCTGACGGGCCGACAACCATTTTCGTGGGTAATTTGTTTGCGGAAAAATATATAGGTCCGCTTTCTGTTGCGGCCTACTCATACATGGCGCTGGTTCCCATCATACAGCCGCCTGTCATTCGTGCGCTCACCACAAAAAAGGAACGGCGCATCCATATGGATTCCGATATAAACAAACAGCTTCCCAAGCCTGTGCTTATTGCATTCCCTATCATCATCACACTTGTCGTGGGCTTTGTCGCACCGGACGGCGTTCCGCTTGTGGGCGCTTTGATGTTCGGTAATCTGATTCGCGAGTGCGGCGTTTTAAAGCGTCTTTCGGATTCAGCTCAAAACGAGCTTGCCAATATCGTCACGATACTGCTGGGTATCACGATTGGATCCACAATGTCGGGAGAAACCTTCCTGCAATGGAATACGGTTATGATACTCATAATTGGTTTCCTTGCTTTTGTCTTCGATACAGCGGGCGGTGTGTTGTTTGCGAAGCTGATCAACCTGTTCCTGAAAAAGAAGATCAACCCCATGATCGGTGCGGCCGGTATATCTGCGTTCCCGATGTCAGCCCGTATCGTTCATAAAATGGCGCAGAAGGAAGACCCATCCAACTTTATACTGATGCCCGCCATCGGCGCCAATGTCTCGGGGCAGATCGGTTCAATTATTGCAGGCGCAGTGCTTATCTCACTGCTCGTTTAAAAGGAGGCTGTTATGACTGTTTCAGAAATGATTGTTCAAGGTTTAAAATATATGGGAATCGGCGTCGGTGTCGTGTTCACCGTTCTGGCGGTTTTCTTCATAGTTATAAAGCTGTTGATGAAAATATGGCCGTCAAAAGAAAACGAATGATTATGAATGACCCGATGCGCTGGCACCGGGTTTTTTAATGACAGCACAGGAAAGCGTAGCTCTTTGCAGCTGAGACTTTTTTAAATTCCACGGCATCGACCTTTGGAACGACAATCGTTTGCGTCCATGCCGCGAGATCTATCCTCCTGCGTGATATCACATCTCTAATTCTTTGTATACATACATTAATGTTACCAGTCTTTATATTCGTATCCGTATCACGTTACCCTTGTTTGTCCCATTAACGTTAAAGTGTAAATAAAGCTATTTGCCCCTGCTCATGCAATAGGCCAGATTTTCAACTCAGCTTTTTAATCAGCAACGAAGCAGTTACGCCTTTGCGGGGCAACTCTGCATTGACTGTTGAGTGTGACATCATAATTAAGCGCAAAGCAGAGCTTTGTTTTAACTCAGCTAAAACTGCGGCTGTGTACATCCGTTCTTTGTGGCTGACCGAATGCCTGATTATACTGCCCGGAAGATTTTTACCATCTGCCTGCAGCGCAAAGGTTGCTTTAGCGGCTGTGGACGCAGATATAATGACAGAATAGCTGATTTCGTAAACGCCAGCTGTTTCAATAAAAATATTCGGAGACTGCTCTTCATGCCAGATACCCGATAATACCGAATGTCTGCCAAACTTGACAGGCGCGACATTTCCCGAATCCGAAACAGATAAGCTCTGCGAACCTGTATGATACATGAAACCAAAGACGGCTTGAGCGCCTGCATACGCGGGCTTTAAGCATCCTGATGTCCTGTTTTCAATAGTTTGAACAGACAATCGTGAAACCTCAGGTACGGCATCTGCTTTAGGTATATACTTCCAGTTCTGGTTCTGTTCGCTCTGCGAACGCATTCCACGGCTTGTATGATATGTACGAGACATTTGATTTCTCCTTTTATGAAATGTTTTCTAATATAGTCTATTTGCGTTTAGTTAAAGCGTGCAACGAAAAAAGCCCGGCCATACACCGGACTTTTAGCTTAGTGACTGATCCTACTATCAGCTTTTTTTCCGCCGGTCTTTGCTTTCCCCTGAATTTCCGGCACGGGCGGCTGTTCGTTTCTCTTATAATGCTGCGTCTTGTTGCTCTCTGTCCCATGCGGCTCAGATGGATCAGGGCGGCGCATGCCTGCTTTTGCCATAAATAGCCTTCCTCTCTTTTATCATTAGTATGGCCTTCTATAGCCAAAAATCGTAAATTTTTTTTTGAACATTTTATGTAATTTTTACGCTTGACAAAAACATATGTTCCTGTATATACTTGCACATATTGTCCAGAAACGAGGTAAAATCATTGGATCATACAAAGCAACTTGGTACTGCTCCCATTTTAAGGCTTGTTATCAAATTCTCATTGCCGACGATTTTTGCAATGATCGTCAACGCAATTTATAACATAGTCGACCGCATATTTGTGGGTAAGTTTGTCGGTGAGGACGCTCTTGGCGGCTTAACTGTGTCTTTCCCGCTCATGATGATCGGATTTGCAATCGGCACATTGTTCGCCATTGGCGGTGCCACGCTTATTTCTATTAAATTTGGCGAACAAAAACTTGATGAAGCCAATAAGGTTTATGGCAACACGACCACGCTGATACTGATTAGCGGCTTGTGCTTGACGATTCTCGGCCAAATTTTCTTGACGCCGCTCCTTGAACTGTCCGGCGCGACAGAAGCGAATTTTTCATACGCTTCCTCATATATGCGCATTATCATCATCGGGCTTGTGTTTCAGCTCTTTTCGTTTACGATGGCGGCAGTCGTTCGAAGCGAAGGAAAGCCGTTCCTGTCGATGATCAGCCAGATTCTTTCAGCAGTCACCAACATTGTGCTGGACTATATCTTTATCGGTCCGCTGAATATGGGTGTAGAAGGCGCTGCGATTGCGACAGTCTTAGGTCAGCTTGTCGGCTTCGCAATCCTCTTGCATTACTATTTAATATCCAAGAAAAGCCTGCTCAAGCTGAAATGGGCTTATTTAAAGCTGCGCTGGGCTTATGTCCGCCAGATCATAGTGATCGGCGCCTCGAGCTTTGTGATCAACCTTGGAACGGGTATTTCCGCTTCGTTTACTAATGGCGCCTTGGCCGTTTATGGCGGTGATGCCGCGATTACATCATTTGGCGCTATCAACAGCTTGTTTACGTTGGTGTTGATGCCGGTTATTGGCCTTCTTCAGGGAATCGGGCCCATCATGGGGTACAACCATGGCATGGGCCAGCGCTCAAGGGTTTGGAAGACACTCTGGTCAGGTGTGGGGCTTGGCTGTATATTTACCTTTTCACTGTTCATTTTGATGGAGGTTTTCCCCGAAGCATTTGCCTCGCTGTTTCTCGACCCTTCCTCACCAACGATGGCTGTGTGCGCAAACGGTTTGCGTCTGCAGATGCTGGCTTTGCCCGTTCTATCGTTCAGCGTGTTATCTACGGCATATTTTCAATCCACAGCTCAAGGGAAAAAGAGCTTTTTCATCAGTCTGATTCGTCAATTGCTTGTAATCGTGGGCGTGCTGATATTGCCGCATTTCCTTCAGCTAACGGGCGTATGGCTGTCCGGCCCGTTCTCAGAGCTGTTGTCTTTGGTGATCGCTGCGTTCATGCTCGTGGCCGACCGGCGCTCAAATAATGCGGAACCGATTTTACAGGAAGCCGCTTAAAAAATCTCATGCAATGAACAAAGGACCATACCGTCATTAATGTGGCATGATCCTTATTAATAAATATGAGCAGGTCGTTATGACCTGCTCGATTTATATGAAAAGAGCAATAATTGGAGGGCAATTGCTCTTTTATATAACCTCTATCTTTCCCTGAAACGTTTGACATCAAACCAGAAAATCACACCGTCCTGCACATTTTCTACACCGAAGTGCTGACCCATGACTGTCTGTATCGCTTTCACCACCGAGAGGCCAAGTCCATAGCTGTCTTTAACGCGTGTGCGGGCATCATCCGCTTTATAAAAGCTTTTCCATATATTTTCCATCATATCTTCACAGAGGTGTTTTCCTGTGTTAAACACCGATATACGAATCGTCTCATCCAACACCCTCGTCGATATTCTGACCTGCTTTCTCTCATCTCCATAGCGTGCTGCATTGGAGACGTAGTTTGCAAGCACCTGCTCAAAACGCATCGCGTCAAATATGCCAAAATCATTTTCCTCAAGCTCAAGAAGGATACTCAGACCGTTTTGCGCGATAAAGCCGTCATATTTATCAATGAAGCTCATAATTCTTTCTTTGACAGACAGCTTTGCATTAATAATTTCGGTGCGTCCGCTCTCCATTCGCGACAAATCCAGCATTTCCTTAAGCAGCCGACTCATCTTTGCTGCTTCCTCTGCTATGATTTCGATGTAAAAATCCTTTTGCTGCTCAGTGCTTGCAAATCCTGCGTTCATTTCGTCGGCATATCCCTTAATGAGAGCAAGTGGCGTTCTTAATTCATGAGACGCGTTGGAAATAAACTGCCGCTGTGCGATAATATCCTTTTCAAGCTGCATGTTCTGCTTGCGCAGCGTCATTAGCGCGTTTTTCAGCTCATCTCCCAGATGGTTGATGTCCTCGCCCAGGCTTTGCAATTCATCGCCCGTTGTGACATCACACTTGCTGCCAAAGTTCAACGCGGCAAGCTCCCCCACCGTATTTTGTATTTGTCTGATCGGGCGTGTGAAGCGCTTTGACATCTTAAAAACGATATACATTGATACACCCAGTGTCAGCGTCGCACAAGCCAAAAGCAAAATATTGGCCTGCTGTACGCTTTGATTGATGGGTTCTATGGCCTGTGAGATATAAATCGAGAAACCATTTTCCAACGATTTTGTGCAAACCATCATCTCGATTTCAGACTTTGGCTCCTTTATTGTACCAATATAGATGTCATCCCCCACTTGGGTGAAGTTAGACATTCGTCTATGCAGAAATGAATTCTGCTTCAACCAATCCTCGTTCTGTGGGTAATCATTATTATCCGGGGTAATGGATGGATTGTCCAATGAAGCAGGAGGCATATCAGCCAAATCAAAGCTATCTTGCTGCCCAGCCTCACTTGATAATGGCCTTTGTGCGAAGCCGAACTCCGGAGATGATGACCACAAAATTTCCTTCTCATCATGTATCATTACGTCATATGAGTTACCGGCTATCTGCGCACGAATTTCTTCTCCCCAAATATCACGTTCCTGCGTATAATCCATATCTGTCAGTATATCCATCGCATGCAGCATCGTGTTTTTTACCATGCTGTAATACAGCGGTCGCAGCAAAAGCGTGTTGGATAGCAAAATCAGCGTGGATATGCCAATAACCAGGGCGGTGATATATAGAAAAAGCCGTTTTGTAATGCTTGTTTTGAGCTTTCTCATGGCAAAACCTCAAAGCGGTAGCCGTAGCCCCGCAGCGTGGCAATATAAGCGCCGCATTTGCCAAGCTTGGTGCGCAGCCGGTTGATATGCGTATCCACCGTATTGGACGTTCCAAGATAATCGTAGCCCCATACGGACTCTAAAATCTGGTCTCTGCTTAACGAAATCTTTTCATTCTCAGCAAGATAAACGAGCAAATCATATTCCTTGCGGCTTAACACCACAGGCGCACCATCAATCAAAACCTCTCGCGCAGCCGTGTCAATCTTCATATATCCAAAAACAGTGCGCTGCGGTGCCTGGCTTCTTCTGAATAACGCATCCACGCGCGCTGCCAATACCATGGGCGTAAACGGCTTTATGATATAATCGTCGGCACCGCACTCAAACCCCTTAACCTGATCGTAATCTTCACTCTTGGCAGTCAGCATAAGGATGGGACACGTTGATAAAGTTCTTAACCTTTCACAGCATGTCAATCCGTCCATTACAGGCATCATCACATCAAGTATCACCATATCGGGCGACGTTTCTTCAAACACAGTTAATGCTTCTTTGCCATTCTCCGCTTCGACAACTGAGTATCCTCGGTTCTCAAGCACAATTCGCAGCAAATCTCTCAGACGCGTTTCATCGTCGACAACAAGTATTGTCAGTTTTTTTCGTTCATCGTGTTTCATTTTTACCCCTGACTATTATACCACCCTTAACATACGCGTCTTTGAATTTTCTGTGAACGAGACTGGACAGCAGGCAGCATGTCTCCCTGTCATGCTGCCGTACCAACCATATTTGTATTGCACGTCTTATTCGTACCTGAGCGCTTCAATGGGATTGAGCTTGGAGGCCTTTATTGCCGGATATATACCAAAACCCACACCGACGATTACTGAGAATCCAAGCGCCATCAGCATCACCCCTGATTGTACCGTCACCTGCGTATCCATCAATGACCCGACAAAGCCGGAGCCAAACTGGGCAAGCAATATACCGATCAACCCACCGATACCGCTGACAATGATCGCTTCAAGCAGGAACTGCATGAGTATATCCTTGCGTGTGGCACCGATGGCCTTTTCTATGCCGATTTCACGCGTTCTTTCCATCACCGATACCAACATAATATTCATGATGCCAATACCCCCGACTAGCAATGATATTCCCGCGATGCCGCCCAGCATCGCTGTTTGCGTGGCTGTTACCTCATCCAGCGACTCAAGAATGCTATCCTGACTGTTTACGGAAAATCCATTATCTTCGGTTGAGTACTGAAGAAGATAGTTTTCTATGCTCGCCTGCGCGATCTCCACCGTATCCGCAGAAGATGCGCTTGCGTATATTGTGAATATTGTTGTGTTCTGTATTTGCCTTTGTGCGGTCACAAACGGTATCATCACAATTTCGTCACCACTGGTGGTTTCATCGTCACCCTGCTCGGCAAGCAGACCAATGATTTCATAATTGACGCCATTGATAGATATCGTTTCACCCACAACATCCAAAGAGCTGTACAATTCAACCGCGATATCTCGTCCGATCACTGCCACTTTTAACCGATTGGCGTTATCCCTGTCGGTCACGAATCTGCCGCTTGTCACTTCATACTCCCTGATATCTTCGTAGTCCGGCATCACACCGGCTACTGTGATATCCTCCATGCTTGTCGTACCGTTCTTGACGGTGTAGGTCGTGGAAATATACGGCGATACAGCACCTACGCCCGGAAGATTTCCCATACCTTCCACATCATCAATATCCATATCTGCACGGTTGTCCCGAATGCTAACCGTCAACAGATTGGAGCCCAGTCCTACTATCTGCTCCGTGACCGCAGCATTCGAGCTCTGTCCCACAGAAACGAGAGCCGTCACGGCAAATATGCCGATGATAATCCCAAGCATTGTCAGAAAGGAGCGGAGCTTGTGCACCCAGACTGCATTTAAAGCCGAAAAAATAATCTCAATCAATTTCATAGCTTGCTTCCTTTCCTCACATCAGAGACAATCTTTCCGTCGAAGAGTTGTATGACTCTTTCCGCTTGTTGAGCAACATTGCTGTCGTGTGTAATCAGTATAATCGTGTTACCCGAAGCGTGAAGCTCCTTCATTAAAGTCATGATTTCTTTGCTGCTTTTTGAATCCAGATTACCTGTGGGTTCGTCAGCGAGTATCACTGGCGGCCTGTTGATCAGAGAGCGTGCGATAGCGACGCGCTGCTGCTGTCCTCCCGATAGAGCGGCAGGTCTGTGCTTGATTCTATCCTGTAATCCAACCTTTTCTAAAGCTTCCAACGTCCGTTGCTTGCGTTCCTGCTTCTTTACACCGGCGTATTTTGCGGGTCTTTCGACGTTCTCAAACGCTGTCATTTTCTTAAGCAGGTTAAACTGCTGAAATATAAAGCCTATCTTCCTGTTTCTCACTTTTGCGAGGCGCTTGTCGGAGAAGGACGATATATCCTCGCCATCCAGCAGATAAGTTCCTGATGTGGGGCTGTCAAGGCACCCGATCATGTTCATCAGCGTCGATTTTCCGCTGCCGGAGGCTCCGACAATCGCCACAAACTCACGCTCTTCGATCTTAAGGTTCACACCATCCAGCGCATGAACTTTTTCGCTGCCCATTTCGTAAATTTTGTACATGTCTTTAATTTCTATCAATGCCACCTTATATCACCGCCTGTCTTATACATCATCATACAGGTCACCTTAATTTCTTCCCGGGCCGCCGGCAAAGCCGCCGCTAGGCATCTGACGATCACCGCCCCCCGGGAAATTGCCGCCTTCACCGTTCATCGGGCCCATAGCGCCCATATTCATCGGAAAACCATATTCGCTCGAATCGTCATCCGAAGCAGGCTGCAGCACGCTCTCACCCTCGCTCAGGCCGCTCTTAATTTCTATGTAGTAAGCATTTTCAATTCCTGTCTCCACAGCGCGAACCTCTGCATACAACAGCTCTGTCGGATCAGACAATACGCTTATACCCAAGGACTGTGCGTCATCTCCCATATATTGGGCAAGACCTGTATAATCATTGCTATCAATCAGCGACTGAATGGCCATCTTTTCTGCGTCACTGCGTTCCACCTTTACCATCACATAGCTCATGTTACCGGATGTCCTCAAATCATCGACGGGCAGCAATACTGCGCCTGTCGCTTCCTGTGCTTTGATCTCGCAATTCAGCGTCATATTAATTTTAAACCTGTCATCATCCTGAATGGATACATTGACGTTAAATGTGGTGATACCGCCCGATGCCGTACCCATATCGGAAATTCCGGTAACAGTGCCTTCAAATACTTCTCCGGGAAGGCTATCGAGCTCCACATCCACGTTCTGCCCGAGCTCTATTGAGTTAATATCAAGCTCATCCACAGATACCGTTGCAATCCACGTATCTGTTGACTGGATAGACATCAGCACCGAGTCTTCTTCACATACCATGCCATCGCTGACGCTTATCGAGCTCACCACACCCGCTGAAGGAGACACGATCTGCCCCGCTTCAATATGGCCTGTTAAAATCTCGTATTGAGCCTGCAAATCAGCAAGCGTTGCGTACATATCCTTGACTTCCAGAGAATACTGCGATGCACGATAGATGGTTTCGCCCGCTTCAATTTCCTCGTCCTCAGAAAAATTAACATCCGATATGATACCGTAGCTGCTTTCCACCGGTATATAAGCCGCAAGCTCAATTTTACCTGTAAAAAGCTCGTTCCCAGCCGTGTCATATACCACAGCATCCGCTCCCACTGTACGGGTTACGGTATCTATGCTCACGTACAACGCGCCGTTTTCGTTCGTCACCACGCCGTCATAAGACGAACCCTCACATTTCACACTTATCGTGTCTCCTTCCGCAAGACTACTGCCCTCTGCGTTGATGATCTCTCTTTCCTCCGTCGCGATCAACGCCACGTAACCGTACTCATCCATTGCGGTCTCAATCTCATCATCCTCATCGAGCATCACGTTTTTTACCCAACCGTCTGCAGGTGATTTAATCGAAAGCGATGTCGTCACGTTATTTGTCGTGTCGATGCTGATCTGCTGCGACATGACCTGTGCTTTCAGGTCGTTCGCATACGTTTGCATCGCATCGGTATCGAGCGTTGCAATTGGCTGATCCGCGTCGATCGTATCTCCCGCTTGCACAAGGACATCATCAACAGCCAGATACCCGTCAGTCGTTATATCCAGCGTTTGTGCGCTCGCCAGATTGCCGCTGCCAGAAACGGTCAAGGATATGTCACCCGTTCGGATCGTGTCAAACGTTGGTTCGCCATTTTTCGCACTGGGTTTTGTCGATCCGCCCGATACCCCAAAATAGATGCCTAACCCTGCGCCGGCAATCACCACTGCCAACACGATAACGGTAATGCGCTTCGTTTCTTTTTTCATCTTTTTAAAACTGAGTTTTTTCAACTTTTCTTTTTCCATATCCGTCACCTTTCGCATTATGGTATTCGTTTTAAATTGTGCTCATTATATGGGGGCAATCTCACAACAACCTGTTAAAAAAATGAATATTTCATGAACAAGCAGCATTCGCGCAATAAAAAAAGAACAGACGTTTTAAAATTCAACATCTGCCCTTTGCAAGTCCATTATTTTTATTTGCGTTTACTAAGACCCTTTTTCGCAAACAGCTTTTCGAGCGTGTCCAGCGCATAGTCGAGCTGGTGCGGCTTGTGCTCGCTGATCAGGCAAAATCTCAAACGAGCCTGATGCTTGGGCACCGCCGGATAAACCGCAGGCGGTACAAATACGCCGTGTTCAAGCATCAAAGTGGACAGCTCGTAAGCATCGTTATCCTCGCCGACCATAATAGGCACAATGGCCGTTTCTTTGGCAAGGCAAGTATCAAAACCGCGTTGCTTTGCCCCTTCCACAAAGTATTTGATATTATCGTGAAGCGCCGCTACCTTTGGGTTGCCTTCCATCATAATATTGACCGCTTCGAGCGAAGCCGCTGCCAGCGGCGGGCTGATGCCGACAGAAAACATAAAGCCCGGAATTGAATAACGCAGATAATCTATGAGGCTTTGCTCGCCTGCAAGATAACCGCCACAGGTGCCAAGGCCCTTGGAAAGTGTACCCATTTTGATATCGACGTCACCCGGCAGCAAGTCGAAATAGCCATCCACGCCGTCGCCCTTTGGCCCAATCACGCAGCTGGAGTGCGCTTCGTCCACCATCAAAAAAGCGCCATACTTCTTCTTAAGCGCCACAAAGTCCGGAATCGGCGCAATGTCACCATCCATCGAATACACACCTTCTACCACGATCAATATCTTCTCATACTTGTCCCGCGCGGCTTTTAGCATATGCTCCAGCAAATCAAAATCGTTGTGCGGAAACGCCTTGGTGTCGCTCTTGGAGAGCTGGCAGCCCTGTGTGATGGAATTGTGCGACAGCGCGTCGTAGAGAATCAGATCCCTGTCGCCGCAGAAATTGCCAACGAATGTGACGTTAGTGGAATGACCGCCGACCAGCACGAGCGCGTCGTCCGTATGCTTCCACTTTGCAATTGCTTTTTCCAAGTCGCGGTACAGCGTCTTCTCTCCCGCGATAAGACGCGAGCCGGACGCGGATGTGCCATATTTGTCGATTGCTGTTTTTGCCGCTTCGGATGTGCGCGGATGACCCGACATACCCACATAATTATACGAAGCAAGATTGATAATCTCACGGCCGTCGACGATCGAGGTATCACTTAAAATCGAATCGTGCGCCACAAAATACGGGTCTTTGATACCAGCGTCCTGCATGCCAATGCGTCGCTTAGATAATTCCTCATATTCGCGAGACTGGTCGAAGCGCGTGATCTTTCTCAAATTCTGAGGCTTTGCCTCTTCACGTTTTTCTTCTATATGATGAATCTTCCTATACAGGAGACGCGAAAGATCTTCTACGTTTGCGCAGGTGAAGTATTCGGTATCAGGTATGATCACATCGTAGATTTCCTCCGCTTTTGAGAACACGCTAAGGCTCGATAAACTGTCGCCACCAAGATCATGCACAAAATGATCGGAATCCTTAATCGTTTTGGGATCGAGCCCCAGCACCTCACCGAATATCTCTCTGATTTTTTCCATAATACTGGAAAGCTCGTTGCCATCATAGCCAATGCTGCTTACAGACGTATCTTTTTTTGCAACATGCCTGATCACACCGCTGCGGATATCGATCTCTTCAAAGCTACCCTGTCCGCGTTCGATCGCCTCCTTGACCTTCTGACGGCGCACCTTGATGCCGTTAGCCAGCGGAAGCGGTTCTATCGAAAGAAAAGCCTTATGTATCTTTTTGTATATCGGCAGCAAACCGTTAACGCGAGAAATCTCGCTGATAAGTTCGTTAACCTTTTCCGCATCCTTGGCATTGTCGCCTAAATACACGATTAATGTGGTGTCGTCATACACACCTTTTGTTGCCACGCCAGTGACGCAAATATGCTCTACGTGCGGCAGCTCTGAAAAGCTGTCTTCGAGCTCGTCGGGATAGATGTTTTCTCCTGATTCGTTGATGATGACATCCTTTAGACGGCCTTCGATATAATAACGACCGTTCACCTCACGCGCTATATCTCCCGAAGAGAACCAGCCATCCTCGCGTGCAATATAAACACCGTCTACCATGCGTCCCGAGTGTATTGCTGCACCGCGTATCTGCAGCTCACCCGTCTCAGCACCGTCCTGCTTGACGATGCGGTATTCCATTGGGTAAAAAGGCTTACCGACGCTGGAATCAAGCTTTGTGTCTATTTTGGTTGAAAGCTCCACGGAATCGATACCTGTCTCGGTCATTCCGAAGCCTGAGACAAGCGGATAGCCGATGGAATTGATGATTTTGAGCGTTTCTGGCTGAATATGACCGCCTCCGCTGATCATAAACTGTATGCTGTCGCCCACAAGCTTTTGCTGAATATTCTTGAAAAACAGGCTCGACACCAGCTTGCGCCCGGTCTTGCCCAAGCGGCGCTGAAGCTTGATGCTAAGGTCACTGGCGTTCATCAGCTTGTCATAGGTTTGCTCGCCCTGAAGCTTTGCCTTTCTCACGATACCCTTGGCCACGTTATTCCAAAGCAACGGCACGGCATAGATATGCGTCACCTTGTGTTCCTTACAAGCGGCCATGATGACATCGCCTGTCCTGCTTTTTATGTAAACAATCGTCTTGCCAAAAAAGGTATACCACATATAGACGGCGATAAGGCCGAATATGTGATGGAACGGCAAAAATGCAAGCTGTTTGATGGGCCCGCTGTGTATGATTTCTTTGTTATTTTTGTAGACATAGTCAGCAAGCAGCACCTGCTCACAAAGAGCTTTTTCGTTATATACATAAACCTTAGGCGTGGATGTGGTGCCCGAGGTGCAAAGCGCAATCGAATCGCCATATTTGGGTATGTACATCTTGCTTGTTGCGTCATAGCTTATAAAATCGTTGGGATCGATACACTTAACGCCGCCCACATTCACGGGCGTATCCGTCACGATGGTGCGTGAGCCTGCCTGACGCAGCACATGCATCACCTGCGCGTCGTCACCGCCTGCATCCAGCAGCAGCGGACGGTAACCGGCAAGGATGATTCCCCAAAAAGCAGCGGGCCACAAAGGATTGTTGGCATATCGCAGAGCCACAAACGTATTGGGCTCTACATCCTCAAGCAGCTTCGACAATTGATGAGCGCCTGCTGTGGTGATGCGTTCATAATCGGAAAACGTGAGCTTCTGAATGCCGCTTCCATCATTATATTCCGCGGCAACCGCATCTCCATAACTGCATATCAGAGAAAAGAGGTTTTTTAGCGTTCGTTCCTCCCGTAATGCGGCAAGCTTTTCTAATATGATGTCCATTTGAAAAAAGCCCTCCAAATAATAAATATAGATGATACCAAACTTAATATATAAACAATAATAATATTAACACATGAAAAAATAGTTTGCATATCAAAGTTTTCTATTTATATATAAATGACTATATATTCAGCCTTTTTTTGCGCTCGTCTAAATAATTATTAAAACTCTGTAATGTCCGGTTAATCACCAGTTCAGACGGGAATTCAAGGTCTTCCAAAACGCTGAGTGCCAGCTGGTTTTTGCCCATGTTCATCGCAAAATGAGCGTCGCTGGAAACCGCGACTCTCACACCATATTTTCGGCACAGAGGTAGATATACAGCGGCATTTTCCAGTCCGCCTTTTCTGTAAATAAAAGAATGGTTGTTAACCTCCAGCAACTTATTAAGCCTGGCCGCTTCCTTGACGACTTTTTCATAATCGAGCTCATAGGCTGGGTTATCGGGATGCGAAATGATATCCACATAAGGGTTGGATAGCGCACCCAAAACAGCTTGTGTGTTTTGAGCTTTGGTGCCGGGATCCATCACAACCTCGTGCATACCCGCAATCACATAGTCAACGCATTTTATGTATTTTTCACGCACATCAATGCTGCCGTTATAGTCGATCACGTTGGATTCGACTCCCGGATACACCCGCACGCCGTCAATATGGCTCGGCAGGTACGGATAAGTGCTCAAGTTAAAATCAGGGCATGCCCCAGATATTGTCGGGCCGTGATCCGTCATGACGAATCCTCTCAGGCCTTTCTTTGCCGCTGCTGCCGCGTTTTCAAGCAACGTGGAATGCGCGTGTCCCGATAACACTGTATGCGTATGCGTGTCCACTTCGATATTCATTTTTCTCTCCATTAAAAAGCTATTTTATTCCAGAAGCTTTGAGACTGCTTTCACCGCGCCCGCTGCATCGGGGGCGTAGGCATCGGCACCTATACTTCCGGCATAATCTTCTGTAATCACTGCGCCGCCCACTATCACTTTTGCTCGGAGGCGGCGTTGCTGCGCCATGGCGATGACGACAGCCATTTCCTGAGCGGTAGTCGTGATCAGCGCCGACAAACCGATAATATCGGCATCCTGCTCGGCTGCTGTATCTATGATTGTCTGTGCGGGGACATCCTTGCCAAGATCGATCACGTTGAAGCCATGATTGCGAAGCAGCATTGATACCAGATTCTTGCCGATATCGTGGATATCTCCCTTCACTGTCGCCATCACGACCTTTTTCTTATTTCTCGTTCCGGATGAAGCGAAATGCTTCTCCAGATAGTCAAAAGCCGCATGCGCCGCTTCAGCGCTGTAAATGAGCTGCGGAAGGAAGTAAACGCGCTGCTCATAAAGATCTCCCACCTTTTGCAAAGCCGGAATCAGCATTTCATTGATGACCTCGTCGGGCGTTTTTCCGTTCGCCAATTCCGCGTTGATCAGCGCCGTAACCAGGCTCTTTTTACCCGAAACGATGGCATCACTTACACTTTTGGATTCCTCCTTCGGCGTTTCAATGTGAGCAAACCGCTTTAGGTATCTCTCAAAATTATCGTCACGGCTCACAAGCGCCTCAGCGGCGTGGTAAATGTCCATCATAAGCTTATCATTAGGATTCATGATGGCGGCGCTAAGGCCTTTTTCTATTGCCATCGTGAGGTACGCAGAATTGATATACGTTCTCTCGGGCAGCCCAAATGAACCATTGGAAATGCCCAATACGGTGAAAAAGCCGTTTTCGCTGCACCATTTAATCACCTTGAGTGTTTCAATGGCGGCCTCGGCATCTGATGACACAGTCATCACAAGGCCGTCAACGATAATGCTCTCCTTGCCTATGCCAGCCTCTTTCAGCCTCTCATAGCCCTGCTCAATCTCTGTGATCCGTCCTAGTGCGGTCTGAGGTATACCATTATCGCCAATAGGCAGCAACACAAACATGGGTTGGTAACGCTTCACTATAGGCAGCAAAGTGTTCATGCTCGCCGTTTTGGTGGAGACGGAGTTGACAAGTGCGCGCCCCGGATAGTACCGCAATGCCTGTTCAATCACCTCGGCTTTCGACGAATCAATACAAAGCGGCAGTTTGGCCTGCGCGGACAGCTTCTCTATGACGTTTTTCATAGCTGACAATTCGTCAAAATCCGGCATGCCCACATTGACGTCCAGAATATGCGCACCATTGTCCTTTTGGGCAATGGCCATATTAAGCACCTCATCGTAATCGGCGGCCCTAAGCGCTTCCTTTAGCTTTGGCTTTCCCGTCGGGTTAATCCGCTCGCCAATCACGCGAAAGTTCTTGCCGAAGGTTATCTGGTCCGTCACAGACGTCAGCATCGGCGGAAGGCTGCTCTGCCAAGAAAGCGGTGAAAGTGATCGTGTTTCTTCATATATCGCCCGTATAAAGCTCGGCTCGGTGCCGCAGCACCCACCGATGAGATTGGCACCTGCTTCGCACAGAGGCTTTATATATGCCGCGAATTCTTCGCAGGATAAGTCAAACTGCGTTTTGCCGTTCACGATTCTTGGCATGCCCGCATTCGGTTTCACAATCAGCGGCACGGAAGACACAGCTTTCATGCGCCTCACCAGCGGGAGCATTTCAGCAGGGCCAGTGGAGCAGTTGAGCCCAACGACATCCGCGCCCGCGCAGATCAGCGTCACCGCGGCCGCTTCGGGGCTTGTGCCCGTCAGCGTCAAGCCTCTCTCGTCAAATGTCATGCTGACAACCACAGGGAGGTCACACACTTCCTTGGCCGCAATGACCGCCGCGCGCGATTCCTGTATGTCGATCATTGTCTCTATAACAATAAAGTCCACGCCGCCTTTAACAAGCGCTTTAATCTGTTGCTTATAGATATCCACGGCCTTCTCAAAACCAAGATCCCCCAGAGGCGCAAGAAATGAGCCCGTAGTGCTGATATCTCCGCCCACAAAGGCGTCGTTTCCCGCCGCGTCAACGCTTATTGCCGCAAGTTCTTCATTTATATGATTGGCTTGGTCGCTGAGTGAAAAGTCATTCAGCTTGTGTTCATTGCCGCCCATGGTAAATGTATAGATGGCACGTGAACCCGCGTTGATGTATTGCTTTTGTATATCCCGCAGCACATGCGGATTATTAAGCGCAAAAAGCTCCGGACAAACGCCCGGAGACATGCCGTTTGCTTGCATATATGTGCCTGTCGCGCCGTCAAGTATTAAAAACCGTTGCTGAATATATTCTAAAAATGTGAGTCCGTCTATCCGTTTCATTTATTCCACTCCTGCCACCGCGATCACCGATTTTTCCGGAGAAAGCAGATATGTATCACTCAGCTCGACATCGAGCGATTTCATGTCCAAAATATCATAAAAGACTCTTTGATATTTTATGTCCAGATCGCCGTATCCTGCGCTGAACCTGTGCTTTGTGAGATGCTGACCCATACGCTTTAGCGCCGCGTTCTTATGCGCAATAATCACGTCCAGCGCGCCGTCCACAAATTCCGATGCATAAGCATCATATACAATGGCCTTCAGCCCTTCACCGGCGGATATTGCCGCATTGATTTTATCCACCTCGCGTCTTGGTATCGATGCGCACATCAGATACGCCAAGCTGCTTTTTGAAAGCAATTTTGCAAGCTGCTTGGATTCTATGAGTGTTTCCGCTATAAGTAGCAAGCCATCCTCCGTGATTCGCATCGGAACGGCAAGCGCTTTTCCCTTAACCGTGAACATAGATTGCGCCGATTTTAAATAGGTATCTATGTCGTTATTAAGCTCCGCTGAAAAATCCGCTTTCAGCGAACCCAGACGGCGCAACACCGTTTTTTTGTCTGGAACAAACGGTATATATGAAAAAAGCTCCATTGAACACCTCAGGAGATATGATACAACACTTATTATCATTATTCAACCTCTTGCAAAAACGGCAATGTTATGATTAAATTGGTATCAATCGAAATCGCCTGCCGATTCTATTACGGAGACGACAAACATGCCAATTATACAGATTGAATATGTTTGTTCAGTCGGAGTACATGCTCCAGCCTTGATATATTTGATCGTCGGAGCAATTGTCTAGGAGCAAATTTCATGAGTCTTATAGAGAAATTGAATCAAAACAAACCGTTATTTTCGTTGGAGTTTTCTCCGCCGAAAAAAGATATGCCCGTAGATTCTGTCTATGGCGCCATGGAAAAGCTGGCACGTTATAATCCAACCTTTGTGAGCATCACATACGGTGCGGGCGGCAGCAGCCGCGACAGAACCGTTGAGGTGGCTTCTCATGTTAACGACATGGGTCTTGAGGCCATTGCGCATTTAACATGCGTCGGAGCCGATCCGGATCAGATCAATCATATGCTGGATACACTTCAAAGCAAAGGCATTAAAAATGTTCTGGCGCTTCGCGGCGATATTCCTCAAGGCATGGACAAAGAGAAGGCGTTTGTTCACTATAAGCATGCGAGCGATCTCATCATCGATGTCAAAAAACGCGGTGATTTTGTCATTGGCTCGGCGGCATATCCAGAAGGGCATTGTGAAGCCGATACCCTAGGCGATGATTTAAAGTTTTTAAAGCTCAAAGCAGACCTCGGCGCGGATTTTTTTGTGACGCAGCTTTGCTTTGATAAAAGCGCGTTGATCGATTTTCATGAAAAGGTATATCAAGCGGGCATAAAAGCGCCTGTAACCACCGGCATCATGCCCGTACTCAACCCCAACCAGATTATCAGGATGTCGTTGCTGTCCGCCTGCTCAATTCCAGCTTCTCTGAGCAAAATTATCAGCCGGTATGGTGAAGATACAGACGCGTTTAAAAAAGCGGGAATCGAATATGCTGTGAATGAGATCACCGGACTTATGGACAACGGCATCAATAAATTTCATCTGTATGTCATGAATAAAGCCGACGAGACGGCACAGATCATTAAGCAGAGCGGTCTTGCGTAGCGTTAGACCTTACGTTGTTTTTCTTTGTACATATTCATATCAGCAATTTTCAGTAAAGTTGAGGACGTTTCGTCTGCCTTGTACTCGGCTTCTTTAAAACCAAAGCTGATTGAAATATCTTCTGAGTCGTTGATAAAAGATCGAGCAACGGCTTCTTTTATTTGCGAAGTCATCAGCATGGCTTGATCTTTTGTATATCCAGGCAACATTAATACAAATTCGTCACCGCCCAAACGGCAGACCTCCCCTGCGCCATCGATCTGTTTCTTTAAGATCCCTGCCACAGTGCGGATCATATTATCCCCCACGCCGTGCCCATATGTATCATTGATCTTTTTTAATCCGTCAATATCGGCAAAACATACGGTTAGGGGTTTCCCCTCTTTTTTGCACCGAAAATAAGCATTTTCTAGCATCTCCAATCCCGCGCGTCTGTTATTAAGGCCTGTCAGCGCATCCGTCTTTGCCAGCGCTTCTAGCCGGTTTTCTGCCTTTTTGTATCTCGTTACATCGCAAATGACCGTGGTGATGAGCTTTCGTGTGCCAAGGCGTGTTTTTGTGTGTGACATACAATAGCTTCGGCCTGCGGAATCCGAATAGACAAGGTTTTGCCCTGATCCTGGGTTATAACCCTTTGGAAACCGTTTTGCAAGAAGCTGCGCATTGCCTGAACCGAATTTTTCACGAAAAGCTTTATTCCGATAAAGCAATTCTTTGGTTGACGCGTCCCAAATGGCAATACTTTGTTCGATCTGTTCCAACCCCTTATTAACAGCGGCCATATTGCTTTGGGGCTCATCCGGCACAAGCAATTTATAGACATTTATATATTTCTTGATTCTGTCTCTATATACGTCATCAATTTTACTTGCGAAGTAGTATATGGCAACCCCCTGTGTGCCGAATTTTTTTTGATATGACAAGTAAATCAACGCTTCTGCACGTTTGACGCTCATAAGTCTTTTCGTTTCCCGATCAGGATTGCTGTCAAAATCAGAGCTGAGAATGGGTGCACAGACACTTCTTTTTTCACGCCATTCATCGCATATATAATAGCGACCATTCCTCTTTTCATACAAGGCTGCGCAAAAAGCACCCACGTTTTGAGCGGTGATGCGCAAAAAGTCATACAGAGGATTCTTATCGTTTATTATAAAAGCCTCACAGATCTGCTCAATGATTTGCTGTTCGCTTAATAGCGACAAGGGTTTTATCTCAGATAGCAATATAAGCAGCGCAGACTCGCCTTCATGAATGACATCATTAACATCAATGACCGCGTAATAATGATTGTTATCTATATTTAATACAGTTTCTTTTCTGACAGGTTTTTTTCGATCTTTTACTATGGTGCTGAAAAGTGATTTTTCTTCAAGCATGTTGTAAAAATCAGCGCCAATGTGAATGCCTTTTTTCATTGCCAAATCGTTAGCCAGTATTATTCTGCCGTTTTTTACGTCGGCAATACAGACAGGAAGCGGAAAAGTATTATAATCGTTATTTTTCATATTCTATTCCTCTTTCGTCTCCAAGTATTTATTTTCATTATAATTATGCCCAAGTTTGAACATTGGCGAACTGCGCCATACCAAAAGTTCACTTTTTTTATAAAACAACAGCATATTTTGAAATAATTAAAGGAGATTTTTCACATCTTGTGGTATAATCAGTAATAGTGCGTTTATATGACAAAAATGCGTATCCGTCGGCATTGTAAAATGCATATCGACTTTGATACGACTCATCTCCCTATTTATTTCGGCAAACTGTTAACAATGTTTGCCCCTTTTTTTATCCGTTTTCTTCTTTTTTTGAAAAAATGATTGTCAATCATCATATAAAGCCGTACAAGCTGGTATAGAAAGTATGGCCACCTATCTTGACTGTGTTTTTTCTATATGCTATATTAACAAAGTCCTACTTGCCGGTGTGATGGAATTGGCAGACGTGACGGACTCAAAATCCGTTGGTAGCGATACCGTGTCGGTTCGAGTCCGACCACCGGCACCAAAAATCTGGGTTTGATATCGAATCCAGATTTTTTATTTGTTTCAATGTGTTGCTTGTTTAGCCATCAGTTAATATATTGGGTTGGATGATTAACTCTTCATCCATTGTTAAGATAGCTAAAGTGTTCTATAATTTGACTGTCCGATTGGCTACGCCATGTTATGATACTATGAATGTCAAATCATATTCACGCCATTTAATACACAGAGCCTCGCGTTGCTTAGAGTATAGCCAATCCCTAATACCATGTGTGTCATACCGCAAACACTCCTGTGAAAAATAACACCGCTGTACCGGACATATGTGTTTATAATAAAGTTTACAATACCAAAAGATACGAATAAGGCGGTAAATAAGCCGCCTTATTCGTTATATGCTTATGCTTTATCGCTTTCCTTTAACCTGTCGCCACTTACGCCATACCACAAGGCATAGCAGACCCAAGCCTGACGCAAGTAGTGCGATAATCCAGCCGAGCATATTGCTGTTGTCGCCTGTTTTCGGTACATCAGGAGTATCACCGTCCGGTATATCCGCAGTTTCTTCTATTGATAATGTCAAATCAGCATACCCGTCCGTAAATTCCGCGCGGATGTTGTGCGTACCGGCTGAAAGCGTTTCAAGGTAGATTGCCTTAAATGTGATGATGGTGCTGCCATCGGTGACGGTATAATTGCTCGGATTTATTACGACGCCATTGTTCAGCAGGCGTACAAACTTCTCAAACGGCGCGTCTATCTTGGCTGTCGCGTTTCCGCTGCTATCGACCGACCATGCGCTCGGATGGAAAATCACAGGATATGGGGTTAGGATTGTTGGGGTTGGTGTAGGCGTTGTATCGGGTGGCTCTACCTCTTTGCTGATAAAGTTCGCCGTTATGGTGGTGGCATTACCGGGCATGGTGAAGGTTGTGCTTGCGCTGCCCGCATTCCCAAACGCGCCGCCGTAAGAGGAAGTCCAGCCATTAAATGTATAACCGCTGTTTGCGTTAGCCGAGATATTGATAATCGTGCCTTGCGCGCAATTTCCGCTTGTTCCCTGTGTAATGCTGCCGCCTGCTCCGGCCCGAATGGTCAGGGTATAGGTAACAGGAGGTTTCGCATTCACCGTCAGCGTACCGTTTTTATATACGATAACCTCGTTATAGTTCACGGCACTCGGAACCGCCGCGCCGGACGCAACGATTGTATAGGTTCCCGCTGTGTTCATGTCGGCTGTAGGGCAGTTTACAGTCGGCAGGGTCGCAAGGATATCGCCTGCCGCAAGCCCTGTCACCGTATAGGTGTAAGCAGGCTGAGTATCGCCCACCGTAGCGGTTTTGTCATTTGCCGTGATGGTGACGGTAGCTTTGTTCACTGTAAGCGCGTAACTGGCCTTCGCCTCGGCATAGGCGCCGTCAGCCGCTTTTATGGCCGTTATCGTAGCGGTACCCGCGCCCTTGATGGTGACCAGCCCGCTTGTGGCGTTCACCGTGGCAACCGCCGTGTTAGTGCTTGTGTAGGTGATTGCCCCCGAACCCGTGCCGCCGCTCGCCACATGGGTAAAGGCTGCATCACCGTAGGTTCTTGTAATCCCCTCGTTTGCGTTGGGGAGCGTGATGGTCTGCGGTATTAATGCCGTTGCCGTAACCGTGACTACAACATTGTAGTCGTTGTAGTTCGTAACGCCGGTAACGGCGATGGTAATGGTCGCTGTTGTGTTGTCAGGTTGGCTTATCGTGCTGTAGGTCAGCGTCGTGCCGGAAACGCTCGGTGTTCCGTTAATCAAAGTAGGAGTTGTTCCGCCCGCCGTGCCTGTAGCGGCATAGGTCGCGCCGTCAGGCAACGGAGGCAGTGTCAGAGTTTTCCCTGTGGTCGTTTGCTCCGCACGAACGGTATCGGTTACGGTAGTCGTGCCTGTGTAGGGCGCTTTGGTTACGGTCGTGGTTGCCGCCGATACTACGCTGCCATTACAGTTTGCCGCCGTGACGGTGAGCGTTATCGTCGCGCCGATGTCGGCCTGTGTCAACGTATAGGTGGCGCTGTCCGTGCCGACAGCGGTTATCGTTTCGCCGTTTTTACGATGCCACTCATAAGTGAGGTCGCCCATATCCGTACCTTCCAGATTTGTGCGCAAACCGCTTGTGTCCGCTGCGAGCGTTGCACCAAAGTGCGCATCACCGACAATCGTCACTGTTCCGGTGAGCCATACCTTCATGGTAGTAACAGTCAAACCCTCGCTCGGGGGCGATGCCTCATGCGTGGACGTTTCCGGGTAGCAAGCGTAGAACGTATAGCTCGTATCCGGTGTAAGTCCGGTAAACACACGCGAACTTTGCCATTCGCCGTCTGCTCCACACCGATACCACGCATTGGGGATTTCCCCCAGCTTTACGCTGGTCATTGTTGTGCTTTCCCAATAGGGCGTAGGCGGGGCGCTCTGCGGGAGTTTTGTCACAGCACCAATATTAATCGTGATGGTTGCATAAGCGGCAGGCTCCTCGCTGTCCGTCACCCTGATAACCGCCGTTGTCGCTTCTGCTTTGGCATCGGGACGTTTGCCTGAGATAAAACCATAGTCATAGACCACAAGCCAATCGGGGCCGCTGACCAGGCTGAACGTGTAAGGCGGTGTTCCGCCTGACACGCCATCGGCAACGAATATCCCGTCGATGTCGCTGCTAATCGTTCCTGTAGGCACATCAAACGCAGCGTCGTCCGTGAATGTCAGCGGAATGAGGAGCGAATATGTCCAGTCCTTCAATCTTGTAGATGCGAGCGCAGTCTGATATGCCTCTGATGTTCCGGTGGGGCAATACACGGTTCCAACGAGCGGCGTTTCTGCGTCAGAATAAAACGCACTATCGCTAATCGCCGGGGGCGTTCCGCTGTTAAACTTTACGGAGTCAAGGGCATCGCATCGTGCAAAGGCGTTGATACCAATGCTTTCCACATTCGCCGGAATGATTACAGCGGTGAGCGCGGAACACGCATTAAAAGCGTAGTCGTCAATGCTCGTTACGCTCGTTGGCATGTTTACCTGAGCAAGTGAGGTGCATCCGTCGAAAACGCCATAGCCTATGCCCGTCACGCCGGTAGGGATTGTTATCTCGGTCAGCGACGCACATCCCTTGAAAGCACGGGAGCCAATAGTTCCCGCGAAGCCGTTGAGGTCGAGCGCCGTTATTCCAGTACAATCCTCAAAGGCGCTTTCTCCGATGTCGGTTACGCCATCGCCTATCTCCAAAGACTTTATTGCCTCATAACGCTCAGTATCGTCTTCGGCAATACCCGAATCACTCCGCCATGCGGTCGTGCCGTCGTTGCTGGTGACGGTGAGTTTCCCGGTGGCAGGATCGAAAGTGTAGCCGTCTCCGCTGATTAAGTCGAGGGCATCAACTCCAACAAACGTCCAGCCGGTAAGACTATTAAAATCTGCCAAAGTTTCATATTCCCGGCATGCACTTGTGGGGCAATAGAAAGTACCCTCAGCCGCCACTCCGCTAAACGTGGTTCCTAATCCGTCCGTTTCGGGAGTAGGAGGCAGCACTCCCATCGTCGGAGGCGTATCTCTCCTAAATGTAACGCTGTTCAGTATAGAACAATTTTTGAACGCCTCAGACCCAATGTATGTGGTACGGGCGCTAATATCAAGCGCCGTGATATTGGAACAATTCTCGAATGCATTCTTTTGAATCCGTCCGGCAGAGATGGTAAGTGTTCCCGTGAGGCTGGAGCAGCCTTTGAACGCTTCGATACCTATGATTCCCGTGTAGCCGCTAATGTCAAGTGCCGTAATGCCGTCGCAAGCATAAAACGCGTAATTGCCGATAGCGCTCACTCCGGCTGCAATAGTGACTGTTCCTGTGATATCGCTACAGCTATAGAACGCATCAGCTTCAATAGCCCCCGTAAAGTTGCTTAGGTCAAGCTCTGTAATGCGGCAGCATTCAAACGCGTAAGCTCCGATAGATTTCACACTGGCCGGAATAGTAAGTTTTCCTTGGAGTTGGAGACAGTAAGAAAACGCAAAATCTCCGATGGCGTTCACGTCATCGCTTAATTCTAAAGATTTGATAGCCGCATAACGGTCAGCATCTTCTGCGGCGATTTCCGTATCATTACGCCAGGCAGTAGTACCATCGTCACTGGTGACGGTGAGCTTGCCGGTGGCCGGGTCAAAAGTGTACCCGCCGCCGGTGATTAGGTCGGTGGTGTCAGCCAACGCCCGCAGGCCGTCGCTTTCCGTATTAAGTGGCTCTAACGCAATAACTTCATCACCCATATCCGCGCTTGCGCCGACGGGGAATGCTCCCGTTTCTGCCAACGCCGTGACAGGCATAATACCCGCAACCATGATAACAGACAGCGCCAGAGTCATGAGTCTTTTCATTGATGCTCGCTTATTCATTATCAGTACCTCCACTTATAAAATGAAAGCTACTTTGTTGTACAACTTACCGCATATTTTTACTACGGCTTCGCTGTTTGATTGTAATTCTGTATGATAGGTGCTACACTAAACATAGTGGAGAACCTATTCAGTGAATGCGTTTACTAAACGTATACATTTTACTTCTTTCTTCGACAAATAGCAATAGAGGAGAAGAACATGCGGGAAAAAAAGCTCGATAAAAGAAAGGCGCAGGGCGCTGAAACAAAAAAGAAGTTGTATGAAATTGCGGCAAGATTGTTTATGGAACACAACTTGTCCGAAGTCAGTATTGAAGACATCACCGACGAAGCCGGTATCACAAAAGGCGCCTTTTATGTACACTTTGAGTCAAAGGATGCGCTGATTGCAATTTTATTTGCAGACTATGCGGCGCGAATTGACACAGGCTATAAAACCTTTCTGGAAAGCCTGCCGGATGAAATGCCCTCTGTATCGGTGCTGCTTGCCTTAACGGAAAAAATAGCCGACACGATATCGGATACGCTTGGCTGTGAGAACATGAAGAAGCTTTACCAGCTACTGTTGTCGGGAACGGCAGGCACCGAGGCGGTAAAGGGTTACGGGCGCGAACTTTATGCCCTCTATTATGATGTTTTAAAAAAGGGCATCGACCGCGGTGAGCTTGTATCTTCTTTATCTGCTGAGGAACTCTCGCGGCATTTTGTTCTGGCGCTGCGGGGCGTCAGCTATGAATGGTGCGCCCGTTATCCAGACTTTGATTTGAAAGAGCAAGCATTAGCGCATACCCGCATACTGATAGAGGGAATCCAAGACCATAGCAAATTTTATTTTTAACAGGTATATAGGAAATTAAATATCACCTTTACGTTGTGTAGTATCGTTTAGCTTTCCGAACAGGAAAAGTAAACTGATAGAGGGTGATATTTTAATGCGCAACTCAGAAGAACGGTTTAATTTTCTTGCCATCGGGCAAGCCATCAAAGCAGCCCGTGAAAGCAAGGGTTTAACACGGGAACAAGCCGCAGAAATAATAGGAATTGAAGGGCGTCACCTTATGTCCATCGAGAATCAGGGGCAGCACCCCAGTTTAAACGTGTTCTGGAAGCTCGTTAAGATGTTTGACATATCTGTTGACCAATACCTTTTCCCCGACAAGCCTGGCGTATGTAGAAATGGTACACATGGTTCGCTCGTACTATCTTTCGTGCAGTGCAATCACCAACACCTCCCAACATTGCCCTAAAATCCCCAAGGGTTACAACATCAGGATATTTCTCAAACAGGGTTTCATAGTAGCTTCGCGGTTTCATATAGCATCTCCATTGAAATTTTTTTAATTTGTTTCAGTGTGTTGCTTGTTTAACCATCAGTTAATATATTGGGTTGGATGATTAACTCTTCATCCATTGTTAAGATAGCTAAAGTGTTCTATAATTTGGCTGTCCGATAGGCTACGCCATGTTATGATACTATGACGAACTATGATTTGGAGAATACAATGGAAATTCAGATAGGTAAAACGATTTCTGAGCTTCGGAGAAAAAAGGGGCTGACTCAAGAACAGCTCGCAAATGCTGTTGGTGTGTCCACACCTGCCGTCAGCAAATGGGAAACGAGCACGAGTTATCCCGATATCGCCTTACTCGCGCCTATCGCGCGGGCACTGGGCACCAATGTTGATACATTGCTGAATTTTAACCCAAAACTGACGGATGAACAAGCCGCAGCTCTAGTCTCAGAGGTGGTATCAGTTTCGACAAACGAGGGAGCAAATGTTGCGTTAGAACGAATGAAGGAAATTCTGCATACCTATCCCGAAAATCCGGCACTTCAATTTCATATGGCCTCTGTCTTATGCGGGTTTAATGTGAAAAGCGAACCGGAAAAAACAGCAAACAGACAGCTAGCGAAGAAATTATTCGAGTCTGTAATAGAAAGCGGTGACGCGCAGCTCTTTTCTTCTGCGGTTTTTCTGTTGGCGGGATTATGCCTAGAAGACAATGAATTGGATCTCGCAGAACAGCTTCTTGCGCGTATACCCGATCCGTTACCGGATACGCAGCTTTTAAAAGCATCCATATACGAAAAGCGCGGTGACTTAAAACAAGCCAAACAGATCGTACAGGCCTGTCTTTATCTGGCCTTTCAAAGAGCTGAAATGTGCTTAGGCAGACTAGTAAAAAAGGAGTATTCCCCCGATACGGCTACGGCTCTTCAAATTTGCGAAATTCATAAAGAGCTTGCTGCTATCATGCACTACCCGTATGCCATGAGCGATCAACTGTTTGCCAACGTGTATTTACGCGATAATCACTCTGATTTGGCCGCGGATCATCTGCTAAAGCTTGCATCATCTTTAAGCGGGGAGGTTAAGCCCTGGGGAGATACGCTTTTGTCTGAGCTGGATATGAATACGGAAACCATGGATGCCATGCTGCAGCATATTCGCAAAACAACTTGTGACAACTTGCTCACCAATGACATATATAAGCCATTACATAAAAACTCAAAGTTTAAGGATGCTATAAAAATGCTGCAAAGCCAGCAGCGATAAAAAGACTGGCTGCGCACTATTTCGATTATTTCGCTATTTTTCGCACTTATTCTTGACAATATGTCGATTTTAGTTTAACATCTTATCGTATATATGGGATTAAAAGCAATCATTTTCGTCTCGAGAAAAAGTTAGTACGCTTTTAACATCTAAGTTTTTACATCAAGTTTTGCATCATGGTTAGACAGCAAAAGTATTGACATCATGTTCAGACAGCAGGATAAGATTTTATACGAAAAACCACTGATCAACTCGGTGGTTTTTCACTTTCATTTATTTGCAATGCGATGAGCATTTGCTGGCAGCAGCCATGCGTCTTTTGCAGGCATTCTAATTTGTACACATCCTTTTTATACTGTTCGCTATCCTCCCACTCTTTGAGCAGAAAATCCAATAGCTCCGGGCATCTTGATTTAAAAACATCACTTAAGCTGTAAAAGCACCACTGCGATATTTTTCTGCATTTGATGATATTTGAGTAGCGAAGTCTGTTCAGATGTTTGGACACGGAAGGCTGGGACACGTCCAACACCTCAGCGATCATACAAACGCAGAGCTCTTTGCTAGCAATTAAGCTCAGCATTCTTAGCCGGTTATGGTCTCCCAGCGACTTGAAGATATCAGATAAGTCCATCTGTAGTTCCTTCTTTTCTCTTCAATATCTAAATATATGCTTTTAATATCGAATAAATAAAAAACAATTAAAAAAATAACTGATATTAATGACGAACCATATTCCCAAATTGGCATATAGTAAATTAACAATATAATTAAGGAGGAATATAAGAATGAGTGGATTATTCGGAAATAACAATTCTATGATATGGATCATCTTGCTGCTCTGTATGTGCGGTGGCTTCGGCGGCGGATGTGATAACAGTTGCGGAAACGACGTGGGCGGAATATTGCCCATACTCCTGCTCTGCATGTGCGGCGGCTTCGGCGGCTGCGATCAAAAGTGCTGCTGACATGCCTCATGCTCTGAACCCAAATTACATCCCATATATTTATCTGCAAATGAATCTCTCAGGATGCCAACCGGCATTCTGTTTTTTTAAGAATCAATTCTCATGAAAGACGGGTTTTAAAATCGTTATAGCTGAACTCACGGATTGTCTTGTTTTGTCCATCTTTTGTATGAATCACAATAGATGGCAACGGCATACCGTTGAATGTGTTGTTCTTGACCATCGTATAGTGCGCCATATCGCAGAAAACCAGTGTTTCACCGATTTTTAACTGGTGGTCAAAAGAATAATCGCCGATGATATCACCCGCAAGGCATGTGGGACCGCCAAGCCTGTAGATATGCGGCTTCTCCCCCGGCTTTCCTGCGCCGATAATCTCAGGGCGGTACGGCATTTCCAGCACGTCCGGCATATGGCAAGCCGCCGATGTATCGAGGATTGCGATATCCATACCGTTATGCACGATATCCAGCACGCTGGCCACAAGATATCCAGTATTTAAGGCAACAGCTTCTCCGGGTTCAAGATAGACCTGTACATCGTATTTGTCTCTCAGCCTGATGAGTTCGCCAACTAGTCGCTCCACATCGTAATCCTCGCGCGTGATATGATGGCCGCCGCCGAGGTTGAGCCATTTCATGCCGTGAAAATATGCGCCGAACTTCTCCTCGGCTGTTTGCAGCGTGACCGCCAGCGCATCCGCGTTCTGTTCGCACAGCGTGTGCATATGAAAGCCGGACAAGCCTTCCAACATGTCCGGCTCAAAATTTACCAATGTCGTTCCGAGGCGCGATTTTGGCGCACAAGGGTCATATATTGCAGTATCCTGTGTGGAGCACTCAGGATTGAGCCGCAGCCCGCACGAGCAGCCGGCGTTCAGCGCACGCTTGCCGAAACGCCGCCATTGGTCAAACGAATTAAATATGATATGACCACAGATGCTTGTGAGCTCATCCATGTCTTCATCTTTATATGCGGGTGAATAAACATGCGTTTCGCCGCCAAACATCTCAGAGCCAAGGCGTGCTTCAAAAAGCCCGCTCGCCGCCGTGCCGCAAAGATAGCGGCTGATGAGCGGATACAAGCTAAACATTGAAAAAGCCTTTTGCGCAAGCAATATGCGACAGCCGCTGTGCTGCATAACGCGAGAAAGCTGCTCAAGGTTTTTGATGAGCTTGCGCTCGTCCACCACATAACAGGGCGTGGGCAGCTGCATAAGCCAATCTTCCATCAGTCCACCATAGTCGGGGCAAAATTCTCCTGCCACGGCAGTCCCCACTTATTAAGCGCGTCCATAAACGGATCCGGATCAAATTCCTCTACGTTGAATACACCCGCCCCGCTCCAAGTGCCCTTCATAAGCAGCATCGCGCCGATCATCGCGGGCACACCCGTGGTGTAGCTGATGGCCTGGCTCCCCACCTCACGGTACGCCTCCTGATGGTCACAAATGTTATAAACGTAATAATGCTGCTCTTTCCCATCCTTAAGCCCCTTGAATATGCAGCCGATGTTTGTCTTGCCCACAGTGCGCGGCCCGAGAGATGCCGGATCGGGCAGTACCGCTTTCAGGAATTGAAGCGGTATGATCTTCTGCCCCTGAAAATCGATCGGTTCGATGGATGTCATACCCACATTTTCGAGACATTTCAGGTGTGTCAAATAGCTCTGCCCAAAAGTCATGAAAAAGCGAATGCGTTTCACGCCCTTGATGTTGATCGCAAGGCTTTCCAGCTCCTCGTGGTGCAGCAGATACATATCCTTCACGCCCACTTCGGCGAAATCGTAAACCCGCTTGATCTCCATAGGCTCTGTTTCCACCCATTTGCCGTCTTCGATATAGCTTCCCTTGGCTGTCACCTCACGGATGTTGATTTCCGGGTTGAAATTCGTCGCGAACGGATAACCGTGGTCACCGCCGTTGCAGTCGAGGATGTCGATCTCATGAATCTCGTCGAAATAGTGTTTCTGCGCATATGCGGAGAAAACGCCCGTCACGCCGGGATCGAAACCGCAGCCGAGCAGAGCGGTGATACCTGCCTGCTTGAAGCGGTCGCGATATGCCCACTGCCAGCTGTATTCGAACTTAGCGGTATCCGGCGGTTCATAGTTCGCCGTGTCCACATAATTTGTCTTAGTTGCAAGGCACGCGTCCATGATGGTTAAGTCCTGATACGGCAGAGCGAGGTTGATAACAATATCAGGATTATATGACTCAATCAGCGATACAAGCTCGTCCACGTTATCGGCGTCCACCTGTGCTGTGGTGATCTTTGTTTTTCCTCCGTCCAGCTTTTCTTTGAGCGCGTCACACTTGGAAACTGTACGGCTGGCAATGCATATCTCTTCAAACACATCGGGGTTCTGACAGCACTTGTGTATGGTGACACTGGCCACACCCCCGCATCCGATAATCAACGCTTTTCCCATATCAATTCCCTCCTTGTCCGTCTATTGTCTTAATCAATGGCTTACTGCTATGAGCAGCTCACGCAATATTTTCAATGCGGCAGCCGTGGCAATGCCGCTTTGGTCGTATACCGGACTGAGCTCGTTTATGTCACAAGCAACGATATTAAGCGGCCTGCAGACCGTATGCACCGCTTCTAAAAGCTCCATGAAGCTGACGCCGCCCGGCTCGGGCGTCCCAGTTCCGGGAAACACCGACGGATCCAGTACGTCCAGATCAATCGTCAAATATACCGGATTTCCCGCAAGACTCCTCACAGCGTCTCCAAGCCCGTCAAAGTTAAACTTATGCAGGTTCGTATGCACCTTACCCCATTCGAACTCCTCTCTAAGCCCCGAACGTATACCGAACTGGCAGATACGTCCGTCACCCAGTATGTCCCACACGCGGCGCATCACCGTGGCATGTGATAACGCCACACCAAGGTATTCTTCGCGCAAATCTGTGTGCGCATCAAAATGGATGACATGAAGATCCGGATAGTGCTTTGCGGCTGCTCGCACTGCGCCCAGCGTGACGAGGTGTTCACCGCCGATCATAACAGGACGTTTGCCGTCCGCAAGTATCTGCGCGGCTTTGTCCTCAATGGCTTGCAAAGCGATTTTTGTATCACCAAAACACAGCTCTAAGTCACCGCTGTCATGAACGGCCAAATCCTCCACATCCGCATCCAGGTATGGACTGTATGTTTCAAGCGCATAGGATTCCGCGCGCATCGTACGGCTCGCAAAGCGCGTACCGGGGCGGTAGCTCGTCGTGGAATCAAACGGTGCGCCGAATATGACGGTATCCGCGGTTTCATATGGCTTGTCACAGCCGAGGAAAGCTTGCATCTTCCACATCCTTTATGATGTCCTCTACATAGGTTGGCAGCGCGAAAGCCGCTTTATGCAGATTGGTGTTGTAATAACGTGTTTTTAAGCCCAACGCGTTCCATCGCTCCGCATTCATATCCTGAACAGGGTGATATTTCTTCGACGAAAAGCCGAAAAGCCAATGCCCTGATGGGTATGTCGGAATATGCGCCTGATACAGACGGCTTAAGGGGAAGCTTTGCACAATGCGCTTATGTATCTGCCGGACAGCTATCGCATCTTCCTTATAGAACGGGTTTTCATGCTGGTTAACGAGTATGCCGTCTTCTTTGAGCGCTTTGAAGCAGTTGCCGTAAAATTCCTTTGTGAATAACCCCTCGCCCGGCCCGAACGGGTCGGTTGAATCCACGATGATCACATCATAATGGTTGCTGAAGCGGCGGATAAAGCGCAGGCCATCCTCAAAGTGGACATGGACGCGTTCTTCGTCCATGCTGCATGCCACACCCGGCATAAACTCCTTGCACACTCTCACCACGTCCTCATCTATCTCTACGAGGTCGATATGCTCCACCGTCCGATAACGGCAAAGCTCACGCACAGCGCCGCCGTCTCCGCCGCCGATAATCAATATGTTTTTAGCCGCGGGATGCACCGCAAGCGGCACATGCACGATCATCTCATGATAGATGAACTCATCCTTCTCGGTGAGCATAAGAAAGCCGTCCAACGTGAGCATGCGCCCAAATTCTTGTGTGTCGAATATGTCAATGCGCTGAAAGCGGCTTTGTGCACTATATATCTGCTTATCTACGTCTATGCACAACCCCACATTCTTCGTATGCTTTTCTGTGAATGTCAGATGCATGGCTTACCTTCCTTTCAAAACATTGAGGCGCTCAATACTTAAATCCTCAGGCCCCGTCAGCGAGCCGCCCTTTTCCTTCATATAGCGTATGTACTCAAGAATTTCTTCAGTGATACGCTCTCCCGGCGCAAGTATCGGTATACCCGGCGGATAACACATCACGGATTCTGCACAGATTTCCCCTGCGCATTGCTCGATGGGTACTGAGCGCTTATCGGCGTAGAACGCCTCCTGCGGCGTGGCCGCCACCTGCGGGCTGATGTATTCCATGCGCATCATACCGCTTTTGCTTCTCTTATAGTGGCGGCGTATCTCTGCAAGCGCGCTCACCAGCCGCTCGATATCGCGATCGCGGTCTCCCACGGAAATATAGGCAAGAATGTTGGCGATATCGCCGAATTCCACCTGAATGTCGTATTCGTCGCGCAGGATGTCGTACACCTCAACACCCGCAAGCCCGATATCTAATGTATTGATAGACAGCTTTGTCGGATCGTAATCGAATATTGTATCTCCATTGACAATCTCACGCGCATAGGCGTAGTAATCGCCGATCTCGCTGATCTCGTCACGCGCGTACTGCGCAAGATCACACACTTTGGAAAATATCTGTTTGCCGTTTAAGGCTAAATTCTTGCGAGATATATCAAGGCTTGACATGAGCAGGTACGACCCGCTGGTCGTCTGCGTCAGCCCGATGATCTGGCGCACATGCCCCGCGTTTATGCGCGGCCCCGTCACCAATATGGAGCTTTGCGTCAGCGAACCGCCGGATTTGTGCATGCTTATGCTCGCCATGTCGGCCCCAGCTGCCATCGCGCTTATGGGCATATTTTCTCCAAAGGAAAAATGCGTGCCGTGCGCTTCGTCAGCGAGCACCGCCATGCCATGCATATGCGCCATATTTGTAATCTGTTTGATATCAGAGCAAATGCCGTAATAGGTCGGGTTGTTGACAAGCACGGCCTTGGCGCTCGGATGCGCCTCTATCGCTTTTTTCACGTCTTCAACCGACATGCCAAGCGCAATGCCAAGCCGTTCGTTCGTCTGCGGATTCACATAGACAGGTGCGGCGCCGCACAGCACCAGCGCGCCAATCACGCTGCGGTGCACATTGCGCGGCAAAATGATCTCATCGCCTTGCTTGCATACCGATAGCACCATACTTTGCACCGCCGACGTCGTACCGCTGACCATAAAAAAAGCGTTTGCGGCACCAAAAGCCTGGGCTGCGAGCGCTTCCGCCTCCTTGATGACCGAAACGGGATGACACAAATTATCCAGCGGTTTGCTCGAGTTGACATCTGCCTCAAGGCACGCACGCCCGAGAAATGCCGTCAGCTCCGGATTCCCCCGCCCCTGCTTATGGCCGGGAACGTCAAAAGGCACGACTCTCGCGGCCTTATGCGCTTTTAAAGCTTCAAGTATGGGCGCTCTGGTCTGGTCGAAATCTTTCATCTGCCTCCACCGTTATTAGTGAAACACTAATTATTTTGGCGTGTTTCCTTAGTATACGTTCTTTCCGCTGAATATATCGATCATTTCGCGCCGCAGGCTGCCCGTGATCTCAAGGCGCTCTCTGGGCGGCAGCTCGTGCACGTCCTTATTAAAAAGATAGTTCTGCAAATCCATATCTTTAATAAGCATCTTTGTATGAAAAAGATTCGCCTGATACACGTTGATATCAATTGCATCATACCGCTCCAGCGTCGGCTCCGCAATAAACTCCTGAATCGAGGTGATATCATGATCGATAAACAGCTTCTTGCCGTCAAGATCGCGTGTAAAGCCTCTCACCCGGTAATCCATGGTAATGATATCAGAATCAAAGCTCCCGATTAAATAATCCAGCGTCAGCAAAGGTGTAATCTCGCCGCACGTCGCGACATCGATATCCACGCGAAATGTCGCGATGGAAGTCTCGGGATGAAATTCAGGGTACGTATGCACCGTAACATGGCTTTTATCCAGATGCGCCACCACCGTATCACCACGCGTGCGAAGTCCCGAAAGCGAATCCTCCGCAATCAGAAACGTGACACTGGCGCCCTGCGGATCGTAATCCTGCTTGGATATGCTTAAAACCTGCGCGTTGATCATCGTCGTCACAGATTCCAGTATGCCCGTGAGACGATCCGAGTTATATTGCTCATCAACATAAGCGATATATTCGCGCTGTTCACGCTCGCTTTTTGCATAACACACATCGAATATGTTAAAGCTCAGTGATTTTGTAAGGTTGTTAAACCCGTATAGCTTGAGTTTTTGTTCCATTCCATTTCTAGCCTTTCTATAAACCTCGTACGACCCAAAAATAAAAACGCTCCAATGTACGATGTGCTTTTTCGGCCGCATCCACTTGAGCGTTCAATCTCATAAAACCAGCGTTTCCGGCAGGCACAATGCCCGCGCGGGACAAGCTGAAAGCTTTAATAGGCAGAGTCTATATAGCAAGGAATTACTTTTACTACTCTTATTGATTGTTTCACAAGTGTGATGTGCGGCTGCCGCACACGGCTATTAAGTAGCCAACTTATAAAATTTGAGTCTTCACTCAACCAATAAGGCAACAAAGTTGCCAGATTCCGGCCTTTGACCCGGCTGTCCGTATGGCCTTGATGCTTATATAAGCATGGTCAAAATCTCTTGCCGGCAGGCGATACAATCACTCTGCCTAAAGGCTCACTGCCTCTTTATGCTCCCGAAAAGCGAAGCTTTTTGGGAAAATAGCTACGATATGCATTATAATGAATGCGCCATTAAAATACAAGGACTTTTTACTGACAACACAGGTCATATTGTGTTAATTCTTTGTATATATCCTCATGTTTCATCTTCTCCATCTTTCTTGGTGTATTGCGTCTTAGTTGGGCTTTCTTTATCGCAGCGTGTCAGATCCTCTGATGCTTCCGCTCCCATGCTTGCTCTCAAACGATTCATTTTCGCAAACGATTTCTCTTGCTTTGTCCGCGTACCTAAAAGTCTCATTGCCGCATAAAACAACGAAAAAAAGGCAACGAGGATCACGCCTACCACCAGGCCGGAAGCTTGCCCCTGCACAAACGGCATGCTGAGTATGGCAACGATGAGAAGCAGCAAAACCACGATCGACGAATATGGAAACCCCCAAAGCTGACATTTTCCATGAGGTGGGCAGCCGCTTTTTCTTCGAAACCGGATGTGTGTCGCCATGATGACCACATAGGTAAAAAGCAGCGCAAAACCGCCTGAACTGACGAGGAATAGATAAACACTGGGAAACAAAAGGCCAATCCACAGTGCCGCCAGCATACCAATGCCGGAAACGATGATGCCGCGATATGGCACGTCCGTTTTGTCCTTGAACCAGCCGGGCGCCATGCGCTCATCAACAAGCGAGCGCATCATGCGTCCAAGACCAAACATAGCCGCAAGCATTGTGGATGTGATCGCCGTGATCAGCACCACATTCAGTGCTGTCCCCGCCCATCCAAAGCCGCGGGCGTTTAGCGCGGCCACAAAAGGACTGACTGTGGGGTTTAATGCCGAGGTTGGAATGAGAATTGTCAGCATCGTGATCGCCACTATGTACAGCCCGACGAGGCTAAGCACCGTGTTTCGAATCGCTCTTGGAATCGTCTTATGCGGTTTTTCGGCTTCAGACGCGGCGAGACCAATGATCTCAAAGCCCGCGTATGTAAACATCACAATGAGCATGCTGCCCGCAAGCCCTGTAAAACCGCCCGGCATAAACGGTTCATTCGCCAGCACACCAATGCCGACCGGTGCGTTGTTCGCAAACACCCCGATTATCAGCAGCACCGCAATCACGATAAACGACAAGACAGCCAACAGCTTGACGGCAGCAAGCCCGCTCTCAAGCTTGCTTAAGGCTCTCGCTCCCAAAAGATTAAGCAGCGTCACCGCGATGATAATGATACTGCCCATTAGAGGCAGTGATATGTTCGGCAGCCATTGCTGGATTAATATCGATACAGCCGTGGCCTCGCTCGACATCGCAAGCACCATGCCCGTCCAATAAACCCAGCCAACCACAAACCCTGTTCCCTGACCGAAAGCCTGACCCGCGAACGTACGGAATGAACCAGCATCCGGATTGGCCACCGTCATCTCCGATAAAGCAAAAAGAATAAAGTAAACAAGAGCGCCGCCCACCACATAAGCAATCAAAACTGACGGACCTGCGGCGCGGATGGCGACTGATGACCCTAAAAAGAACGAGCCTCCGATGACCGTTCCCAATGCCATCATGGTCAGCTGCCATGCGGCTAAACCTCTTTCTTTCATCATTTTCTCTCCGAATATATTCATTGTTTAATTACGCTATTCCAAAACGTGAGAACATCTCGTTTCTACTTAATAGCATCCTCATGTCGCGAGAAAATTAGCCATGTTTTATAAAGAAAGCATGTCTGATCAGAATTAAAAGCTTCGGTTTCACAAAAACAAAACCGAAGCGAGATAGAAATAAGCATTAATAGATATGATTATAAATCGCGCTGAGCATTGACCCGTCAGCATTTTGAGACAGCTCCCAAATCACGGCGCCGCCAAAATCCTTGTTTTTGATATAAACAGCCTTATCTGTCACAGATTCAACATCGTCATATGCTTTATCATTCAACCTTCAAAGTCGTTTTCGTTCGCTTGTTCAAATCGTTAACCGCATAGATTTGCGCCATTTGGTTATATTGAATTTAAGGCAGAATTTCGGATTGGAGGAGCTATATTATTTACCCGTCCAACAGAGATAAAAAAGAAGCTCAGAAACAAAAAGAGCCTAAAAATAAGAAGCTGACCGAGGATACTAGCGAAAAGCAGCCTCAATTTATTACTGAGGATTCATATAATACCAACGAAAAGCAGTCTGAGGATACCGGCGACAAGCAGCCTGAGGATACCGGTGACAAGCAGTCTGAGGATACCGGTGACAAGCAGTCTGCGCCTTCAGATATCGATCAATGCGAGTCATATGTAAAAGGCATCTTTAGTAACAGCTTTGATATGGTTATTCAAAGCTTTGAGACCAACAAAGAAAAAGCGTTGATTGTATATGTGGATGGCCTAACCGACAAGGATCTTATTGACAGAGATATCATCAGGCCATTAAAGTCTCAACGTTTTGACGGTCATGTTGGTAAAGTCATCAATGCGACATTTACAGAGACCGAGGATCTCTCGAAGTTTACTAAAAGTGTGCTTGGCGGCTTCGTAGCGCTTTTTTACGGCAGCTGCGGCAAAACCTATCTCATTGAGTTCAGACAATACCAGATGCGATCGGTTGAGGAGCCAAAGGCAGAGACGGTTATCCGCGGCCCCAAGGAAGGCTTTAACGAGAACATCAGAACCAATACGTCGCTGATTCGTCGCAAAATTCACAACCCAAAGCTCGTCATTGAGAATATGACGATTGGAAAGCAGACAAACACAGCTGTCGAGCTTGTTTATGTAAACGACCTTGTGAACCTTAGCGTGCTCAATGCAATAAAAAAACATCTGAATAAGATCGATGTCGATATGATTTTAGAATCGGGGCAAATTGAACAGTATATTTGTAAAAATACATATTCACCGGTTTCCGGGATTGGCCTGACTCAAAAACCCGATGTGGCCGCCGCTCATATACTTGAAGGCCGTGTTTTGATATTGATAGACGGCACACCCCATGCGCTGACGATACCTGAGCTTTTTGTGGAAAATCTGCATACAGCAGAGGATTACTATAATAGAACGACATACGCTTCTATATTGCGGTTATTAAGGCTGATCGGTCTTTTCGTGACAGTGATGCTTCCGGGGCTGGCCGTTGCGATCATGTCTTTTAACCAGGAAGCGATTCCTTCAGTATTTTTGTCCAGTATCGTGAGCGCCATGCAGAAAACGCCCATGCCTGTTGCGGCGGAAATCCTGTTAATGACCATAATGTTCGAGCTGCTTAAGGAGGCAGGCACGCGGCTCCCCCAGGCTGTCGGCTCGGCGATATCTATCGTTGGCTCATTGATCGTCGGTGAAGCGGCTGTCAATGCAGGAATCGTGAGCGCACCATCCGTCATCATCGTAGCCATTTCTGCAGTAAGCAGCTTTATTGTGCCTAATCTTAGCGAATTCGTGCTAATTTACCGCGGATTGTTCTGGCTTTTAGGAGCAATGATGGGGCTAATCGGCATTGGTGCCGCCTATACGATCATGCTCACTCAGCTCATTTCCACCAGATCTTATGGGATTCCGATATTGTCTTCATTCTCAAAGAATGAGATGAAAGATAGCTTTATCCGATTTCCTCTGAGCTTTTTGAAATTCAGGCCGACTTCAATTCAAAAGCGCAACATAAAAAGAAATGATATGTGAGGAGGAGTTATGACGAAAAAGTTATTTGGACTATCGATATGCATCCTCATATTGCTCATGTCTGCGGGCTGCTGGAGCAAAAAGGAGCCGAAGGATCTGGCGATTGTCAACAGCATTATATACGACATAAACGATGTTGGTGCCTATCAAGTCACTGTTGAACTTATGGACTTAACAGGCTCTGGCAACGACAAGGGCGGTGGTGGAGAAAGCCCAGGAAAAAAATATATAACCCAAACTGCTCAAGGCAACACTTTCAGAGAGGCGCTTGCCAATGTATCCGCCAATGTTGAAAAGATTATTTACGGCGGTCATAACCATGTACGGTTTTTCACCGAAACTGCCGCACATAGCGATATGGCCGCTGCTCTTGATAACTTTTTAAGGGATCATCTGACAGATGAAACCCCTTTTATGGTGGTGATAAAGGGAGAGAACCCAGAAATGATTTACAAGACTAATCTGGGGCTTTCAGATTCTGTGGGTGTATTTATCAACAGTATGGCAACTTCACAACAAAAAACAACATCAAAATCTGTCTTTGTGACAACACTGGACTTCGCCAGAGATTTTTTTGACGACGGAAAAGAGCCTGTGGCGGGACTCGTTGAAGTCGCCAAAAGTAAGTCTGAAAATCAAAATGCGGCAAGCAGTGGCTCCGAAAAAGAAGAACAATATAAAATTATATATGAAGGATTGGCCGCTTTTAAAAATGATAAACTGGTCGGTTACTTCAACGGTATTGAAACACGTGCGTATAATTTTATCACAGGAAATATCGGGGTGGCGTTGATTTCCGTCCCGATAAAAGACAGTTATGCGATATGTGAAGTCACGGATGCTTCATCAGACATCAAAGCAAATATTGAAGGCAAGAACGCCGCTATTCATGTGAAAATTGAAGCAAAGATGCGCATCGTCGCCAATGGCAGTGATGTCAATGTGAGCGAACCAAACGTTATGAAAGAAGTCGAAGGGCTATTCAACAAGCAATTGTTGCCTGAGATCATTGCTGCTATCTCAAAAGCACAGACCGAATTTAAGAGTGATATATTCGGTTTCGGTAACAGCGTTCATTCTCAGCATCCGGAGCAATGGAAAATGATAAAGGAAGAATGGGGCGACATATTTCCCAATGCCACGATTAGTGTATCTGTAGAATCGTCAATATTTGAAACTGGTGAAACAAGAGACAGCGTATTGTCAGAATTTTCGGAGGATTAACGATGAACAAGCCGATAATCACAACAGTTCAGCTCATGATGTTGGCTGTGGGAAGCGCGCTTGTGTTTCCTTATACGTTTATGCCGATTTTAAATGTACCCAACTCTAATCAGGATGTCTGGTTTGTGTTGCTTCTTGCATTAGTTTACATTCTGGTAATCAACGGGCCTCTTTTATTTTTGATAAATAAGTTCAGAGGTTTAACTGTCAATCAGATAACTGAAACCATCATGGGTAAAATTATCGGCAAAGCAGCCGCCTTGGTCTTTGTATTGTTCTTCATGTACTGCTTTATCGCATGCTCACTGATTACAACACATTTTATGAAATCCTACCTTTTTTCAGCAACTCCCAGATGGGTCCTTTTGCTCTTTAGTGTTGTGCCGGTTTGTTATGCGTCTTATAAAGGAGCCGGAACCATTGGAAGGCTCTCGGTTTTTGTTGTACCGTTTGTCATGGTGACAATAGTTTTCTTCCTACTTTTCGGTATCAACAAAATGGATCTTTCCGTATTCAAGCCCATCCTCGCGGATTCGACTTTTCTTAATTTGAATTTAGGCGCTTTTCTGACAGCTTCACGATATTCTGAGATTCTCATATTCTTCGTCTTTTCATGCTATCTCAGTAAGACGGCGAGTATTAACAAAACCTATGCCGTTGCACTTGTGTCTTTTGGCGTTCTCTTCATGTTGATTCTTGTGCCCACAGTGGCTGTGTTGGGCGTAGACCTTGCAAAGATTGACTGGAATCCATACTATGTCTATACCAGGCAGGTCAATGCATTAAGCTTCTTAGAGCGGCTCCAAGCATTTAACACGCTGGCATGGTTTCCCACAACTGTGCTGAAACTAGCGATTTATATTTTTATGGCGGCCCGTGTCTTGTCGCTGGTATTTAAAGCCAAGTCACATAAAAAGTTTGTGATTCCAATTGCCGCTATCGGCTTTATTGCATGCCTGATCCCTTTTATGAGCAACTCGGGTACGATCAAGATATTAAGCTCTGATCGTGTTTTCCCGTGGGTGATTCTGCCCGTTACATTTGTGCTGCCTTGTCTGCTCATAGCGGTTTATCTCATCCGGCGAAAAAAGCTTAAACCAATCATTAAAAAAGCGCAGGCATCGGCAAAAAGCGTTGAAGAATGAGGATTCCTCAAGCCGTTCCTATATGCCGCCCTTTTTCTTCCATCATTTGTTTCAAAGCTATTTTACCAATCTCGAATACGGGCGAGCTAATCTGTGGTTTCTTTACAGCCTTCTGTAATCTTTCACAAAAAAAGCAACGGCTTCCCGCTGCTTCAGAGTGTCAAAAAAGTTACTTATGTCATTCTGATTGAGCGTAAGCGATTGAGGAATCCCCTTCTACAAAGCACTTTTCATGGGATTCCTCGACAGGCTCGGAATGACAAAACAGGGTTTATCGACAGACTGAAGCAACGGCTTCCCGTTGCTTTTCGGCTATGTTCTTTTAAAGTGCCTGTTCGATGTCGTAGATCAAATCATCGATATGCTCCGTGCCGATGGAAAGGCGGATCGTACCCGGTTTAATACCCGAAGCCAGCAGCTCCTGCTCGTTCATTTGGGAATGCGTGGTGCTCGCCGGATGAATCACAAGCGACTTCAAATCGGCCACATTGGCAAGCAGCGAGAAGATCTTGAGTTTATCGATGAATGCCTTGGCATCCTCTGCCCCGCCTTCAATCTCGAACGTGAATATAGAGCCTGCGCCTTTCGGGAAATATTTTTTATACAGCTGGTAGTACGGGCTTTCCGGCAGAGCCGGGTGATTCACACGCGCCACCTTTGGATGCTTGCTTAAATATTCAGCCACCTTGAGCGCATTATCCACATGCCGCTCTACACGCAGCGACAGCGTCTCCAACCCCTGAAGAAACAAAAAGGAGTTGAATGGGCTCAGCGCCGCGCCGGTGTCTCGCAGCAGCGTCACGCGGGCTTTGGTGATATAAGCAGCCGCACCAACCGCCTCGGTGAACCTTACACCGTGATAGCTCGGGTCGGGTTCTGTGAGATACGGGAACTTACCCGAAGCTGCCCAGTCGAAATTGCCGCTGTCGATAATGACACCGCCGATGGATGTGCCATGACCGCCGATAAACTTGGTCGCGGAATGAACCACGATATCCGCACCATATTCGATAGGACGCAGCAGATAAGGCGTCGCGAAAGTGTTGTCGATAATCAGCGGTATGCCGTGCTTATGCGCCACGTCGGCCACAGCTTTGATATCGATGACGCTGCAATTCGGATTGCCAAGACTCTCGATAAACAGCGCTTTTGTATTTGGCCGAATAGCCTCTTCAAAGCAGCCTTGTTCATCGGGATTCACGAAAGTGACATCAATGCCGAAATCCGCAAACGTATGGGCAAACAGGTTATATGTGCCGCCGTAGATTGTATTGGCAGATACGATATGATCACCCGCATGTGCGATATTCTGAACGGCATAAGTGACTGCTGCTGAGCCGCTTGCCACCGCTAGTGCACCGATTCCGCCTTCCAGCGCCGCGATACGCTTTTCAAAAACATCAGTTGTCGGGTTCATCATGCGCGTATAGATATTTCCCGGCTGCGAGAGATCAAAACGTCCCTGTGCCTGCGCGCAGTCTTCAAAAACGTATGAAGTGGTCTGATAGATCGGCACAGCGCGCGCATCGGTCGCGGGATCGGGCTGCTCCTGCCCAACATGCAGCTGCAGCGTTTCAAACTTGTATTTTCTATCACTCATTTTTTTGCTTCTCCTTTATTGCATATAATTCATATAACCTTTTAAAGAATCTATATAACCCTGCTTTGTTTCGTAGCTTTGTTTCGTAGCTATTTCGCTTTTTGTTTTGCTGCAAGATCGGCAAGCGTAATATGATCCACAACGCCGCTGATCGCAGCATCAAGCTGCTTCCAGACATCTAGCGTGACGCACTTGTTACAGCGCGGGCATTGGTTCATCTCATCCTCCATGCATGCAACCGGCACAAGGCTGCCTTCAATTTGTCTTAAAATCATGCCCACTGTATAATCTTCCGCCGATTTGGCCACCTTATAGCCGCCCTGCGCGCCTCTCGCACTATTCACAAATCCGGCGCGGCTCAG
>JAEWBO010000019.1 GCA_023391105.1 Bacillota bacterium
CATGAACATTATTAAATTGTCAATGTTCGTATAAGTTACCTTAAGTGTATCAGCTTCCGTTTTATATTCAAGGCTGTCAAATATCTTGCTCGTTATATTGGCATTCGTAAATACAACCCATTAATGCATTAAGCAACGCCGAAAAATCAATTGTGTTGCTTTCATTATAAGATATCTTGAAATTCTGAATTCGACTCTCCACTCTTTTCTTCATACTTTTTTCCTTTCATGAGCAGATAAAAACAGGGCACAATCGCATCAGAGACTGCGCCCTGTTGGTATCAATTTTTATCACTAAGCATCATGAACGGCAATTGGCTATTGCCTCATTGGAATCTCACCACCCCCTCGACGAGCGGGGTACACTCTGGGACTTAACCTCGACTATGTACAAGTATCATTATCCATCCATGCTGGTCGTCGCCAGAGCCTGCCACAGCTCATATTGACATCAGTATTGATCGCTCCCGCTCATGCGGTCATGGCGTACCTGTCATCCGGCTTTCCCTTCCCGGGTCACATGGAGAAAGTATTCATTTCTGCCTTTATTCATTTTTCAAGGTACAAAGAGCAGAAAACTGCTCTCATACCCTGAAAGGAAAAAAAGAGGCTGGTGTACGGAATTATTTCTAAAATTCAATAATTTTTTTACCTAATATCCGGACACGCCTGTCATGTAACGTCATTAATGGTACGATATCTTTCTAAATATGGGTAGTCTGACAAAAAGAGAACATAAAAAAGGCGACTACAAATTGAATAATCGCAAAAGATTTATATGATAAGACTTAGATATTTATCCGCACTAGTTTTTGGAGCGTAACCAACATTGACGATGCTTGTTGTGTTCACCTACCTGCATCATAACTTTTGTAGCTGTCTACCTTTGATTGTGATGCACAACCGTTCACAAAATCGCATGACAACCATACCTCAACAAGATCACAAGCCAGCTTTTCTCCGATTGTAAACGCACCAAGACAGGCGATGTTGCTGTCGTTGCTCAGTATCGCTCTCTTTGCGGAATATACATCTGATAAAAGCGCTGCGTATGCACCCTTTACCTTGTTGGCAGCGATGCTCATACCAAGCCCCGTACCGCAGATCAGGATGCCTCTGTCAAACTTACCAGCAGCAACAGATTCTGCAACCGCGATAGCAGTATTTGCGTAGATAGGATCGTCGCTGCCCAAATCCGTCACTTCATGGCCGAGCGATTCACACAGTTTTATCAGCATCGTTTTCAGTGCCGCTGCATTCGGATCGCATCCGATTCCAATCTTCATTTTATACCCTCTCCCTTTACATTCTTTTCACTCGTGCAATCTTTTTCGTATAATTCTGAAACACTGCGTGATATTAGGTTGATATTAGGTCAATATCCTAGACACAAAAGCTCGTACTTTTGACCTCCACTTTATTTACTACATTCTTGTCCATTTTCAGTTCGTTCTCAAACTGTACCGGAGTACGATAACCAATTGATGAATGGAGCCTTGTCCGGTTGTACCAGCCTTCGATATAGTCAAAGATCCTCAACGCTGCAACGCTGTAGTCTCTATACCGCTGTCTGTTTACCTCTTCTTTTTTTAGAGTGGCATGGAAAGACTCCATAACCGCATTATCATATGGGCAGCCTCTCTTGCTGAATGAATGTATTAATCCGTATTGGTTTACTATCTCAGCGAAGGCTTCACTGGTGTACTGACATCCCTGATCACTGTGAAGAATAACCCCTTTAGGATAACCTTGATTATGAAGAGCATTAACAACAGCTGCTATTGCTACATTGGCAGTCATCTTCTTCGCATATTTAAAACCGACTATTCTCTTCGTGCAAAGATCAACGACCGAGGCCAAGTATGTCCATCCATCGTTACTGGTTTTTATATATGTGATATCCGTCGCCCAGCGCTCGTTCGGCCTTTCGCTCGCAAAATCCTGCTTGAGGATATTCTGACGATCCGCCTTATCCTCGATGGAGCTATAATGCCTGTATTTGCGCATTGTCACTGAACGTATACCCATTCCCGTCATCAACCGGCCTACACGTTTCTGACTGATGAAGATGCCCTTGCTGCGCATTATGGCTGCAATTCTGGGAGAACCGTAACACTTACGACTCTTTAGCCATATTTCTTTTATCTGTGCACAATAATCTCTGCTTTCTTGGCTCCTTATTGACTCAGGCCTTTTAATAGCCGCATAATACGTTGACCTGGGCACTTTCAGTATTCGGCATAGTAGCTTGATATTATGTTCGGCGCTCAATCGTCTAATGGCGGCAACTCTGTCCTTAAGTCCTTTGTGAATATGGCCATGGCTTTTTTTAATATCAGGTTCTCCTCTTCCAATGTGGCGACTTTCTTTTGAAGCGCAGCAATGTCATCTGCAGCCATTACCTCATTTTCTGATATCCTGATTTCGCGGAACTTTTTTAGCCATCCAAAGAACGTTGATTTTGATATGCCATATTCACTTTGAATCTCTTCAATGGGCTTTCCGTTAATGTACAAATGAACGACGCCCTTCTTAAACTCATCTGTATAGTGCTTACCTGCCATACTCGTACCTCCTCTTTAATTATCTCTGGTACGAGTTTTCGTGTCTACCTTTTTATACTAACACCAATCTGATCAAGGTCAAAAATATGGACTTTGTGACCGCCGTTTTGCAGCTATGCAACGGTACGCCCGCGCAATACGCGGAAAAAGACGCATCGGAAAAGAAAACGGAGAAGAAGCCTTTCGTGCTGCCTGCCGCGAATTCCGATAACCGTATGGTGATTGACTACTTAAAACGCCGTGGAATTAACAACGGTGTTATCCAATACTGTATACGCAAAGGACTGATCTATGAAAGCGCGGAGTACAGAAATGCGGTGTTTGTGGGCTTCGATGGTGATGCCCCCAAGTACGCTGCCCTTCGCGGGACATGGCGGCATATGAGCAATCCGTTCAAGGGCGAAGTTGCAGGTTCGGATAAAAAATACAGCTTTTCGGTGCCACCGGAAACGGCTAGCGATAGGCTCATCGTAACTGAAAGCGCCGTGGATGCGCTCTCGGTGGCGACCTTGTGGGGCGACATCGGGTGGGTGCATTACCTGTCCATCGGCGGCGCGTATGCACCCCAAAAACACACCGACATGGCCAAACTGCCTATGGCGATATCGCAGTACCTAAAAGACCATCCTGAAATCCGCGAGGTGGATCTGTGCCTTGACAACGACGCGGTGGGCATAGGTGCGAGCTTTTTCATCATGAACAAGCTGATGGGCATGGGCTACGCGGTATCCTCTTCTCCGCCCGAGCGAAGTAAAGATTGGAATGAAGCTTTAACGGACAGTACGGATTCAACGATACCGGAAAGATGAATGACGGTGTTGTTGATCATATAAAAACTATAGGAGGAAACAGAATGAAAGTCAAAGAAATTGGAAACCTGACAGCCAATCCGACATACGGCGAAAAGGGCGACGTGAAGTATTGCAACTTCAAGATCGCCATCAATGATCCGTTCAACAAGGACAGGACGTAATTTGTGCGCGTGTCGGCGTTCGACAGTCAGGCCGAGGCATCCATTATACATTATATAAACGAATTATGGTTAGCCGGTAAAATGAGAATGTAGCAAAAGCCAGGGCATTGATCTCTTTTCGGAAAATGCCTTGGCTTTTTATCCGATTCATAACTTATTTCAATTCAGCAACCCAACATTATGTCCCTGCAAAGGTTTTGCTTTCCCCTCACTCCTTATAGCGAACAGAATGTTATCTATCGCAGCCAAATGGGGTATAGCGCCGCTTTCCCCGGTATGGGGTCGGGCCAGCGGATGGTTTTTCTATCACATGTTATAGCTTGAATATTTTCCGACGCAGCAGCGGAAGGAGCCACCACAATTGCGCTGACAGCAGCGCAGCCGCCCCCAGCGCAATGGGAATTACTGCGCCCGTACCGCCTTTCTCTCCAGAAGCCATCCTGCTCGCGAGAACCGAATCGCCGAGGAGCAGACCGAGATTGATTTCCTTGCCGTCCGTAAGCGTGAACACCAGCTCGTCGTTTTCGTTGTACGCAGCGGAGGCCACGCCCACGCCATCTTTGCCGTTGGTGACGGTGAATGCGGTGCTTGTGCCGTCCGTAAAGTCAATGGTATAGGTATCCACATTGCCCTGGCTGCCGGTTTTGGTGATACTCAAAATCCCATTGCCGTCCCTGCCGTCTACGCCGTCAGAACCGTCCGTGCCGTCTTGACCGTCGCTGCCGCCACGGCCATCTATGCCGTCTACGCCGTTAGCACCCGCCGCACCTTGCTCACCCTGCGGCCCTTGCGGCCCCGCGACAACCGAAACCGCCATAAGGTTATTCCAGCTTCCTCCGACATAGCGCCACTGGATGTAGCCGCCGTCCACTCGCAGTTCGATCTCCCTGCCGTCCGCGCCGTCCGCACCCGCAAGGGCGCTAAGCGCGATCAGGTCTTGCCAGTCCGCCTCATCTTCACCCATGTAGCGCCATTGAATGTGCGTCGCGTTCACCCGCAGCTCGATTTCCCGGCCGTCCGCGCCACTGTTTTTTACCGTCATAGAAATTGCAATCGGAGTGCTGGCAAAGTCAGTAGAGGTATCGCCGTTACATTCCTCGTTGAACAGCTTAATGGTGTAGCTGCCATCGGCAAGCAAGGGCACCATGAAACCGACTGTGCCGCTGGCCGCCGTGCCCAGTTTGCCGTAGCGGACAATGTTCCCGCCGCTATCCACAATGACGCAGGAAATATAGTTGTTCGCCCCGGTTTGCGCACCGCTGTAATCGATGCTCACCGTATCCCCGGCACGAACGCTGCGGGTTGCGGTATCCAAGCAGGTTAGGGAAAGATTGACATCATCCCTCATCGTAAATTTAATTGCCCCGCCGGGCGCTGCCGCGCCGATAAGACCGCTTCCTACGGTCGCGGAAGATTTTGTGTTCGCTCCGCTCGCGTCAGATGTGAAGAGGACAGATGACAGATTCAAATGCAAAGCGGGGCGAACCGCGGTGAACGGAGCACTGACGTTGCCGCCGGCGTTAACGACGCCGCCGGGGCTGCCGATACACGCAGTGGTACTGACGTTCGGCGAGCGCAACCAGAAATTGTTCGAAAAGGGATCGCCGGAAATGGAACCCATTGACTGGTATTCATCCCGAGACAAAGGCCACAGCTTTTGGTTATTCACAGAATCGCCGCTGATGCCGTCTGTTCCAATATCCCGTGCTGTAATCAGCGCCGCTTCTTTGGAGGGCAGGGCGCCCGCCAAATCATTCATTACGCGCATCAAGGTGCTGTCGTTGTAGTCGTTGGGGTTAGTGAAGCTGCCCTCGTAATACTTACTATCGTAGTCATACTTTGTCCAGCTTGGATCGTCCTGTGTATAGCTGCCCCTGCGGAACGCGCTGTCGCCAAAGCTGCTCTTGGCCAGCAGGGTGATATGACCCGGCTGTGAAGCGGCGCCGCCGCTGCTATCCCCAATCACATACCATTCCCGCCCGCCAAAGGCCACCACCGTTTCGTTCAGGGCAAAAGCCGGCGCGCCCTCCGGTATGTCCGCCGCGCTGGCCGCAGCGGGCGTCAGCCCCACAAACAGCGCCGCGCACAGCAGCAGCGAAAAGATTTTTGTTCCGGTTCTTTTCATCATTTTATACCCCCGTTTCTTAATCGCGTATGGCGAACAGCATGTTGTCTACCGTGAGACGCAGGGGAAATATGGTTTTCTGACCCGGCACGGGGTCGGGCCAGCAGATGGCCTTTCCTTCCAGCGTAATGTCCTTAAAGCGGCTTAAATCCGCAAGGCTGCTGTAGGGAATGGCCTTGATCTTGTCTCCCATATTGAAGATGATCTTATGTCCATGCTCAAATTCCACCAGCAAGGTGTAATCATCGTTGGGTGTTACTTTCAGAATTTTGCTCATGGAGCGCCGCCCCCTTTCCATTGGAAGAATGGTGTGATGCGAAAAATCCCCCATACTGAAAAGTATAGGGGATCGTTTATTTAATTGGCATATGCCAAACGGCATATACTGAAGCGAATTATTCTAGTATTTTTAGTTTCTGAGCCTTCTTGACAGCCGCCGCCTTGCCGTTTACCTCCAGTTTCCGGTAGATATTCTCCAGATGCACCTTGACGGTGCCCGTGGATACGATTAGCCTGTCGGCAATCTCATTTCGTTTAAGGCCCTCGGCGGCAAGGGCCAGAACCTCCCGCTCCCGCTGTGTCAGGGAGGCCGTGGTTTGCGGGGCGCGCTTTAAGTTCTCCAGATACTGCTCGCAGCATAGAAGCACCTCTTTGATATAAGGGTCGCGCAGTACGTTTGCGGCGAGCTGCCGCAACATGTCTATAATGGCGGGCGCGTACTCCGCAAATGGCAGAAGAATATGATCCGCCCGCGCCATATCGAGGGCCTTTTGGAGCGATGCGCAGCCCTGCTCCGGGCCGTACAGCCGGTATTTGGCCGCCGCCTCAAAAATCTGATTGTGAAGAAAGCCGAGCTGGTTGTGAAGGATAGAGAAATACCCCGCAAACTCCTGCGTGAGCATTTCAAGCTGTATGTAGTTTTTCGACAGCAGTACCGCCTTGCCGTGGACGATGTAATTGAAGGCCATTCCTTCATGCATAAAATGGGCCGGGGACATGTCACCGCTTTGCAGCCACGGAGGGATGCTGTCCAGCCGCATAAGACAGCCGTAGACATAGCCTTCGATCAGTGCCAGCGTGGTGTTATATATGGGGTGGTTCTCTCTTGCCACATCAACCTTTAGCTGCCGCAGCAGCTTCAGCCCCTCGTCTATCCTGCCCTGAAACAGATAAAGCCGGATCAAGGTCAGATTGGCGCATAGGACAATGCCGGTCTGCTCCTTTGTTCTGGCCTTATAAATGGCTTTGAAAGCATTCAGTTCCGCCGCCTGCCAGTCGCCGGTTTCAAGGGCGCATTCAGCCAAAGTCACAATATCGCTGCCGGTGCCGCAGCCGCTGGCAAGCGCCGGAAAAGCAGGAAACTCGGCCGCCATAAAATCCGCCGTTTCCCTAAGCCTGCCCGCCTCCCGGTAATAAGTGTACAGAAAATGGGGGCACCCGAAGGTGAACTCACTCTCCCGCTTCATCAGGCAGGAAACGCCGCCGTCCAGCAAGCGGAGCGCTTCTTTCGTACAGTCCACCATTTTTTCGGCGTCGTTAAACACGGCAAAGATGCGCACGGCGTTGATCTCCGCCAGAACACGGTTCTTCCGGTCAGGAAGAACATCCGAAGATCCCGCGAAAACCGCTTGCAGTTCATCCAGACGAAAAGAGCCGTCCCTTGCGGCGTCCGGTTCACCGCTTAAAAGCAGCAGGGCGATGTATTGAAGATAGGCCAGCGGATACTGAAAGAGCATGTTGCGCGGAGCGGTGGCAAACAGTTCAAAGGCTCCCTCAAACTCCGCAAAGTCGTTAGTGATGGTGTCCTCGTTGTCCAGCAAAGAGAGGATGCGTTCTGTTTCCCCGGCGCGGCAGAGATACCCATAAGACAGCCTGTACGCCTTTTTTTCAAGATGCCATTCGCCCACGCGCCGGTACAGCGCCATGCGCTCCGTGCCTTCGGCCTGACGGACACGCAGAAAATCCAGCAGTACATTGTGGATTTTGTAAACGCCCTTCGCTTCGTCAAAGAAAATGAAAGCGTTTTCCCGCCACAGCTTTCTGAGAAATTCCCCGGTCTTGGCCTCCCCGGTTACAAAGGCCGCCTGCTCCGCCGTAAAGCTGTCCATCACCGAAAGGCGGAGCAGAAAATGCCGGATGCGTTCCTCATAGGCGTTATACAGGGCCTTTTCCACCAGCTCGTCTATGGCGCTGTTCCTATCCATAGGAATGCCTTGCCTCATGCCCAGGAGCATAAGGTAGACCAGTGAAATCCAGCCGTCCGTATACTCACAGAGCCTTATTAGCTCGTACTCGGACAGCGTAAAGGCCATGAAGGCGCAGTAGTCGCGCACCTCCTGAACGGTGAAACGAAGCGTATGCTGGGGCAGAAGATTACAAAGTCCTTTGGCAGTAAGCTCGGATATATCAAGGTTCGTCGTGTCTCTGGTGATAAAGACGACATGAAAATCGTCCGGCATCTCCATCACAAACCGCCTGAACAGCGCTGTGACGCGCAGGCTGTTTGCGAAGTGGAAATCATCGACTACAAGGGTAGTATGCGCCGTATAATCCAATTCGCCCAATATTGCGATGACGGAAGCGGTCTGCGGAGCGTCGGAGGGGAAGCCGAGGTTTTTCAACTTGCTGCCTGCCGCCCGGTCAAATTTTCCGACCTCGGCGGCGAGCCTGTCCCAATAGGACGCCGCAGTATCGCCTTCGGAAAAAAAGGAAGTCCATATGACGGGGATGCCCTTTAGAGCAAGGAACTCCCCGACTGCCGTGGTCTTGCCGTAGCCCATAGGTGCCTCCACGATGGTCAGAGGGTATTCAAATATGCTCATGAGCGCACGGTTGACGCGATCTCTTTTGAGGATTTTGCTCTTTTTCATGGAATATCCTTCTTTCCGCGCGGGGCGTTATATAAGCGCTTGCATGAATCCATACAATCCTTCGCAGAGTTCTATATACCATATTATACATCCTAACCGGGAAACTTGTAAGGCCGAGAAGTGTAATCAATAGCCTTGCCGAGTTTTGTCTTTTTTGTAGATGAACTCATTGAAGTTCCCGAAGCGGCGGATACCCGCGATACAGAAGCGGTTAAGCGAATTGCTACGGCTTACTTAAAATTGCTGTTCCCGCAGGTTCGCAGCTCAGACGACATCACCGCCCGCGAGTTCAAGCGTTACTGCCTTGATAGGGCGCGAAAGATGAGAGATAGGCGGTAAAACGGCACTGCAATATCTCATCAAGGTCAGAGGGATGGACTTTGTAAGCGCCGTTTTGCAGTTATGCAATGGCACGCCTGCCCAAAGTACAGAAACAGATGCCTCACCGAAAAAGAGCAGGGAGAAGAAGCCCTTTGTGCTTCCGCTTGCACATACCACAACAATATGGTTATCGATTATCTGCGGTAGCGAGGGCTTACAGATGCGGTTATTCAATATTCCATACGCAAAGGGTTTGTCTATGAAAGCGCGGAGTATCATAACGCGGTGTTCGTGGGCTTTGATGGCGTTATGCCGAAATACGCGGTGCTGCGTGGTACATGGAGGCATATGAGCAATCCGTTCAGGGGAGAAGTGGAGGGAAGCAATAAAAAAATACAGCTTTTCGATGCCATCAGAAATGGTCAGCGGAAAGCTGGTTGTGTCAGAGAGCGCAGCGGATGCTCTGTCTGTGGCAACATTGCGTAGCGATATCGGGCAGGTGCATTATCTTTCCATTGGCGGCGCGTATGCACCCAAAAAGCACACAGATGAAGCGTGTCTGCCCAAGGCGCTGGAGCAATACCTGAAAGACCACCCTGAAATCCGCGAGGTGGAATTGTGTCTGGATAACGACGCTGTGGGCATAGGCGCGAGCTTCTTTATTATGAACAAGTTGATGGGCATAGGCTACGCGGTGTCCTCTTCCCCGCCCGAGCGAAGTAAAGATTGGAATGAAGCTTTAGCAAACAGTGCGGATTCAACGATACCGGAAAGATGAATGACGGTGTTGTTGGCGATATAAAAATCAAGGAGGAATTAAAATGAAAGTCAAAGAAATTGGAAATCTGACCGCTGATCCGGTGTACGGCGAGAAGGACGATTTGAAGTATTGCAACTTTAAAATCGCTATCAATGACCCGTTCAACAAGGACAATACCGAATTTGTGCGGGTGTCGGCCTTTGACAAACAGGCCGAGGCGTGCAGGGATTATCTGCAAAAGGGTTCGCAGGTTTGCGTTGAAGGGACGGTTCGGGCCAGCGCCTACTTGGATAACGACAATAAGCCAAGGGCACAGCTCAATATCAATGCTAAGGAGATTGTATTCCTCAACCGTACCAAGCGGCGTGAGCAACAGGACGGCCACGATGCGATTGATAACGCACTGGAAAAATCGGAGCAGAATCAGCCCGATCCGACCCAGCAGCAGGACATGGTGCAGGCAAGGTAATTAGTGCTGTACCCTGTGTATGGCGTTTTGATCAGTTCTGTACACGTTGTTCACACATGAAAATCGTCAAAAAGGTGGTCATTTTGGAGTTCGCTGTACGTTGGGTACGGCGTTTTTTGATTCCGGCAACTTGAGCCGGTTCTAAGGGTGGTTTTATGGGCTGATTGAGCATTAGAGCGGATATACAGCGTTCATCACGGCAGCTCGATTTATTTTTTCAGCCTGTAGCCATCCCTTTCAATACAATGTGTTCATAACCCAACCATATTGTGGGCAGTGGGCAAAAACGTTCGTTTTTGCAGTTGCAAGCATGGCATCTGTTTATACAAATGCCCTCTTGCAAGGGAGCTCACGCTCCCTTGAACCCTCTGAAATTTGGCTTCGCTAAACAGCGGCAGCAATGAGCGGGGCGATGCATGGCTGCTGGGTATACGCCAGCGCAAAATCCGTATCCATCAGCCATTGGCTCAAAATGTCGGAAGTCAGTATAAGCGGCATCCGGTCATGATATAATGAAATTGACGGGTTGGCGGCGGTGGTCATAATAACATACGTGTCTCCCAACGGGGATTTTTCATAGAGTCCGGCAAGGTAGAGCATCTTGGTTTCAGGCAACCGGAACAGATATTTTGTCTTACCGCCCTCCCGTTTCTGCCACTCATAAAAGCCTGTCGTGGGAACAACACCGCGCCGATTCAATAGTGACGCATGAAAGGACTTCTTCTCCAAAGCTGTTTCCGACCGCGCGTTGATGATGACGCCTTTGCTGTTCCATCGCGAGAAGCCCCATTTCATCAATTGAGCCTGGCTTTCACCATTATGGGATACCAGCACAGGCGCGGTTTCCGTGGGGAAAATCTCGCCGGTTTTCATGGAAGACAACTCCGGTTTATCCTTATACCGCTCATTGACTTCATTGATAATTTCGCGGATTTCGATGATTTCTTCTTCGGTGGATACCTGATAGCGTCCGCACATATTTATATTTTACCTCCGTTCGACATACCAGCGGTCTTCCTCAAAATATAGGTACGTCTCATGCCCCTGCACCATACAGAAATAGCGCAGGCCGATTCCTCCTGCCTTGGTGCTGGCTGCGCGACACACGTCCAATATCCTGTCAATGGCATAGCGCCGTCCGTCTTCCCACCAAATATACATGGGCTGGAGCTTACCATCTGGAGAGAAGATCGCCGCAACTCTGACGTATACCTTATTCTCGTTCTGATAGCGTATTTCCTTCATGACATGCTGTCCTTAAAGAATCCCACGGGGAAAATAACATGATCTCCTTTGGGATTGATGCCGCCGAGCGGCCGACGCGCGCTGAATGCAAAAATGACCGAAGCGGTTCCGAATCGAATCCACTGTTCTGTCAAGCACCTCCTGTTTTTGCCGCTTTGTTTCGTCTTCAAAGAGTGATAGCTGCAATGGCATATCCGATGGCAAAAGATCGGTGCAGCGTACGCCGATACTTCGGATAGGCTTCGGCCAGCTATAATGCTGACGGAATAACTGCATGGCGGTAGCGGCAATCTCACCTGATATGCAGGATGACCTTCCGAGCTTGGTTTGCCGCTCAAACCGGAACAGTTCATTATCCCGAATTGAGATGACCACAGTACGGGCAAGAAACCCATGCTCGCGCATACGGGCGCATACGCTCTCACTGAGCACATAGAAGATGATTTTTACGTCCTCGTCGCAGGTTAAATCGCGCGACGTGGTGGTGCTGTTGCCGATGCCCTTGATTTGAGATTCCTCGCCCATCCGCATGACCGGAGATTGGTCAAGGCCGTTAGCGAACGAATACAGGACATTTCCCACTTTTCCTAATAATCCGTGCAGGAACCCTTCCGACGAGTTGGCAAGCTGGCCGATAGTGGTGATGTCGAATTTGTTGAGCTTCCGTTTAGTCGCCGACTCGACGTACAGTAATTCTTCAACGGGCAGCGGCCATGCCACAGTCTTATAGTTATCACGACTGATGACCGTCGTAGCATCCGGTTTTTTAATATCTGAACCCAATTTGGCAAAAATCTTGTTGTAGCTGACGCCTACCGAGGCCGTTACACCCAATTCGCGCGTGATACGCTTGCGTATCTCATTGGCAACCGACACCCCGTTCTCCCCACTGACATCCAGCCATGCTTCATCGAGCCCGAACGGCTCAATCTGATCGGTAAAGTCCGAGTAGATTTGTCGTGCGAATTTTGCATATCGCAGATAGAGCGGGTAATTTGGAGGAAGAACCACAAGTCCCGGACATTTTTCACGCGCCTGCCACAGCGTCTCGCCCGTCTTGATGCCAGTCGCCTTGGCGATATAGTTTTTGGCTAATACGATGCCGTGGCGCTGTTCTTCGTCACCGCCCACTACGACAGGCTTACCCCTGACCTCCGGACGATGATGGCATTCAACGCTTGCATAAAAATTATTTAGATCCGAATGTAGTACAACCCTTTGTTTCATCATTACCACCAGAGAACATTAGTTCCTATATCGATAATATATTCGCCTCTTTGCGGAAAATCAACAGGTAATTTTTAAAATCTGATTTAGTGTCCCAAAAAGAGCACACGTGTCGGCGTCGTTATAGATGCCGGTATTTTTATTCTAAGGAGTACAGTCTATGCGAAAAAGAAAACACGCCTGTCTTTTCTATATGGACGAAAAAGAGAACAGGCACTTTGAAAAGCAATTGGCCGTGACCGGCCTGAAAAAATCCGAACTACTGCGCAAGCTCATATTGAAAACCGACATCCAGCCTAAGCCGTCCGAGGACGTTATCCAGATATACCGCCTTGTGTCCACCATTGCGAATAACGCCAACCAGATGGCGAAGATCGCCAATGCCACCGGATACGTCGATCCCCAGAAGGTAGACGGGCTACTCATTATGGTGGATAAGTGCTGGCAGCTGATGAAGCGAATTAGAAGCAATTATTACGAGCAGAATCAATGGTTAAAGCGAGATTTTACTTTTTCTACTGATGGAACAAATCCTGATGATGAATATTCAACGAGTGATCTTAAGGAATTAAGCACTATTGTGATTTTATCAGGATTTAAGGAAAAATACAGAAGCGTTTGCCCCATAGGACTTGAAGTATTGGCGTACCGAATTGTTGAACATTGTTTGCTTTACTTTCTTAGTGAAGGTTCCTCCTTATAAAATTAGGAAGCTAATGCAGCATGAACATTATTAATTTGTCAATGTTCTTCAAGTTACCTTAAGTGTATCAGCTTCCGTTTTATATTCAAGGCTGTCAATTATCTTGATCGTTATATTGGAATTCGTAAACCTCGCACTTAGGAGGCGGTAGGCCTATTGTTCGCAGGAAGCCGGATGTGCCTATTTAAAGGGGTTTAGAGCAATTCTACTGTGTCTATTTGGTATATATATATCCCTCAAACTTCATGCTACACTACAGAAAATGTAGTATAAGTGTAGTAAATGAAAATCGGCTGTCCAACCACTCTGATTTTTATGAAAGTTTCAATTTTCGGGACCATCTTCTTCTT
>JAEWBO010000006.1 GCA_023391105.1 Bacillota bacterium
CGCCAAAGGGGCCAACCCCTTTGGAAACCCATTACTTACAATATTCTAATAAGCAAAGTGAAAATTTTTCAACATTATCTATTCTATTGCCTTCTTGAATCCAAATGGGAAACATTTTTTCCATTAGAAAATCTATCGAGACGCCCAGCTCTATAGAAAGAAGCGTATACCAATCGTGATGATTTTCACCTTCTATTTTTGATAGTATTCTAATCATTTCACTTTTTTGTTTACAGATAGAAGCAGCTATTTCATCAAGTCTAAAATATAATAAACTTCTAAACTCTTTTTCAACAGCCTCATCAGTCGGTAAAAAATCATAAATCCAACCCTCATCATGATAAGTCTCGATTTTACCCTTCATATCTCCGTCATACATTCCAATAAAATTATAATCAATAAACTTAGAATACGGAAAACTTAGTCTCTCCTTTATTAAGCTTTCTCCACCTACAAATTCAACGTTATATTTCTTTGAGAGACTTGGAGTATATAACGAAATAATCCTTAACAAAAATAATCTGCTGAGATTATCTTCAACAAAAATGGTACCAGTTCTCTTTTCCTCAAGACCAAGATCACATAATAGGTTCATATTATCATTTGACTTGCAAACATCAACCTGGTTCTTATATCTTGTTATTATTGTAATGCTTTCGTTTCTTATATGTTTAATAATGTACGGCGAATGTGTTGTTAATAAAACAGTAATTCCTTTTTTCGTTATCTTTTTAGCCATAAGATTCATAAGTTTTTCTTGTGACTTGATACCTATGAATGTTTCCGGTTCTTCAATAAGTATCAATGAATTTTTTGGGCATCTGAATATAACCCACCAAATATAGAACAGCCAATGTTCTCCTAGTCCCATATTTAAAGAATCATAACTAATACCATAAGATTCAACAATAAAATAAGGTACAATGTTCTCATCTTCATCTTCTATGTTTACAACAGTAATTTTGTCATATGTCTTCCCTACGATATAGTTTAATTCATCCAAATAATTTTTATCTAAAACCAACGGTTCATACTGATCTAATAATTCTTGCAAATTATCTTGACATAAAAACTTGACGATATTTAGCAACTTATCTTGGTCAATAAACCAAACCGTATCCTTATTATCATCCAATTCAATAAATCTTGGAACATCAGAATTACTATATATTTGTTGAATGCTGTTACTACTGATTATTGCTTCAAGTTTACCTCCTCCGATTTTAATTAAATCATATTCATTTTTGTCTACACCAAGAATATCCTTTAATGATAATAGAACAGAAGATTTCCCTGCACCGTTAAAGCCACAAATTGCATGAATACCACTTCCTAGGTCAAAATCAGGTATTCCATTTAGGTTGTTTAAACATAAGTAATCAATTGATTTGTCATATTGACGTTTATATATTTTTTTCCAATAGTCTTCAGCCTCTGCGTTTCTCATATAATTTGGTTCCCCCAATTATATCGGCTTTCAAATGCTTCAATACAATATGTTAAATTATTATTATCTGAATACATATTAGTAAACCAAGACAAGGATTCGCTATTACTTTCCATTGATATTATTCTATATAACTCTAGAATAATATCCCTTGTAATAATGGATTTTGCATCTGTACTACCCATACTGGCTTTTTGATTGAAAAGTAGAAACATACTTTGGAAAAAAGGAAGTCTTGCTTGAATTTTGCGATTTTCATCAATTTCATAATAGAAGAAATCAAACTGCATCTTTCCTTTTGCATATAGACGGGAGTTTTCAAATCCAAATAATAATCTTTGGAGTAATTCGCCGTACACTCTATCTTTATTTCGAATGATAAATATTAACCAACTATATAGAGTCGCTTTATTTAATACCAATTTATTGTTATGATTAATACCATCTTTTGCAGCATCTAATAATAACAGTAACACTTTTTTCGCTTCTTCTATAATGACACTAGAAAAAGTTATATCCAACCTATATTGCTCTGTTAAGTCGTTGGTAGTTATTTTTTTCTTTAATGAGTTAACTGTAATAGCATAGCAAAATTTTGATATTACTTCATCATATGCCATTCTAGAATTTGAAAAACCTATAGTATCCTTATTTGCTCCTATATCTTCAAAATAGTAAACAAGATTCCTTATCTGATCCCTTGTCTTACCACTGTAAGCATTTCTCTTTTCAGCTGAAGTTAGTGTTGATGGTTGATTTAATCTATTAAAAAGTTCTGCTGGTTCATCAGGACTATATTCAGTTAATCGAATTACAGTAATGCTGTACTTTTTAAACTTTCTCTGTAAATCGGATGTTAAATGAGAGTAAAAAAATCCATCTAATTTGAGAATAGATTCATCTTCAGGAAGTACTTTTCCATCTATGGAAATCTTGTTATTATAGAAATCTCTGATAGTTGCCAATCTCTGTTGTCCATCTAAAACTTCATCAACATAGTCAGCATTAAGAATTACATGTATAGGTGGTATTTTCCATTCCCGAAAAATAGAATCGATTAGCTTTCTTTTTTTTTGAATAGACCAAACTTCACCCCGCTGAAAATCCGGTTGAAGATTAATATCTCCAATTTCTATTCTATTAAGAATTACTTCAATGTCTACTTCAGAACTACTACATTTCACAGATGTATCCTCCGAAGATATAATTGTGTATATTATAACATATATTTCGATAAATTAATCTATAAATTTACTTTAACTTTAAGAATAGTAAAGCAATGTCACCATAACCGCATAGTGCAGTTTTACCAAATTTATTTGGTCATTCTGAACGCAGTGAAGAATCTGTATAGCAAATAACAGGACAGGGTCTTCACTCTTTGCGGATTCACTACGTCAGTATAAGAATGACAATATACTTTACATATTCTTTGCGGTTGGTCTTCACCGACCACTAAGGCTCTGCCCTTATGAATCCCGCCAAAGGGGCCAACCCCATTGGAAACCCTCGAAAAATGCTGACCAGTATTTTTAAAAAGAGCGATTATATATGCATTATTAGCTACAGCCACGGTATTTTAACTTTGTTGCAATACTCATCCCAGTCGGCACCAAATATCCTAGAGAGTATTTGCTCTTCTTCGGGCGAAAACAGCCTGGAACCAATATAGATGACGATTCCGATCAAAGCGCCCAGCCATGTGTTTAAAAGAAAGCCCAGCCACGGCAAAACGAGTAAAGCAACGCCCGTATACAGCGGGTGCTTCATGACAGCGTAAGGCCCGTTGGTAATTAACTGCTTCTTGGGTATCTTTGTCAAAATCAAAGAAACTGACCATATCCAGATTAACGACCCCGAAAATTAAAACAATAACAGAGATCCAAAGCAACACGATTGGCGGGCCTCCGACACTGAATACAGATGGGAATATAATATTTAATATCAACCCAATAACCAAAAATGGCAGCGCCAGTAATCCGATTTTTCTCCCGCTTCCCACAAGCACTTTTAATTTCATATAAAATCCTCGCTTTGTATTTTGTGCTATGAATCGATTTATTTGGTACATCTTCGCCTCGTATTTAATTCGACATAAAAATACAATTACCTCTATCATATATATGCATTATGGCTCACGAAATAAATAAACCGCATAGTCGCGGTCTTGCCAAATATATTTGGAAGCATGAGAATGCTTTTTACACAGTTATATACCAATACACGCCATATTTATCTACTACTTCAGCGCAGCAAGCACTCCAAGGAAGTGAACCCAGGGGCAAAAGCACGTTTCCGCCTTCTGTTAACATAGAATATGCTTTTTTTACTTCATCTTCGTTATCAAAATTAATACCATAACTCATCGTTGGCCGCGACTCTTTTAAAGATGATGCCAACATAACATTAACAAAGTCATCATTTTGTGATTCGCTTACAGCAAAGACTTCATGTCCATCTCTATGCAATTCTGCATGCAGGAAAGTTCCATCTGGATATTTCTCATTATATCCTAAAATCAATCCAAAGGCTTCCTTGTAGAATTCCACAGCTTCAACTGTATTCTTAATGTATAATGTTGCACCCAGTTTCATCTCCGGCACCTCTCGAATAGAATTCGTCTGCGCATTATTGCTGCTATTGCGCAGTTATACGGGTTTCCAAATAGCTATACCAATTGCGCAATATGTTTGTATGGTTGTTTACATGGGTTTCAGGTTCTGGTTTAAGCGTAATATAATCTTTTCAAGACGTTTTCGTTTTGTTTCTTCCGATTTCGCGTCAAGATATAACCCTGCATAGCTTTTTTTCACCGATGCCGACATCGCCATAAAGTTTGAAAAGGCGATCTCATAGTCCTTAAGTTTGTCAATGAGTATGTCGATTTCGGCGTCAGATATTTTTGCAGGCGGCGGCGCGTCCCACATACCGTTTCTTTTGGCGTCTTCTATTTTGGCGTAACCAAATTGCGTCATAAGGCCTTGATTGATCAGGTCATTTGCAATAGTCTTATTCTTCTCAGACCATTTGCTCTTTTTGCTTCGCATAGAAAAATACTTAATATATGTTTTTTCATCTATACGCTGCATTTGTCCGTCAATCCAGCCAAAGCAAAGAGCTTCTTCAAACGCTTCATAGGTTTTTATGGTCTTTGGTCCTCTAGCTTTACCGAACACAAGCCAAACGCCTTTGCTTGTCTGGCAATTTGCTTGCAGCCATTGTCTGAAAACATCCCTTGATTCAAATTGAATCCGTTCTGACATACTTTATAGCCTCTCATTATATAGATAACGGAAAGTTCCTCTCAATTGATCTTACCTCAAGTCTCCTTGCTATTCGTGTAATCACTCAGATCCGCATCTTTCACAAACAACGCGCGTTTTTCTTTTGCCTCAGATACCGCCGGCTTCTGTTTACCTTTTGTGTTAGGCGACGGTGGCGTCTGAGTTCCCGCAGGGACCTTCCGCTTTTTCGCTTGTACCGAGGGAGATTCCGGCACCTGTTTCTCTTTTGATTCCAGTCTCTCCTTCATGCGCGTCACGCGCCTGCGGTGGCTGCGTGCTTGCCTCATGTAAAGCGTCGCAAACACTGCCGCAGCCGCGATTATTAGGGCAGCGGCTATGCAAAGCCCAACGAACAGAGTCTGGTCTATTGTGATGCCTGAAGGGTTGTTCATTTGCGCGGTTTGGTCTGCAGCGGGCTTTTCAGTTGGCGCCGTGGCCGACCCCATTGGCGGCGCCGCTGCTTGGTTGGGAACCGCCGCGTAGCGCTGTACGGATTCGTCCTCCGCGTTGAAAAGATAAAATCCCTTCTCTCCCTTTGAATTGCGGGCGTATACGAGATAGACGATATCACCCGACTCCTGCGCTTTCCAGGCGGGCAGTGATTGATCGTCCCATTCAAGCGTCGTCTCTTCAAACCCCTCGGGCGCTGTCACAGTCTCATCCGGCCAAATGATTGAAAAACTCGCCGCTTTGGACGTGATCGTAATATACGGATTAAGCGTGCTGCTTTGCTCGTTGTATATATAGTACCCCGCGTTCTCACCCGCTGTTTCGGAAAGATACAGAAGGATCATATCGTCACTGTCGGGTATGGCGGCGGCGCCCACCTCTTCGCCCGCGTACGTCACTTGCCTGTCGTCGAATCCCGAAGGAAGCGTCAGGCTACTGAGATCGCGCCATACATACATCTGCTCCTTAGCCCCCGTCACGTTCTGCGCCGCGACACCCGTCTGTGACAGATCGACCGGGGGTTCACTCTCTTCCCCGCTTGTCTGCGGGGGCGCGTCAGCGGCGGCTATTGTGATGCTGACTTCACCCTTTCCCGTTTCCAGCGTCTGTTCGTCATAGTCCAATATGCTATCTATTGATACATTCACGGTCGCTGTGCCTTTGGCTTTCGCCGTAAATTTAATAACCGCCGAAAGCGAGGAAGACCCGCCATTTTGCGCCGAGACAATGTTTATATACCCGTCTGAAGCGCCGCCGTCGCTGCTGTCATACGTCAGCAGTGCAGGGTCATATGTAAAGCTACCGCTTACGACTCCCAGGTCGTCAGCAGTAACGATAACTGTCACCGTCACGGTATCCCCCGCTTTGACCTCGGTCGAATCCGCCGTGACGGAAACATCCGTCGCAAAAGCGACGGCCGGTGCGGCCGTCACCATCAAAAACGCTAGGATAAATGCGAATACATTTTTTCTGTTCACTCAGCTTCACTCCCCTTTTGTTCTATAGAATATGCGCCGTTCAGATTCTTCATAAGCAGCAACACGTCAAGGCTGTCCACCGTAACGTCGTGGTTTAAGTCCGCCGCCGCAAGGTATGGAGCCGCCAGTTTTGTTACGTTTAGCACATGCAACCGCAGCGCATCAAGATCGCTCTGCGAAATGCTCCCGTTGCCGTCGATATCTCCGTACAGCACGACGGGACGATCAAAATACGATGTACCGTCGCCATACACCGTCCTTACAAAATCTCCGGTAGACATACTTCCGTCCACCTTTGCGGCGCCATCAGGCGAAATAACGTTGAGCATCCCGCCATCCGATTTAATCTTTGAAAGGAGTTCGTCCGGGGCAGTGCCGGGCTTTATGCCGCTTATGCCCGTTTTGGAGATTTCATATATGCTGCTTTTGAGCGCAGGCGCGGTATCATACGTGCCGATGGTACAAAGCTGCGTATCCTCATAATAGAACGCGAGTATGTCCGTATAGGGCTGTCCGTCCGTCGCGCGCTGCTGCGCGCCGCGCTGAGAAAGACCCACGCCGTGTCCATACCGACGGTTCGTCAGAAACCACCCGGTGTACTGCTTATTCCGTTTTTTTAACACGCCGGCTTCGGCGCCGCGCATGCGCAGCGTTGTATTCCCAGAGTTGAAAATGCCCGCCCGATATTTGTCTGTACAAATGAGATCATCGAATGAGATAGTGACCTTAAGCTGACCCAGCTTGCTGCCATTATCGCTAGACACCATAAGGACAACATCCGCCTTCGTGTAACAACGGCTGGGAGGGTCATAGCTCGCGTCATGCGCTTTGACACGTACCGTGGAGACAAGCTTTACGTCCTCGCCCGCGGCTTCATTTGCGGCCCGCAGCAGCATATTAAATAAAAACGTGTCCATAAGCGGCAGCGTCTCGTCGTTGAACTCGGAAGGTATGAACAATTTCTCCTCGAGGCTGGACGGGTTGTTGAGGTCGTATATATCGTCCTTCTGCACAAAATACGGCAGATTACTCGTCCATACGTTACCTGTAAGCTCGGTCTGCCCGCCGTTGGAGGCCGAATAGTACGCCTGTATGATATTGCCGTCGTAGGAGAGCACCTGCCCCGCCGTCTCATTCACGGCGGATATCGCCCGGTTGTATTTACTTGCGTAGCCATGATACACCTGGTCGGCGGATGTATCCAATATGTCATAGGCACGCAAACGGAATTCCGAGCAGTTCGCTACAGCATACCCGCGCGCGCAGACGGCCTGCGCTTTGAGCGATTCCAGCGGAAATCTGTTGCTCATCTCGTGCGGGACAACGCCGTACAGATAGCTTTCTATCGGCAGCGTGTTTATCACTCGGATAGCGCCCTTCTCAACGTCAAACGATATGTCGCCTAAATATGTACATACACCGTATTTGGAATTGGTCATTCTCATATAAGAAGAGGTGCCGTTGTCATCTTTGCTCGTGAAAGTAATAGAAGACGCAGTAAATGTAGCGTCTCCCGATGTCAGTACCGGTCTGTTGCCCACGACGGATATTGTCATTTTATCCGAATCGAACTCAAACGACGGGTCTTCTTTTAAAGAATAGTCTCCGATGATCGTGAAATCGACGGGCTTGGCACCGTCAATGGAAAGGAGGACACGAATATCGGTATGGAATGCAGCGGCATAAGCGGGCGTCGCGCCAAACGCTGCAGAAAGCACCAGAATAAAAACGAATATAAACGCTGAACGTCTTGTACATTTCTTCACAGCATATTCCTATCTCCACCACCTGCAAACGAAATGACTTAAATATATCTAACTCATTTGCTATATTATACAATGTAATTTTTGGTCAATCAATGGTTTCCACAGATTTATTGTTAAAAACAAGCCATGCGTGACAACGGTCTTGTCAACCATGTTTTTTGGTCATTCTGAACGCAGAGAAGAATCATTCTGATGCCTTGCGTTTGATCTTCATCGTACTGGGCTTTGCATACAAAAAAACGCACTGCCGGGCAGTGCGTCGCATTCGCCATATGATGCGGGATGCTTCCTTACTTCATCGTCTCCTCAAGAAGCTTGTTGATGAGCTTCCCGTCCGCCTTGCCCTTCACAAGCGGCATTAGTGTCTTCATGATCGTTCCCTTATCCGACGGCTTTGGCTTTTCAATGCCAAGCTGATTCAAAATATCTTGCAAGACCGCCTTAATCTCGTCTTCGCTCATCAGCTTGGGCGCAAATTCTGAATAGACACCAATTTTGAACCTGTTCTCGTCGACGATGTCTGTTCGGCTTGGGGGCGCGGTATCAATCGCTTCCTGTGCGCTCTTGATCTCCTTGAAAACCACGGCGTTTTCCTCATCCTCATTAAGCTCGCTGCGTTTGTCGATCTGCTTGGATTTGAGCGCCGAAAGCAGCAGCGAAAGGGCTTCCTTGCGCTTTGCGTTGCCTGCTTTTAAAGCCTCCATCATTTCTTTTCTTACCACATCAATTTTCGTCATCACCATTCTCCATTCTGTTTCGGTATCATTTATAATCATTTGCTAATAATTTTGATTGGTCGTATCTACCAATCTGATTGTACCACAATTTCGGATATTCGAATAAAAAATCATCATTCTTTTTGACTTAATTCGAGATATCCCTGCCCATGCCAATGGCCTTCCTAACCTAATCTATTTGGTTATTCTGAACGCAGTGAAGAATCTGTGTGTAAAGTAGAAGCTGTATTGTTTGCGCCCACTTAGGCATCGCCCGTGCCGAGGCAAGGTTGCGCTGGAATCTCACCGGATTTCATGGTAAAATAAGGCGCAATAAAGCTTTATATAGCGGCACATATAGAATAATGGGCGTGTAATTGATGATAACCAAAGAAGATATACTCAAGTTTAGTGAAACGCATCGCGTTTTGGTTTGTGCAAAGGATTTTATCTATCTTTTGCCGCACCCAAAGCTGCGCAATTGGATTTCAAATTACACGATCACTTTTCCCGGCAAAAGCATGATATCGGATAACTATACTGTGATACCCCATGGAAGTGCCACGCTGGTATTCTCCTTTGACGGCAGCGCATTATACAGCAACTTGTTTGGGCCGTCTTCAAAGCCATGTATGGTCGGCAGCCATGCCAATCAGTTTGATATGCTGTTCATTATAGAATTTCAGCCGGCAGGCTTGTATGCCTTTACGGGAGATAAACAAAAGGAGCTGGCCGACCAGACAATTGCCTTTGAATTGGTCAATGCCAAACTGAACACAAGCCTTGCGCAAACACTGTATAGCGCCCGCAATATGAACGAATTGATAACCAATCTTGATCATCTGCTGCTGTCAAACCTGCACGGGGTATGCCCTTGCGAATTGAGCCTGGCGACCCAATTGATTATCGATAACATGGGAAATATCTCATCCAAAGAGCTGTCTGGCTGCGTCTATTACAGCGAACGGCACTTAAGCCGTATCTTTGACCAATGCATGGGCATGAGTGTCAAATCATTTTCCCGTTTGGTGCGTATCAACAAGACCATCCAGCTCCTGCACAATCCCATACATAGCATTACCTATGCCTGTCATTCAACCGGATATTATGACCTGTCTCATTTTATCCACGACTTCACATCCGCGTGCGGAATTACGCCTCAGGAGTACCGCAGCAACATGTCCGATTTTTACAGTCAAATTGCGAAATTCTGATGTACAATGAAAAAAAAACAGGAGTGAAATGTATGAAATATTGCGGCACCCTAATCTCAGTTTCGGATATGGAAAAGTCCAAGAATTTTTATGAAAAGGTTATGCAGCAAAAGATAATGCTGGACTTGGGCGTCCATGTATCCTTTGAAAATGGCCTCTCTCTGCAATCCAACTATGAAGAGCTGGTTGGCGAGAAGCTTGACATGCATGTGAAGCCAGATAACTTTCAGCTTTACTTTGAAGTCACCGATCTAGATGAATGGGAATCTAAGCTCAAGGCCACTGAAGGCATCGCGTTTATTCATCAAAGCAAGGAATATCCGTGGGGTCAGCGTGTCATGCGGTTTTACGATTATGACAAATACATCGTTGAAGTGTCAGAAAGTATGGAGAGCGTCGCAAGGCGGTTCTTGGCACAGGGGCTAAGTGTAGAAGAGACCGCCAGGCGTACCATGTTTCCTGTCGAATTTGTGAAGCAGTTTTGCTAATCGGGCTTCGCCCCTCATAAGCCAAGCGTCTGCATAGTTAAACGCACCGCCTGTAAAGCACAGACGGTGCGTTTTGTCTTCTATGTGAAGACCCCCCAGATAAGATAAAATAAACAAAGTGGCTGCGCACGCGTGAAGGAACGAACCCAACGCGCGCGCATAGTAAAACCCTCAAAATGACCTACAATAAGCAGAAGAACAAAACATCTGTGTTAATACTCTTTAATCAATCAGAGGTAATAAAAAACCCCTGCTTCGGTAACTGGCTGCCTTTGACAAATGCCTTAGGCCCTTTAGCTTTGCGTCGCAGCCTTTCGACTGTTTTGCCATTATCAGCGGGACATAAAAGTCTATCGCGATATATACCTTAATATTGAGTATAAAAAGATGTTGCGTATTTGTCAACAGGCAATCCACAAAATATTGTGATTTCGTGTAAAAATCGCACGAAATTTAGTAGATTGGGAAACAATTTGTTTGTGATTTAATATCAAAGCGGCTGAGACGATTCTATAGCATAATCGGGAGAGTATCGCAACTTAAAAAGCGAACCCTACTTCTGCAGATACAGCGTCTGCGTCGGGTACGCAAACGCGATGCCGCGCGCGTCAAACGCCTCCTTAATTCCAAAATTGATTTCCTGTTGCACATCCATATATACGGCATATTCCTGACTCAAAACGAAGTAGACAATCTCAAAATCAAGGCTTGAGTCCGCGAACTCGTTGAAATGAGCGCGGTCAAACTGCGTTTTTTCCACAGCATCGATAATCTCCTTGATTAGCCCCGGAATCTCCTTTAGCTTGTCAAGCGGTGTGTCGTACGTGACACCGACCGAAAACACCGCGCGCCGGTTTTGCATGCGCTTGTAGTTGCGTACGCGTGAGTTTGTGAGATCCTTGTTAGAGAAAATGAGCTGCTCACCCGATATGCTGCGCACGCGCGTCGTCTTGATGCCGATATGCTCCACTGTGCCGCTCATGTCGTCTACGATGATAAAATCGTCGATCTCAAACGGACGGTCAAAAAATATCGTCACAAAGCTGAACATATCCTCGAGTATCGCCTGCGCCGCGAACGCCACCGCCACGCCGCCTATTCCGAGACCAGCCAATACGGGCGTGATCTTGATATCGAGATTGTCAAGAAAAATCAGCAGTGCGCTGACCCAAACGATGGCCTTAATGATAACGGCGAGCCATTGCATGGCCAACTTGTTAACCGAGGTTTGCTTTTTCTCGAAATACTTATTGAAAAGATATATGATGATTGAGGAGATAACCACAGCACCGAATATCATCACAGCCGCCAAAGCAATCACGCCGACGATATCCGATACACCTTTGCTTAATTTGAGCCATTTGGTATTAAGGTACAGCGCGCCGATATAAAGCAGCGGCAGCAGATACCTTTTAAAAGCTTTGAGCAGCATGTCGTCGAGCGACGTGGGTGTCTTTTGAGACCATTTTTTTAGCCAGCGTATAACGATGCGTTTAAATATAAGTATAATAATCAGGGTCACGGCCAGCGAACCCAAAAAAATCAGATAGTCGAGTACGGTGTTGTTCCAGAACTCTATGTCTAAAAATGCCTGCAATATGCTCACCCTCCATTTTATGCTTGCTTTTAGGGTAACATACGGGCATCCTGTTTTCAAACGGACCGGACAAGAAAAAGCCGCGTCTTAGCTGCCTTTCTTAGATAGTGCAGCCAAAGGCCGCCCTCAGAGTGCCAAAAAAGTCACTTATGTCATTCCGATTGAGCATTAGCGATTGACTACGAAGTGGATTGGAATCCTCTTTTACAAAGCACTTTTCATGGGATTCCAGTCCACTACCGTAGTCGACAAGCTCGGAATGACAAAACAGGTTTATCGACAACCTGAGGTGCGGCCAATGGCCGCCCTATTATATCGTTTAATTCTGCCGAGTCTTGAACTCTCGCCCTTGCGATTCGGTGATGCGGTAGGCCGCAAACCGTCCCGCACCCGCCGCGCCCGGCAAACCGCCCGGCGGCAGTGTCCACATTCCCGCGAGCAGGAAGTTTTTAAGCCCTTCGAGCTCGCCCGGAAAATAGCGCGGAACCTCTTTGCCGCTGTCACCCCAGCTCATCCAGCAGCCGCGCCACGCGTCGCAATATTTCACATACGTCATGGGTGTGACCACATCAACGACCTCAATCTTGCCCTCAGCCTGCGGGAACCTTTTGATCAGCAATTCCATCGCATCCTGTTTCAAGCGTTCCTTCTCCTGCTTGTATTTTTCCTTATCCGAGTACAGCGCATTCCAATAATCAAAGTCTGCCGTATAATACGCCACCATCACCGTTTTTCCCTTGGGCGCAAGCGTTTCATCATACGTGTAACACAGCAGCGATGCGTTATCTGTCTCCTGCCCGTTAATGCTCACAGACTTCTCACGATGAATATTGATGGCGCGATAGTTGTCGGTAATCTCGCAGTCAACACCAAAAAACACAAGCGAGCAGGTGGGTGTGTAATGCTTTTTGGGGTTCTCAAACAGGTTGCGGTACATGTCCGGTGTGTATTTGTTGTCCAGCATTTTATAAAGCGTGGCATAGGCATCCGCACACGATATCACGATATCACCAGACACCTCTTCGCCGCCAACCAGACGGATACCCTTGGCACTGCCGTTCTCCACGATGATTTTTTCGACACGGTTCTTGTAGGAAACCTGTCCGCCAAGCTCAATATACCGCTGTTCCATGCGCTTTGCCAATGCGCGTGAGCCGCCCACGGGATATCCTGAATCTCCCACATGCATGCCCGCCATCGACATCACCAGTGCGTTGGCGTTGTAGTCGCCGGGAATTGCCCCGAGAATCCCATGCTGAAGCAGCGGGTCTTTGAACAGCTTGACATAATCCGAAATCTTTATGTTATTGAAGAAATTGAGCTGCCCCAGCTTGCCGATATTTTTGGCAGCGAACTTAAGGCCGTCACCAGCCGTCATCTTATCCATCGGCTTGTCGATGGGCATACCGAATTCTCCCATCACGCGCAACGCTTTGCAAAGGCGCTTGATTTCTTTCTTGTCCTGCGGAGATATCTCGAGCAGGTGCTTTTCAAGCTTGTCGGCGTTGGTGTAAAGGTTCATATACCGGCCGCCTTCTTCATACCGCGCAAAAACATCATGGTTGACGATCTTCACGTCATCGTTAAGCGCGCCTGTGGTACGCCACATGTCATGAAGCGCTGTGCCGGGTTTGGATCCCATCAGCCAGTGAATGCAGCCGTCAAAGTGATAGCCGTCTCTGTCCCATCCGGTGCACTCACCGCCGGGAATGCTGTGCATTTCGTAGATATGAGTATCAAAGCCGTTTAGCTGTGCATAGATACCACAGGTCAGCCCCGCGATACCCGCGCCGATAATAACCACCTTTGTCATTATTGTGCCCTCCGTTTATTAAAAATTATTTTTTAACCATTAATACCAGCAGCTCAGGGTCCGGAAGCTTAAAGTTTGGCATGCTTAGCTTATAAAATGCGACGCCCTGTATGGCAGCGAAAAACATGATTGCCATTTCCAGCGGATCGCCCTGCCTGATCTCACCCAGCTCCTGCCCCTGCTTGAGTATCCTCATCATAGATTCGACGGGAACCTGCGAGCTGCCGAATACCTTTTCTTTTTCCTCGAACGTCATCTCCATCAGGGAAGCGTGAATCACGATCAAAAAGTAATAAGACGTGTCTTCCCATTGGTCAATGCCGCCGAGTATATATTTTGCCGTTTCCCGAACCTTCTGCAGCGGACTCACGGGCATACCCTCCATCATGAGCAGCGATTCGCCTGAAGCCGAGAACGCTCTATGAACCAGCTCGAAAAAAATCTCTTCTTTGGACTTAAAATAATGATACAAAAGGCCGTGGCTCATGCCGCCCTTCGCGACGATATCGCTGATCTTTGTCGCCGCGAACCCGCGTGTGGCGAAAACCTTGAGCGCCGCCGAGAGTATCTGCTCGCGCCTTTCGTCCTTTATCATCGCATTCTGTTCTTCTTTTCGTGGACTCATTGACTTCTCCCTTTTTGATTGACTTGTCAGTCAATCAAAATATAACCTCTTTTTTCCTGTTTGTCAAGCGTCTGCTACTCAAAAATAAAAAAGCAAGGACTTTCTGATTCCTTGCTTTGGTAATGCGTATATTTTTGATGCTAGAAACATGACTTTACATGATCCTTTGCGCAGCTTGGCTGTTTTTCACATTGATAGCATATCTCGTTTTCCAGGCTGCCATTGTCAAAATAGCGTCTTAGGTTTTCCAGCGTGGTGTGCGCGATTCTTTCCAGCGCCTCGTCCGTCAAAAAAGCTTGATGCGATGTCAGTATCACATTGGGCAGCGATATAAGCCTCGCAAGAACATCATCCTGCACGATGGTATTGGAGAAGTCCTCAAAGAACAGTTCGGATTCCTCCTCGTACACATCAAGGCCCGCCCCACGCACACGGGCATCCTTTAAGGCATTCAGCAGCGCTGTGGTGTCGACAAGCGCCCCGCGTGATGTGTTGATGATCGTCACGCCCGGTTTGGAAGCCGCCAGTGAATCTTCGTTTATGATATGCTTGGTATCCGGCGTTAACGGGCAATGCAGCGAAATCACGTCAGCGCGCTGTATAAGCTCCTTGCACGACACGTATTCAAAATCCGCATCCTTTGCCGGGTAGGGATCATATGCGATCACGTTCATACCAAAGCCTTTGCAGATCTCGATGAACACGCGGCCAATTTTGCCTGTTCCCATCACGCCCACGGTTTTCCCGTGCAGATCAAAGCCTGTTAAGCCGCTGATATTGAAGTTAAAATCACGTGTGCGGTTATACGCGCGGTGAACCTTGCGGTTAACAGCTAGCAGCAGCGCCATTGCGTGCTCCGCAACCGCATATGGCGAATAGGCTGGCACACGAACCACGTGCAGCTTATTAAACGCCGCTTTAAAGTCCACGTTGTTAAACCCAGCGGAGCGCAGCGCAAGTATACGAATCCCGTATTTATGAAGCGCTTCAATCACCTCAGCATCCACCGTATCGTTGACAAACACGCAAACGGCGTCGCTGCCGCGCGCCAAGGATGCCGTGTCGGCGTTGAGCTTACTATCAAAATACTTAATGTTCAGGCCATATTCACCCTTAAGCCTGTCCATCCACACCTTGTCATACGGTTTTGTATCGTAAAACGTAACCTTTTCCAAACCTGACTCCTTTCGTTACACAAACGTGCGCAGCACACGCCCCAAGCGACGGATACCTTCCACGATCCTCTCCTCCGGCATATTGGAGAAGTTGAGCCGCAGTGTGTTTTCCATGCCGCCGTTTGGGAAGAACGAGCCGCCCGGCACAAACGCCACATTCTCTTTGAGGCTCTTTTCGAGCACGTCGCGCGCGTTTACGTTTTTGGGCAGCTCCGCCCATGCGAACAGCCCGCCCTGCGGCCTTGTAAACGTGATACCGTCGGGAAATTCTAACTCCATCATCTTTACCATAAGATCTCTGCGCGTTTTATATACCGCGCGAATTTTTTCTATATGCGCGTCGATATCATACAGCTCCAGGTATTTTTCAATCTCCATTTGCGCAAGTGTGTTGCACTGTAGATCAACCCCCTGCTTCACGAGCACATACTTGCGAATGATATCCTTATTCCCCGCAATCCAGCCAATACGATACCCGGGGCAGAATATCTTCGAGAAGGTACCCGTACAAAGGATATTTTCGGCCTTGTCAAACGACTTCACAGACGGAAGAAATTCTCCTTCAAAGCGCAGCTCACCATATGGGTTGTCCTCGATCACAATTGTCCCATATTGCGCGGACAGCCTTGCGAGCGCCATGCGTCTCTCCAAACTCCACGTTCTGCCTGTGGGGTTCTGGAAATTGGGTATCACATAGATCGCCTTGACGTTCTGCGTGCCTGCCAATATCTTATCCAACTCGTCTATGATCATACCGTCATCGTCCGTGGGGACACTGACAAACTCGACACCATAGGCGCGAAACGCCGTAATGGCGGCGAGATAAGTCGGACTTTCGCAGAGAACCACATCGCCTTCGTCCAAAAATACCTTGCCCGAAAGGTCCAGCGACTGCTGAGACCCGTGGGTAATGAGTATATGATCCTTGTCAAACGCGGTGCCCTGCTGCGTGTTCATGCGGTCTGCAATCCACTGACGCAATGGTGCATAGCCTTCCGTGGTGGTATATTGCAGTGCGGTTTGGGCGGATTCTTCAAGCACAATGCGATTAACCGCAATGATCTCTTCTGCCGGAAAAAGCTCCGGCGCGGGCAGCCCGCCCGCAAACGAAATAATCTCAGGGTTTTCCGTCACCTTGAGTAATTCCCGGATTTCCGATGCTTTTAGTTTGCTCATTCTTTTTGCGTATTTAATTTCCAACGTATTTATCCCCATTATTATCTTGTATTTTACACAATTATACGCAAATATAATGATTTAGGCAAATCGATTATCTTGAAAATTATTATATAATTACAATGATTCTCCCCTCATGAAAACCGCTTGGTCAGCGTTAGGATGTTAAGCCCGTCGTGATACTCATACGTCACCGTATCCATGGACTTTTTAACCATGAAGATGCCAAGCCCGCCGATGTCCCGCTCCTCAGCTGATAGAGTGATATCTGGGTCGGGCTTCTCTGTGGGGTCGTAGGGGCGGCCGTTGTCGGCAAAGCGCAGGGTAACGCGACCATTTTCCACGACCACGCCCACTGTGGCGTCGTTAGCGCCTGAGTAATGGACGATATTGGAGAATATCTCTTCTGCCACGATGTTCATCTGGGTGATCACCTTCATGGAAACGTCTGAGGCCTCCAGCTCCTGCTCCACAAAGGCGGTAACCTCGCCCACGGCCTCCAGGGTGGGCATCAGCTTCAGCTTTTTCATGCTGGGGCCGTTTTGAGGCATCAATTTCAGGCTTAGCATGGTGATGTCATCAAACTGGGGCATCTCGCCCACAAAAGCATCGATATCCTCCTTCATCTGATACAGAAGCCTTTCACAATCGGCGTCCTTATTACGGTTTAGAGCGCAGAGCATCCGATCGGTACCGTAGAGCTTGTTGTGGGCATCGGTAGCCTCGGTCACACCGTCGGTATAGAGGAACAGCATGTCGTTTGGATTCATTTGCAGCTCGTATTCACGGTACCGGGAGCCTTCCATGCCGGCCAGTACGAAACCATGCTTATCCTTTACCAGCTCGTAGTCGCCATCCGCGCGTTTCAGCACCGGATACTCATGCCCCGCGTTGGCGCAGATCATTTTTCCGGTGGATATTTCCAAAATTCCCAGCCAGACAGTGACGAACATTTCTGCCTCGTTGCCCACGCAAAGCTGATTGTTCACCTTTTCAAGCACGCCTTTGGGGGAAAGCCCGGTCTGCGCCACATTCTTTAGGAGGGTCTTGGTGATCACCATAAACAGCGCCGCCGGAACGCCCTTGCCAGACACATCGGCCATGACCATAGCAAGCCTGTCATCGTCTATCAGGAAGAAGTCGTAGAAGTCGCCGCCCACCTCCTTAGCGGGGGTCATAGTGGCGAAGATATCCAGCTCTGGCCGCTCGGGGAAAGCCGGAAAGATGCAGGGGAGCATACTGGCCTGAATTTGCTTGGCCACATCCAGCTCCGCGCCGATGCGTTCCTTCTCTGCGGTTACCAAAGTCAGATCGTTGATATATTGTTCAAGAGATAGTGCCATATTGTTAAACGAGCCTGCGAGGTCACCGATTTCGTCGTTATGATATATTTCTGCACGGTATTTCAGGTTTCCCCCGCTGATCTTTCCAACATCGTTTCTCAGCGACAGCAATGGCATTGTCAGCTCCCTGGCAAAACGCCTTGCCAGTATCACAACTGTGACAATAATGACCGCAAACGACACGACAAATATCAGCATAGCGATCAGTATGTTCCGGCTCATGGATGCCGCAGTATCATCAGTTTTGCTGTTGATGCTCTCACGTATTTGTGCCACAGGTTCAGTGACGTCTGACGCGGGGACGTGGATGGCAAGTGTCCAGTCAGCCGAGGCAACAGGCGTGTAAGCATAATAGATACCGGAAGATGTCAGGGTGACTCCGGTATCTCCGCTCATCAGTTCGTCCTTTGCTTCATAAGCGGGAAGTGACGTATCTTTCAAAATATCGTCAAATTCGGTCTGCTCTGATGTCATCTGCGGCGAAGCGATCACTCTGCCGCTTTTGTCAATCAGCATGGCGTAGGAATGCTCGCCCATGTCAATGTCTATGATCGTTCTGTTGAGGTCAGTTATCAGAATATCCATACAGACGACTCCGGCAAAACGATCGCGAGCATCGTAAAACGGTGCCGCGCAGCTGATGGTCAGTCCACGGCCGTAGGAGTCCGGGTAGGTATCGGTGAAAACAGTGTTTCCGACTTCCTTTGCGGCCGTGTACCAGGAAGAATCGAAATAATTGTAATATTCCTCATCCGCGTCTGTCGCATCCCCCAAATCAGCGCGGCTGTCATAACTGAGAATAAAGCCGCTTTCTGTTGCTATGTAAATTGACGTGATCATTTCCTTTTCCGCTGTGATAACCGGATAAAAAACATATTCGAGATTTCCGAGCAGCTTTATTTCGTCATGAATATCGGCAAGCACAATATTTTCTTTTGCCAGATAACGCTGCATGGTCAGCTTATTGACGTTTTCTTTATCGGGTGGCAGCACCTCGACCGGGACAAAGCCCGAGGGGCTGCTGTAAAGCCTTTCGGCGTATGCTGCGAATTGGCCGATATAGCCCGAAAACCCGCCAAGCTCCGAGTCGGCAAGCTTTGCTTTGCTTGAAACAATGTCAAGCAGATTCTGTTCCATTTGAGCGAGCAGCGCGTCCTCGCCGTTTTTAGCGGCGGTATAGCCCAGCGACTTTCCGGCTGACAGCACATTGCTCTGTATTTTCATCATACTAAAGACGCTTATAACGCTGGTAAGCAATAATGCTGCGATCGATATGGCAAGAACCATCATCTGCACCTTTTTACGTATAGGCCGTCTTTTTTTGTCCATTTGTATCTGTCCCCTTTACATGACAATGTGGATTTGATTGATGCCTCGCCTGTATTTGTATGACTCGCGAAGTGCACGATGCTTTATCAGCTGCAGTCCGAACATATCTTCAGATTCTTTATTTCTATCCGTCATGAATGGATTACAATGACCACCCTTATATATAAACCAAAGAGAAACGCTGTCGTCATAATAAAATTCGATATTTATTAATGCATCGGGATTATCGGCAAATACCCTGATAACCACTTCCTCGATACAGTTCTGTATGCCGTATAAGCTTTTTCTGCTAATTTTATGTAATATCGAGTATTCCTCAAGCAGGTCGTTGAAGCAATCAAGGCTGCCCGGTTCGGAATGTATACTTCCAAAGACATCCGGTGTCCTATGGCACCACGGCGGCAGAACCGGAATAATACAAACTGTCGAGGTCAGCAGAATAATCACCGGTATACCGACAAGTAAATTCATTGAGATATAAGCGATAAACACTGTCAGAAACGCACCGCCGGGCATAAACGCAAAGCTGAGCGCTCCGCATACAGCCGCAAGCAATACATTCAGCACAATATATCTGAAATAATCTTTTGCCTTTTTTAAGTGAACCCTGCGTGATTTCGCTCCGATGTGCCACAAAAGCCACATTCCCATGCCGGTCACCAAAACACAGATTCCTTCAAACAGCAATTCGGGCAGCGCCGCGGCGGTGATGACGCAGGTCAGTATGCTTCCAACCAAACAGCCAAGCACTCCGCACCAGCCGAATAACAGTCCCATCGCGGCAGGAAGAAAGTTTTTGATGCCGATAAAAACACCGAATTCCAGAAAACCCGTCAATCTTACCGATAAATCCAACAGTATATACACAGCCACTGAAAGCAATATCGGTGCGGCATACTTGTCATAATCCGTTTTTTTCATGTGCAAACCTCCTTTTTACAGCGGTTGTAAAGGAGGTGTCCGCGAGCAATATTCCTGTCACCATGACGATGGCTCCTGCAATCTTCCAAGGAGTAATGTCCTCGGCTACCGTGCCAAACAGGAGAGCGAGAACAGGTGACATCAGCATTGTAATGACAATTTCAGAGGAAAAAATCAGCGAGGTGTTAAGCGCGCTGACATATCGCTGCGCGTATATCTGCACAACACCATACAGCCCGCGGATAAAAAAGCTGATAAACAGCACGCTGCCCCAAAATGCCGCGTCGGATGGCAACGACATCGCGGTGTTTGTGATCCTTGCCTCACCAAGCCAAAACACAAAAGCAATTATTGCACTGAACAACATCTGTCCCATTGCAAGTATAGAAGGGTTTGATTTTGCCGTGAAATGCCCGGCCGTCATAATGTACATGGCGAAAAAAACATCGGCAACCACAAGATAAAGGATATGTACATTAATAATGCCGGCGATATCCGTATTCATAATCAGAAAAAGACCTGCAAGCACAATGCCGATACCGATCAAGCTGAGCTTATCCGGCTTTTTTTTCAGAAACACAAGTGAAAATACCGGTATAAATACAAAATATGCCGACAGCACGCATGAGCTCACTGTCGCACTGACACCGGCGGTTCCGAGAAGTACGAAAAGATTGAAGCCGAAAAGCTCCGCAGACAGGATCACACTTTGCAGTATCTGCTTTTTGCTTATCCGGAATAACTCGCCCCAAAAAAGTGCAAGCGCTATACCAAAACCAATCAGGTTTGTGATTGTCAGGAATGCAAAGTTTGAAACAGACTCCGGAACATTGGCAAGGAAAACATACTGTATTGCCGAGAAAAAAGTGATAATAAGAAGCGAAAGGTTCGCTTCGGCTTTATTCATTTTTTCACCTCGTGCAATAGGTATTTTTCCAGCAGAATATCGGGTTTATAGGAAAGCTTCGCACATCGCAGTCCCTCGTTTCCCACATCCTCCTCGCGATTGATATACCGGTATTGTCCACAGCACAGTCTTACGAGATCACGGTTGAGCACCCTGTAAATATCGGCAATTCTGCGGTCGCCCTTTTCTATCATCACATCATAGCTGTTCTGGGACAGCGGCGCACCGTAAGCGTAGCCGCGCATAACATTATCAATATAGATTACGATGCCACTGAGGTCTAACTCTGCAAAATTGGAAAGTCCGAGTTGTATAGCGATATTCTCATAATCAAGCTGGACATCCTCTTCACCGTTCAGCCGATTGTTTAGCCACATTTTCTGAAACGACCGGATTTCGTCAAGATGCTTGTCCTTTATTTTTTCTATACGGACGCTGTTGCCGTAGGTGCGATAGAAGGTGTTGATATCCTGCCGTTTGGATGCCATTTGGTGTCCCGACAGGTTTGCCAGCTTGTCATATGTATAGATGTACTCTGAATAATCACGCAGAGCCGTTACCGAAAACACACCCGGGAACAGCCTGGCTACAGCGTCTTTTGCAGCTGCAGTTAATGTTTCAAAGCGAACAGCTGCACCATGATTATGCGCGTCCTCAATAATGGCTTCGATTGCGTGCCCGAGCCTGACTTCATCCGAATTGTCACCCATCGGAAAAAGATAGGCTCTTTCGGTTTTACTGCTGATACCCGCTCTATGGATAAACAGCCACCCGTCCTTTTCGCAAAGCGAATCACCGTATTTATTCGCCATGCAGAACATAGCGGCAAAGGAGTGCTGGCAGGATCCTTCGCCGTATTTGTACAGGTATGGTTTTATCATCTTTTTATGTGTAAGTGTTACAGCCTCAAAATTCATCATATCCGGGTGAATATCGTTTCATTTTTTATTCAATGGTCAGAATATCAGAAAATCCCGTGACCTCAAACACTTCATGAATGGTTTCGTTAACGTGGCGGATCACCATTTTGCCCTGTTTGTTCATCACCTTCTGGGCAGAGAGCAGCACACGCAAACCGGCGGAGGAGATGTATTCCAACTGGTCAAAATCCATGGTGAGAGAGCTCACACCGTTTAGCGAGGTCTTCAGCTCCGCTTCCAGTTGCGGCGCTGTGGTGGTGTCCAAGCGACCTGCCAGAGTTAGTGTAAGGTCACCAGCATTTAAAGTCTTATTGATTGTCATTTTTGTTTCCTCCGACATTTTAATAGTTTTGTTACAGCATTCTTTCCATTGCTGCTCATAGAGAGAATGCTCTTGCGCCTCTTCGTCCGCCCGCGTCTTGGTGATTGTACGCAGGTCGTGCCACCCACGTCTTTTCTAAATTTATGTCTTCATTCATTTTGATACCCCGCTAACATCTTATTAAACAACGGGGTGAAACACTGAGCCTTTATTAACTGCATAATCAATGCTGTCTTTCGCACCTATGAATGCCTGTGATGCTTGAATTCGTCAAAAGACGGAACAAAAAATTTGCCCATAAGTTATTTCACATTTTGATTGTCATCATATACAACGCCAGTCATTCGAGTGATTGATTTTTCAGATCAATCGGGTCAATTCCAACCGCTTCCGGTACAATTGCGTTGATTTCCATGTCTATATTTGAAAGCTTTTTGCGTGCAATATGTAGCCATACACATGCGAAAAGCCCGCTATTGCGGGCTTTTGCGGGTTAGGTGACGCGCGAAGCGCCGTCAACCTTTGATTTTGGTGGAGATAGCTGGATTCGAACCAGCGACCTCTCGCATGTGAAGCGAGCGCTCTAACCGGCTGAGCCATACCTCCACTTCGGGTGCGTAAGCCATTATAATATATTAAGCACCGTTTATCAACCACTTTTTATTATTTTTCAGCATCTTCCTGTGCCGCCTGCTTCACCCTTTTGCGATATGACGACAGGTTTGCAAACAAGATCGTCAGCGTGCTGAAAAGCAGCGTCAGCGCCGTCCACAAAAATACCCGTTGAGTCAAAAAGCTTGAGACAACCAGATTGATTGCCGCGATAAACACAGCCGCTGCCGCGATAATCACACCAAGCTTTGATCGTTTGATATCCTTTGAGCTGTTCATTCGCCACCTTGTCTTTTTCTTTTATCGAGACAAGTATACCTCAAGAGCTGTAAAAGCAAAAGCACTATGTCTATTCAAGAAACCAGCCTTGTCCTCTTCTATATTCTGCAAATTTTTAAAGATACGTATTAATACGGCGCTTGTTATTCTTCGAGCCAATGTTCTTACAGATTCTTATCACCGAAAATATGGCTTATCATTTTTTCCCGCAGTATACAGCATAGTTATAATACTTATACGCCACATCAATACTTGCAAAGCCGCATGTTTTCAGCATATCCAAATGCGAGATCAACGTGGCCGGCCGGTCTTCCGCGTAATAGGTTGGTATCCATTTCTGCTCCACTTCCTGCCTCGATGTATTGGATATCATGAACGCTTTCCATTTTTCCATATAGACGTTCTGCAGCGCTTCATTGCTGCCCAACACAACATCTATGTTGACCAACAGGCCGCCCGGATTCAAAGCATCGTAGATTTTTCTGTAGAAGTTTAGCTTGTCCGCATCTGTGACGAGGTGATGCAAGGCAAGAGAAGAGACCACCGCATCATATTTTTCCGGGAAGTCAAACGTATTGAAATCCGCCTGTATAAGCTTTGTATCCGCACCCACCTTCTGCTTGGCGATATCCAGCATGTTACCCGCTACATCCACACAAGCGACCTGCACATTGGGGAAGCAATCTTTAACCGCTTTTGAGATTGTCCCCGTTCCGCAGCCGAGATCGATCATTGAAAAAACCTGCTGCCCGTCAAACGGCAGCAAGGAAACAAGCACATCCACCATCAGCTCATAATTTGGAATCAGTGTTCTGATTATCTCATCATATTGTTTTGCTTCTTCCTCGAAGTGATTTTTGACGCGGTTATTATCCATATTGCCCCCTTTTATATATGACAAATTAAAACTCCATGAAAGGTACTTTTCGCTTAAATAGATAATAACGGATTGCATGAGGATAAGCAATTATTTCAGTCTTTGTCCTCTTCTATATTCTGCAACGCGACTCTGACCGCCTCAACCACAAAAGCCGTAAAGGTGCAGTCTTTTCCTTCGATTGTTTGCTCAACTTTTTTAACAATATCAACAGGAAATCGGATGCTTTTGTTTGTCGTTGGAGGGACTGAAGGGATTTTAAATTTCTTCACAGCACTATCCCCTTTGTTTTTCCTAAGCATAACTTGTTTCATGAAATACATCTGCATTACATTTGTATTGCATTATTCCCAACAGTCTGTTATAATTTCCTTGATATCAGTTTTGCGTGCTAAAAATGAGTAGGGGTTGGGGAGAAGTGCGCAGAACAGAAAACAAGCGTCGATACGTTTAGTACGGCGCTTGTTTTGTTATACGATCCGCATAAAAGCTGCCACAGTTATAACACTTGAATACAAATGCAAAAATTATGACTTTGGGATTATGTATGTTACTGTAAATATGGAGGAAGAACACTGCATCTTTAAAATGTGACATAGAGCCTTCAAGTTCTTGTCTGATAGGGAGCAAATATTGCTCAAAATATAGATTGTATGGATAATGTGCAAGTAAAATACCGACCTATAATAAACAGACTGCCAAGCTCACCCTAAAATGAAAGAACAATAGTTTGCTCATACTCAGACTGATAAATTGGAAATTACGAGATTAACCTTGCAAAAGCCGGGAGGTTGCGTCCTATTTTTTACAACTAAAAATTATATAATTATATATTTCCCGAATAACTCACTATTTACGAGGGTGACTTTTAGCAATGTTCTTTTCTTCTTCAATCCATGCTTCTTCATATAATTTCTTGTACTTATATTCGCCGCCACTTGCGAGTTTTCTCATTGTTCCAACCTCAAACAAGCCGTCCCATTTAACATGTATGTGTTCAAATCTGTGGTAATTAAGCTCATCTGTGCATATTGATATAACTGCTTTGTTTTCGCTTGAATTCATTAAATAATATGGGTATTGACATTTTAATACAACATTGTTTTGTTCAATGTTCTCCGATTGCTTATCCCAACATATTAACAAAAATTGTACACTGTTAAATCTAAACACATAAGAAAGTGCCAAATCTTGAAAATCTTCTTTTTTGATATCATCATTTAATATGATTTCTCCTGTTCCATAGTTTATATGTCTTATTGTACTATTTGAATAGAAAAATGGATTTTTACACCAACGTAATTTTAAGTTACCAAACATTGCGTCTGGCGCGGGAGATACATTAACAGCAAGCCCACATAATACAGTAATATTTGCTTTTGGAATATTATCACTCTCACACATAAGATAACTACGAATTTCTTCATCGAAAAAAGAGCAATCTTCTTTGTGTGAGCGCATATCATTAAACGCATATTTCAACAACATTTTTTGAACCATAGTATAATCAAATACAATTTCAATTCTATCATCTTCATTATATTTATTAATAAAATATTTGCTAATTAGTTCCTTTGCATAGTTATCAATATAAGAAATTTTGTTGTTATTGCAATCCGCACATACATCTTTTATCATTGGGTCAGCTAGGTGAGGTTTATTTCTATAATCATCAAATGTAATATTACACTCTGGAAATAAATCTAATATCGCACATGAAATAATATGCTCTTTAGTTCCTTTGGCTTCTTTGCCACAATATGCACATTTCATAAATTTAATAGTCCTTTCTTTTGCCATTATACATCTTAATATCGAGTTAATTAATACAATCACTCTATTTTAAATTAACAAGTACGAAGCCAACTAATTTGCTTACTTAGTGTTATACCATTTGTTGGATATGCTCATTATTGCTATAATTGATTAAACACAAATTCCGACTAAACGCTCCTACAAGCTAATAAAATATCCTCGAAAGCTTTCGAAAATAGATGCTCTTTAAAACGGCAGCTCATCATCTTGTGTATTTTTTACGCTTGCATTCTCAATTCTTTTAATATATGTTAACATGCTTTCTAAGCGATCAATGAAATTCAGCGTATTAATAATCGATTTTAACGCGAATTCCGTTTCCATGCTGTTTAAGGTCACATTTGAATGCGCATAACTTTTTTCATTACGCAGATTGTTGAATTTTTCAAATACACTAATGGTACTTTTTAGTGCAATAGAAACAAAATCGGACTCATAAGCATTAACACTTTCATAGTGTTTTACTAACATGCCCATTAAGCTAGTTAGTGAATAGAACTTATCGTTCTGATCTTTAATCTCAATCGAGTGTTTATTACATATGTTCCTAAGAAAGGATACCGTATATGTATGCAGTCTATCAATCATCAACTGCGGTACACCTCTTCCAAGAGATTCTCGTATATCTTTTACTAAAATATCAAGTTGCGTATTCTTATGCTTCGGTAACGAGTAAAAATCTTTATACTTTAATTGATGTGTAATTCTTTTACATTCTAAATATTTGCGGATTCTCTCTGAATAATAACTGTCGTCGTACTCTCCGGAATAGTTTTCATCAACTTCATAATACTTATGTTTTATATACCACTCAAGTAAGTGTTCAAGTGTGACTGCTATAGTGTAATCAGTCTCAATTCCCCACATTTTTCGAAACAAGTCCGCTGAATTGCATTCTTTATATTCTTCAAAATCGTCAAGATCAATATCTATGTACTTACCAACAAAGAATATAAACTCATCTCTGTCCATATTAAGAACAGTAGTTTTATGCATTTCAAATATTTCTTCAAATAGCTGCTTTTCATACGCTATAAGTTCTGCCATACACGTCCCCTCGCGTTACCACATCAACCATTCAAACTTCACTCTACATTTAAGAAACCGAAATAGAGAGATAGCCATTATAGACAAAATTCACATTCGCTAATTCATAACATATTATATTATTATTTTACACGAATAGGCAAATAAAGCAAGCCACCGCACAGTTATAAAACCAGTTCAGGGGGCTATATTTATATTCGTTCAATTACGCTTGGCGTTTATTCTTTCCGTAAAGCCTCATCCAAAATAGCAACCAAAGTTTCGTATAATTGATATGCTGTATATAACAAAAACACCGCCAATATAGACGGTGCTTCTGGTTCGGAATCTAAGTTCTTTGGTGGAGAATACCGGATTCGAACCGGTGACCTCCTGACTGCCAGTCAGGCACTCTAGCCAACTGAGCTAATCCCCCACGTATTCATATATGCCGTGTGAAACGGACAAACACAATTGTAACGGCAAACCGTGCGCCTGTCAATAACAAGTTTTTGGACAAAAACGGCCTCCGATTGCGCAGAGGCCGCTTGTTTTCTTATCCCTTAACCGCCTTGACGATTCTCTTAACCGCTTCGTCCACGCTAAGCTCCTCGGCGGCCTTTTCACGGCGCTGCTTGTATTCCACAACACCCTCCGCCGCGCGGCGCCCCACATTGACGCGGTGCGGTATGCCCAGCAAGTCGGCGTCTTTGAACTTCACGCCCGCCCGCTCATCGCGGTCGTCCAGAATCGTCTCGATGCCGGCGGCTTTTAGCTGCTCGTATATCTGCTCCGCCAGCGCCATCTGCGCTTCGTTCGCGGCGCTCACCGGCACCACTATCGCGTTATACGGCGCGACACTGTCCGGCCAGATGATGCCGTCGTCGTCGTGAGACTGCTCGATAATCGCCTGCATGGTGCGGTTCAGACCAATGCCGTAGCTGCCCATGATGCAGGGCTTTTGCTTGGCTTCCTGATCGAGGAACATGCAATCCATCGCGACGCTGTACTTGGTGCCGAGCTTGAATATATGACCCACTTCGATGGTTTTTGCAAGCTCTGCTTTCGCACCGCACACCGGACAGGGGTCGCCCGATTCGATAAGACGAATGTCGCACACATCGGCGGACACAAAATCTCTCTCGTAGTTGACGCCCATGTAATGATAGTCCGTCTGATTCGCACCCACTAAGAAGTTGCGCAGTTTGGGTATCTCCTTGTCCACAATGAGCCTGTCCGCGTCGATACCAATCGGCCCCGCAAACCCGACCTCCGCGCCTGTGGCCTTGCGCACGTCGTCGTACGACGCAAGATCAAGGTTGGCGCATTTGAGATAGTTTTTGAGCTTGGTTTCGTTGAGCTCGCGGTCTCCGCGCACCATCGCGGCGATAATCTTTCCATCCGCGTTATACAGCAGCGTTTTGACGAATTTGTCCGGCGTGGTCTTGAAAAAGCCCACCAGCTCATCGATCGTGCCCACATTGGGTGTGTGCACCTTCTCCACGGCAGCCATCTCTTCGGTGCTCTCAGTCGCGTCCGGACAGGCCGCCAGCTCCGCGTTGGCCGCGTAGCCGCAGCTTGGGCAAGACGCAATCGTGTCATCGCCGATGTCGGATATAATCATAAACTCCTGCGAGCCTGTGCCGCCCATGGCGCCGCTGTCCGCGTGCACCACGACGTATTTGAGACCGCAGCGGTCAAAAACCTTGCAGTACGCGTCGTACATCTTCTGGTAAGATACATCAAGACCCGCTTCGTCCACATCGAACGAATACGCGTCCTTCATCACGAATTCGCGGCAGCGGATCATGCCAAAGCGCGGCCGCCGCTCGTCGCGGTATTTGTTCTGTATCTGATAAATGGTTTTGGGCATGGATTTATACGACTGAAGCTCAGGCTTTAACACATGAGCGAAAATTTCTTCGTGCGTGGGCCCTAAGCAAAAGTCACGCTGATTGCGGTCTTTAAACTTGATCATCTCGGTACCGAAAACGTCCCACCGGCCCGACTGCTGGTAATACTCGGCAGGCAAAAACGCAGACATGATGAGCTCCTGCGCACCCGCCGCATCCATTTCCTCGCGGATAATATTTTCAATTTTTTTAAACACTTTTAAGCCAAGCGGCATCAGCGCATAAACGCCCGCCGCGAGTCGGCGGATCATGCCGGCCTTTAATAACAGCACATGGCTTTCCGCTTCGGCCTCCGAAGGCACCTCGCGCTGTGTGGAAAACAACATCTGTGACATTCTCATGAGAAAAACTCCTTAATAGCTAGTTCGCTCCGACAGTATATCATAATTAAAGAAGCTGTACAATAAAGGGCGTGTGCAAAATATGCCGCTTTCAGAGCCTTCTTATGCGTCCATCACAGGCAGAATAAACGTCTTGCCGTTCTGCTCAAACAGGTGAACGGCTGTGCCGTATACGCTCTCGATATTCTCCCTTGTGAGCACGTCCTTGGGTGCGCCCTCGGCGAATACCTCGCCGCTTTTGAGCAATACAATCTGATCGCAGTAACTCAGCGCCAGGTTTAGGTCGTGCAGCACGCACACTACGGATATACCGCGCTGCGCCGCGAGCCGCCGTACCGAGCTCATGATGTTCACCTGATGCGAGATGTCAAGGCCCGTCACCGGCTCGTCCAGCAGCATAATATCCGCTTGCTGACACAGCGCCCGCGCGAGTATCATCATCTGCCATTCGCCGCCTGAGAGCGTGGTGATCAGCCTGTCTTTCAAATGCGCGATGCCCGCCGTTTGCAGCGTGTCGTTCATCTTGGCGTAATCGTCCTTGGTTTCGCTCTGCCAGCGCTTTAAGTAAGGGTTACGCCCCGTCAGCACGATGTCGCCCACGGTAAAATCGTATTCGAGCGACGCGTGCTGCTGCACCAGCGCCATGCGCCGCGCAATTTCGCGCACCGACAGCGACGCGACATCCTGGCCGCCGATGATCACACTGCCCTGTTCGGGTTTTAGATGCCCTGAAATACAGCCGAGCAGCGTGGATTTGCCCGAGCCGTTGGGCCCGATGATACCGCAGAAGCAGCCCGCAGGAAGCCCAAAGCTCACGCCACTCAGTGCAAAGCGAAGCGAATCATAGCTGTAATAAATCCCGCGAATCATCATATCGCTCATCGCTTCACGCTCCTGCCCCGCCGCAGCAAAAATAGAAAGAACGGTACGCCGATCAGCGCTGTGATCACACCCACGGGGATCTCCTGATTTTGCATCACCACGCGCGAAAGCGTATCCGCGATCAGCAAAAAGATACCGCCGCCGAAGAACGAATACGGCAGCAGCAGCCGATGATCAGGCCCTAATATCAGCCGCATGATGTGCGGCACGATGAGCCCCACAAAGCCGATGATACCGCTGACGGATACGGCACAGGCGGTCGCGACCGTGGTCAATATGAGCAGGCTGCGGCGCACTCTCCCCGCATCCACACCCAGATGCCGCGCCGCTTCATCGCCCTGCAGCATGATGTTAAGGTCTCGCGCAAAAAACAGGCACAGCACGGACGACACCAGCATGGCAGGCACGCCAATAACGACTTTGTTCCACGAGGCCGAGGAAAAGCTGCCCATTGTCCACATCACGATATGCTCCATCTTATCGCGGAATAATATCATGATGCAGTAAACAAGCGCCGAACACAGCGTGCTCACGGCCACACCCGCAAGCAGCAGCGAAAACGTTGAAACTCTTCCATGCACCTTCGCCAGCCGGTAAACGGTCATGACAGAGGCGAGGGCGCCCAAAAAAGCAAACAGGCTAACCGCGCCAAACCCAAGGAAGGCAAGCGTGGAACTGAAAGAAAACGCCACCGTGGCGCCCAGCGCCGCGCCCGCGCTCACGCCGATCACATAGGAGTCCGCCATGGGGTTTTTGAACATCCCCTGCAAACACGCGCCCGAGATACCCAAGGCCCCGCCCGACACCAGCGCAAGAATCGCTCGCGGCAGCCGGATGCTGAAAAAAATAATGGATGTGCTCGGCTGCGCGTTGCCGCCAAGCAGCGCAAAAAGCTCTCCGAGGCTGACGCCCGAGCTTCCGAATAAAAACGCAGACAAGGCTGCGACGATGCCAAGCGGCACCATCGCGGCCCATATCAGCTGTGCTTTTTTAGACTGCTGTTTTTTCAAATATTACTCTCCTGCGATAAAGGTCTCAATATTGCCCTGCAATGTCTCAAGCGCCTGTGTAATGCGCGGGCCGGGGCGCTCGATGATATCCGGATTAATAAAGTCGTAATGCCCTTCCTTGACGGCAGTCAAATCTTTATACCCGACAGCCGCCACAAGATCGTTCTCGGCCACCGAGCCAGACACGAGCAATATGTCGGGATCGCTCGTCACAAGATCCTCCAGCGGATATTCGAGCCACTCGGCATCCGTACCCGCCGTGGTGGGCACGCCGCCCGCCATCTCGATGACGCTGTTGATGAAGCTGCCTTCGCCTGACGTCCAATTGCCATATTCACCGATGCCCATCACGTAGTAAACGGACGGTTTTTCCGCAAACGCGGCGGCCTTATCCTTGACGGCTGCTTCCACCTCGGCAATCTGAGCATTCAGCGCGGCAGCCTCTTCTTTCTTACCGACCACACTGCCGATCATCGTGATGCTCTTTGCGATATCGTCATAATAAGTGGCTTCCACGGCCACCACATTGAGCCCGGCAGCCTCCAATGCGGCAATGTCCTCGTGCTGCAGACCGTTGCCCGCGAACACCACGGTGGGATTGAGCGAAATCACTTTTTCGATATCAAACCCGTTGAAGTCGCCCACGACCTCGATGTTCGCCGTTTCCTCAGGATATGTCGAGCTAACGTCAATGCCGACGATATTGTCTTTGCAGCCCAGCGCAAACAGTATTTCCGTGGCGCTGGGCGCCGTGGATACGATGGTTAATTCACTGTCAACCGCCACTGCGGCACTCACCTCATTGCCCATTGCATCGACGTTATCATCCAAGATGTCTTTGGCCACGGGCGTTTGCGCGGGTTTTGAAGGAGCGCTGTTACCAGGCGTACATCCTGTCAGCATCCCTGCCAGCATCACCAATGCAAGCAATAAAACCGATAATCTTCTCATTTGTTTTCCTCCGTATGACTAAATTTATTCTTTGCGGAGGCAAGAATTATTGACCATACAAAAACGCCTGAAGCGTTGATGCTTAAGGCGTGAGTCCGCAAAATACGGCCGTCTGCATCCTTCCCTCCGAAGAAATCCTGACATAAACACATCTGGCAGGTTTACCGGCTCGGCGTCACCCCGTTTAAGACGCCTTCCCAAAGCTTGCGCTTCAGTGGCATATTGCCTTAAACAGTCGGCCATACGGTAGCGGGGGCTGCAACGGCTTTTCTCCGTTTTCCCTATTATCCTATACGACATCCAAAAAAAGCTGTGCTTTTCATGGATCCCTCAATATAGGCACCCGATGGTTGCTATTTTGATTGTTTCAAGCATATCATAAGAGCAAAGCATGGTCAATCCAAAGATAGAAAAGCCGGCGACATGCAGCATCATTGCTTTTTGCCCCTGTATTTTTGGATCAGTATATTGGTAATGCTATAAAGAAGCATTGATGGAGCGGGAAAAGACATGTGCCCGGCTTTTTGTATATAAGACTTGCCTTTAAGTTGAAAGGCGTTTTGTATTGGTGTATACTGAAAAGGATATAATGGAATAAACTTTATAATTTTTTATATACATGGAGGAAGCAGCATGACCAAGCGGATTGGTATACTCACAAGCGGCGGCGACTGCCCCGGGCTCAATGCCGCGATACGCGGCGTGGCCAAGGCATCATATCAGATTTTTGACGACGCCGAGATTGTCGGCATCACGGACGGCTTTGGCGGTTTGATCGACGCGACATACCGCACGATGAACAAAGAAGAGTTTTCGGGTATTTTGACGCTCGGCGGTACCATCCTTCGCACCTCGCGTCATCGGGATCAGACGATGCGCCAAAACTCGGGCAAATATCTCGACGCTTTCAAAACGATGGCCAAAAACTATGAGAAGATGGGTCTTGACTGTCTTGTGACGCTCGGCGGAAACGGCACGCACACGGCGGCGGGGATACTCGAGCAGCACGGGCTTAATGTGATCGGTCTTCCCAAAACAATTGACAACGACATATGGGGCACTGATATCACTTTCGGCTTCCAAAGCGCCGTGGATATCGCGGCAGACGTGATTGACAAGGTGCACACCACCGCCTTTTCACACTCGCGCGTGATTATCGTAGAGCTCATGGGCAACACGGCCGGATGGCTCACATTAAATGCGGGCATAGCAAGCGGTGCTGACGTGATCCTGCTGCCCGAGATCCCCTACAACATCAACGCTGTGGCCGATGCCATCAGCGAACGTTATGAGAACGGCAAGCATTTTTCCATTATTGCCGTCGCTGAGGGAGCGCGCAGCGTCACCGATGCCGAAGACCAGAACTTAAAGGGCAAGCATTATTCCATTGGATACAAGCTAGCCGACGAGCTCAACGGCGTGATCGATATTGACACTCGTGTGGTCGTCCCCGGTCACTATCAGCGCGGCGGCCCGCCGTGCCCCTATGACCGCGTACTGGCCACCCAGATGGGTGTGTATGCCGCAAAGCTCATTGAGCAGCGCCAATTTGGGCACACGGTCGCCGTGAAAAACGGCCGCATTACCTCCAACCTCATGAAAGACGTGGCGGGAAAAACCAAGACAATTCCTCTGGATGACGAGCTGCTGTGTGTGGGCCGCGAAATCGGCCTCAGCTTCGGAGAATAAGAATCGGTTTAGCTTGGCGAAAAACCTCACGCTTTTCCGCCAGTTTACCGGTTTAGCTTGTTCCTCGAGACTCGAAACTCGCAAAACCCCGGGGTCCCCAAAAAGCCCGCTTTTTGGGGTGGAGCCAAGGTGTGGGCTGCGCGAGCAAAAGCCCGACTTGCCCACAAATTATATTTAAATATTTTTGGGCAATCTGAGGCGGCCAACACGTTTCGGCCGCTTTTTTACTTCCCCAGGCGGATATGGTCTTCGTGTTTATTGACACGTTTGCTTTCATCTACTAATATTTATATGTCTCGTAACCCTAATTGATTGGAGCTGAATATGAACAATACAATCGCCATCGTACTCGCTGCCGGAGAAGGCAAGAGAATGAAGTCCAGCACACCGAAGATTTTACATAAGGCTGCCGGGAAAGCGCTCAGCGAATGGGTGGTGGACGCTGCCGCCGAGGCGACAGACCAGCCGCCTGTGCTTGTGATCGGCAAAAACGCCGACATGGTGAAAGACTATTTCGGCGAGCGCGTGCGCTACGCCGTTCAGAGTGAACCGCTTGGCTCAGGTCATGCCGTGATGGCCGCAAGCGAATATCTGACCGGAGACGGTTATGTGATCGTCGTCGCGGGCGACATGCCGCTGATTCAGGCGCAGACGCTGACACGCCTGGCGCAAACGGCAGCGGATCAAGCCTTGGGCGCCTGCCTGTTGACGGCCACTGTGGATGACGCTACCGGCTACGGACGCGTGATACGCGGCGAGGATGGCGGCGTGAAACGCATCGTTGAGCACCGCGATGCCACGGAAGAGCAGAAGGCGATTCGTGAGATCAACCTTTCTGTTTACTGCTTTGGCGCGGCACTGCTGCGCGAAGCGCTCGCATCCCTTAAGCCCAACAATGTGCAGGGCGAGTATTATCTGACCGACTGCATTGAATATATTTCGTCCAGCGGTAAACGCATCGAAGCGGTAAGCTGCGTCAGCGCCGATGAATGGATGGGCGTGAATGACCGCGTTCAGCTGGCGGATGCCGCAAAAAAGCTTCGCCGCCGGATCAATAACGAGCTGATGCTCTCCGGCGTCACAATGATCGACCCAGACAGCACATATATCGAAGCTTCTGTGACGGTGGAACAGGATGTCACAATCTATCCGGGTGTCACACTGGAAGGCACAACAGTCATTAAACAAGGTGCCGTTCTTTATCCCGGCAGCCGCATAACGAACAGCACCATCGGCGCGGGAACCACGGTGCAGAACGCTGTCGTGCTGAGCGCGACAGTGGGCGATAATTCCACCATCGGGCCGTATGCATATCTGCGGCCGGGCAGCCTGATCGGCAACGGTTGCCGTGTGGGCGACTTTGTGGAGGTTAAGAACGCGTATATCAAGGACGGTGCGAAGGTGTCGCACCTGTCTTATATCGGCGACGGCGAAATCGGTGAGAAAAGCAACATCGGCTGCGGCGTGGTGTTTGTCAACTATGACGGCAAGAAGAAGAGCAAAACCATCGTGGGCAAAAACGCGTTCATCGGATGCAACGCCAACCTTGTGGCGCCTGTGACAATCGGAGATGGCGCGTATGTGGCGGCAGGCTCCACGGTCACAAAGGATGTGGAGGAAGACGCGCTGTGCGTTGCGAGAAGCCGCCAGACAGTCATCGAAGGGTGGGCAAAAAGAAGGAGAGAGGAATGAGAAAAGCGGTCTTCTTCGATCTCGACGGCACACTGCTCCCGCTTCACATGGACGAGTTTACGAAGACGTATTTCTCACTCATAAAAAAGAGCGGCTTTATCGACTTGTTTGGAAAAGACGGTCAAAAGGTGTTCGGCAGCGGCATCTACGCGATACTCAACAACGACGGGGCGCTGCTTAACAGAGATACCTTCTTGCAGACAGTGACCGCAGCCTCCGGCCTTGATGCGGATACCATTGAGGCTCATATGGACAGGTTTTATGCCAGCGAGTTCTCTGCGCTCCAAGCCTGCACCCATAGGGAAGAACGCGCCGTTGAAGCCGTCAGCGTGCTCAAAGACAAGGGCTATCGATTGATATTGTCCACCAATCCCATATTCCCCGCTGCCGCCACCAACGCGCGCATTGCATGGGCAGGGCTTAACGTGGACGATTTTGAATATGTGAGTTACTACGATAATTCGCATTATTGCAAGCCAAATCTGGAATACTTTAAAGAGATACTCGATTATACCGGCCTTAAAGCAGACGAATGCTATGTTATCGGCAACGACGTTACGGAAGACATGTGCGCCGTCGCGCTCGGCTTCGAAGGCTTTTTGGTGCTGGACAACGTGATCGGGGATTTAGGAAAGGTACCGTCATGCGTGCAAGGAAACTATTCGGATCTGCTAAGCTTCGCAAAAAATCTCCCGCCGGTTTAAACGCGGATTATTACATCGTGGGGCTTGGCAACCCGGGCGGCAAATACGCGCATACGCGCCATAACGCGGGCTTTGACGTGATCGATATGCTCTCGCAGCGTCACGGCATCAGCGTGCGCATGCATATGTACAGCGCACGGCTTGGCAAGGGCGATATTGCGGGCAAACGCGTTGTGATGGCGATGCCGCAGACGTATATGAACAAATCAGGCGAAAGCGTTAAAGAGATGGCCAAGGCGCTTGGTATCAAAGCCAGCCAGCTCATACTGGTGTATGACGACCTCGATCTCAAATCAGGCACGGTGCGCATCAAGGCACGCGGCAGCGCGGGCACGCACAACGGCATGAAATCGGTGATTTATCACCTGCAAACGGAAGAGTTTGTGCGCGTGCGTGTGGGCATCGGCAGACCAGAGGGTGACATCATCGACCATGTGTTGGGCGAATATGACGACAAGCAGACGGCGTTCGACACGCTTTCAAAGGCTGCCGATGCCGTTGAAGCGATTTTAAGCGACGGCGTGGAGCAGGCACAGAGCCGATACAATTAGGAAAGCACTGATATAATATGCAAATTACGGCACATCTTAAGGCGTCAGAGGTATTTTCACAGTTAACGCAAATGATACGGGCAGGGCAGGTTCCCTGCTCGCTTTTTGGCGTTCCCGAAAGCTTGAAGCCGCATTTGGCTTCGGCGCTCTCGCAGCAGCTTGAACGCAGTGTCATTGTGGTCTGCGCGGACGAAGGCAGCGCGGAAATGTACGCCGATGCGCTTGAGACAGCAGTTTATATCCCTCACCGCCCGCTGCAGCTTCGCTCGTCCGTGGCGCGCAGCCGTGAGGTGATGTTCCGCCGCATCGACGGCATATCCAAAATGCAGCTTGGGGAAGCAAACATCGCTTTTTTGAGCGAGGAAGCGTTGCTTGCGCGGCTCGTCTCCCCCGACGACTTTGAGTTTGCACATCTCACCATCCGTAAAGACGCTGTATATGATCCTGAAAAACTGATACAGATACTCGTTTTAAACGGCTATGAGCGCGTGGGTTCAGTGGAAACCGCGGGTCAGGCCGCGAGACGCGGCGAGATACTCGACGTGTTTTGCCCCGGCGCTGTCGCGCCCTATCGCATCGATTTTTTTGATACTGTCGTAGAAAGCATACACGCGTTTGACCCAGGCACCCAAAGGCGCAGCCGCGAAAGCTTAAACGAGGTAACGATACCGCCCGCCGTGGAGCTGGTGCTCAGCGAGGACGCTGCGGACAAAAACGCGGAGTATTTTTCGTCCATCAAGCCCAAAAATCCCGTGCTCGCACAGCGATTCGAGGACTATGCGCAGCATCTAAATAAGCATCACTATTTCGATGACCTCGAAAACTACGCGTACCTGTTCGGGGACAACTGCCTGCTTGATTACGTGCCGGATGCGCTGGTACTCTTCGACGATCACCGGCGCGTGACAGACGCGGAGCAGCAGCGAAGCGACGAGTTCAGGGAACGGCTTGATACGCTGCTGCAGACGGGCACGGCGCTGGCCGACCAACAGACGCTTTATCTATCTTTGCCGCACATCACCGCAAGCGGGAAAGACATCGTTGACCTTTGCACAATCTCCGAATCCGCCGATTTGCATTCGAAAGCCACGCTTCGCTTGAAGGCCAAAAGCGCGCTTTCGTATCACAGAAAGCTAGAGCTGCTCAAGGACGACCTCAAAGGGCGCGTCGCCGCGGGCTGGCGCGTGTATCTTGCGTGCGGCAGCCTGGCGCGTGCGGAACGGCTCGCGTCCGAACTGTCCGATGCGTCCTTTAGCGTGCCTTGCATAAAGGATCATCGCATGCTGGAGCCCGGTGAAGCGGGTACCTATCCCGACCGGCTGCTTTCGGGCTTCGAGCTGACAACTCAAGAAGCATATTTTCTTGGTGAGCACGAAATATACGGCTTTGCGCGCAAGCACCGCCGCACCGCCTCGCGCAAGCGCATGGACATATTCACCGACCTAAAGCCGGGCGATATCATTGTGCACGATATACACGGCAAGGGTCGTTTTTTGGGGCTGGTCACACGCGCCGTGCAGGGTGTATCGCGCGATTATATGGAGCTGGAATACCGCGACGGCGACAAGCTGTTTATCCCCACCGACCAAATAGACCGTGTGCAAAAATACATGGGCGGCGAAAACGAGCGGCTTTCCAAGCTCGGCGGGCGCGAATGGAACCAAGCCAAAGCACGCGTTAAAAAAGCTGTCAAGGAGCTCGCGGAAGATCTTGTGTCCATTTACAGTGAGCGAATTCACAAAAAAGGACATAAGTACAGCGAAGATACGCTCTGGCAGCACCAGTTTGAGGACAGCTTCCCGTATGACGAAACGGAAGGCCAGCTGCAGAGCATCGACGAGATCAAAAAAGACATGCAGCAAGAAAAGGTGATGGATCGTCTGTTGCTGGGCGATGTGGGCTACGGCAAGACAGAGGTGGCAATGCGTGCCTGCTTCAAGGCCGTGATGGAAGGGCGGCAGTGCGCCGTGCTCGTTCCCACCACACTGCTCGCACGGCAGCATTCTCATACTTTCCGCGAACGTTTCAAGGAATTCGCTGTCTCAATCGAATCGGTCTCGCGGTATGTATCCGCAGCCGATCAGACGCGCATAATGAATGGTCTTAAGGCGGGCACGGTAGATATTGTGATCGGCACGCACCGGCTGCTTTCGCCCGATATCAAGTTCAAGGATTTGGGGCTGCTTGTGATCGACGAGGAACAGCGCTTTGGCGTGTCACATAAGGAACGCATCAAGGATATTAAACGCAGTGTGGATGTGCTGACGCTCTCGGCTACGCCGATTCCGCGTACGCTTCAAATGGCGCTGACAGGCATCCGCGATATGAGCGTGCTAGATACGCCGCCCGAGGAGCGAAAAGCCCCTGAGAGTTACGTCATGGAATATTCGGGCCAGCTTCTGCGCGACGCGGTGACCCGGGAAATGGATCGAGGCGGCCAGGCCTACCTCGTGTGCCGCCAGATCGGCCTGATGGATCACCTTGTCTCTGAGCTGCGCAAAAACGTGCCTGAGGCGCGTGTGGCTGTCGCGCATGGGCGCATGGGCGAGACGCAGATGGAAGACACGATGGAGGACTTTTTGAACGGCATGTATGACGTGCTGCTTTGCACGACCATCATCGAATCGGGCATCGATATTCCCAATGTAAACACGGTGATCGTTTACGAGGCGGATAAGTTCGGGCTGGCGCAGCTTTATCAGATAAAAGGGCGCGTGGGACGCGCCGCGAACACCTCCTATGCGTATTTGACGTACCTGCCCGGCACACACATGACACCGGAGGCCGAAAAACGGCTGGCGACCATCGCGGAATTCACTGAGCTGGGCGCCGGCTTCAAAATCGCCATGCGCGATCTTGAGATACGAGGCGCAGGTAATTTGCTGGGCGCTGAGCAGTCCGGCCAAATGGCCGCCGTGGGCTACGACATGTATTGCCGGCTTATGCGCGAAGCCGTGGCCGAAATTAAGGGCGAACATATAGAGCGCCCGGCCGATACATCCGTGGAAATCGGACTTAACGCGCACATCCCTGCGTCTTACATTGACGACGAGATTCAGCGCATTGATGTATACAAAAAGATCGCCGCGATTGAAGGCACGCGCAGCGCCAAGGAGCTGAAAGAGGAGATTGTTGACCGCTACGGCAAGATGCCCAAGTCAGTACAAAATCTCATATTAATATCGCTGATCAAAAGGTTCGCGGCACGCGCAGGTATTGTGTCGGTCACGCGCAATGCAAGCGCGTTTACGCTCAAATACCCCGAAGGATGCACCATCGATACAGACAGGCTTCTTGTCGTTCTGCATAAGCACAAAAACACAAGGCTGCGTGATGCTGTGCCCCCTTATATCACGTTCAAGGCACCCAAAACAGCCATCGAAGCGCTGCTGCAGTTTTTGAACGATATCCGCCACTGCTGCACGGCAAAAGCGGAGGGATAATAAAATTCCCTATATCCATGCCAAAATGAAATAAATATTTTTGCGTGGGCTTGTTTATTCCATATTGCCCATATTTGTGATATTGTAAAATTATCTATTGTTAAAAAAATATATCATATACCAATATGTTAGCGAGGGTAATCTGATGCGGAAAGTTTTCTGTTTGTCTTGTATCGTTCTTTCTATTTTGTTATTCACCGCCTGTACCAATACTGTTGCCCCAAAGGCAGAAACAACCTGTACCCCTGCAAAGACATTAAATGAATCACCCACACCGGAGCCGTTGCCAACCCCCGAAGCCTTCCCTCATTACGAAGGCAGCTCTTTGGTAGGAACCGAAGAACCAAAACCCATATTCGTCAGCTGCGAAATTGAAGAAAATCAGACATTACTCGATGCAAAAGGTGTGATCGTTAAAACTCAAAAGTTTGAAAATGACGAGTACTTCGGCCCTATGATCTGGCTAAGCATTGAAAATACGAATGACGAAGAAATTATTCTGATAAGCGAATATGTCAATATTAACGGCATAATGATGCCCGGAGATCTCATGGGCAGTGTGGATGCAAAGAGCACAGCAGACGCATTTATTTCGTTTATGAACGATCCATTTGCAGCGTATGGCATCGATACCATTGCCGATATTCAGGTTGTTTTTGCTTTGCTTAGTTCAGAAACGTTTGATCCCTATTTCACGTCAGATGTTATCAATATTAAGACATCTCTGTCTGACGCATATGAACAAAGCTACGATTCTGCCGGAGATATTGTCTTTGAAGATAATAACTTTAAAGTGGTTTATCAGGGCTTATCCGATACGCGCGGGTATGACCCCACACTTCATTTCTATATAGAAAACAATTATCATAAATCTGTCGCCATATCCACGAGCGAGTTTTATCTGAACGATGGTAAATGCGAATACTCGCCGCTTTTATGGTGCGACATGTTGCCGAACACCAAAGCGTACGCAACGGTTACACTCGTCACAATAGAGATGAACCAGTTGGATGCCGGTGAGCTTGAAAACATGGCTTTCTATTTAGAAGTCATTGAGCCACGCACATATGAAAGTTATCTTGAAATCGGCCCCATAGTCATCAATATGAAGCCGGACCAGCCGGCTACTGGCGGTGGCAGCTTATAAAAATCTTTCGCTCTGAATCACCATCTCCGCAAGCGTCATAGCGTCTTTGCCGCCTGGCAGCTCGCCATTTATGATCAGCACAGCAATGCCGTGCACCAGACCCCAACAATACATGACAAGCTCGTCTTCGCTTCGTTCATCCGAGGGATAAGCCGCCTTGTAATTCTTGACGGCTCTCTCAAGCGCCGAATACGGATGACTGTCCTCAGAACAGCATTCATTTATTACTGCCTCACGCATCCATGCTTGCGCATTGCTGGAAAAGAGCAGACGCATGTATTCGGGATTCTCCGTGAAGAATCGAATATAGTGTAGCCCCATGTCCTTAAGCTGCTTTTTGGGATCGCCGTCGCTAAGAAAAGCTTTTTCGAGGCTTTGATCAAATTCCTGCAAGGCTTTGACAGCGATCGATTTAATGAGGTCGTTCTTGTCCTTAAAATGACGATACGGCGCCGTCTGGCTCACATTGCAGGCCTTAGCCACCTTGCGCATGGAAAGGCCATCATAGCCCTCCTCGTCCAATATTTTAAGCCCCTTTTTGATGAGCTCTGTCTTTAAATCTCCATGATGATAGCTTTCTTTGCTCACACCCGTCTCCTTTGCCGCGCTCATTCTTTTTTCATGAATTATAACATAATATGTTGACACAGTAAACATAGCCTGTTATCATGTTTACAATGTAAACATGATAAGGAGTTTTAAGTATGAACGCTTATATCCTGTCCGACAAGGACCATGAGACAGATGCCTACGTATCGCTGCTGTCTCAAGTCAAAGACAGTCTGACGCATTTTGACATCGAAGAAAGGAAAATCGGCCGCGGCGATCTCGCTTTTTGCAGGGGCTGCTTCGGTTGTTGGGTGAAAAAGCCAGGCGAATGCGTAATCGGCGACGATATCGCGAACATCAACCGTACCGCCATGAACAGCGATGTGGTTGTTTATCTATGCCCCGTCGTTTTCGGGCAATTCAGCGCCAACATGAAATATGCGATTGACCGCTGGCTGCCCAACATGCTGCCCTTCTTTGAGGTGCGAAAAGACGGCTCCACGATGCATCCGCGCCGATATGAAAGCTACCCCAAGCAAATTATCATTGGATACGCGGATCATTTAAGCACCGAGGACGCACAGCTTTTTATCGATATCACGCAGAAACACAGAAGCAATATAACAGTATTGATCTATGACGGGTCCGAGGATCAAATCACAAACGCGTTTGAGTCAATCACGCTCAAGCCCGTTGTGGGAGGCTCACTATGAAAAAGATGATTATACTAAGCGCAAGCCCCAAGAAAGGCGAACCCTCCGTATCCAACCTGCTCTCCGATATGGCCAAGGAGCAGTTCAGCAGCAGCGGCATACAGGCGGATATCATTGACGTACGCCAAACACTGACCGGTCAAAGCTGCACACCCGCGTATGAAACGATGCGAGAAGCGGACGGCCTGCTGATCGTTTTTCCGCTGTACTTTTTCTGCATGCCGGCTATGCTGACACATTTCTTAGAGGATTACGCGCAGTATATAAGTTCTCAAGGCCAGCCGCAAAAGGTTTATACCATCGTCAATTGCGGTTTTCCGGAGCCCGAGATTAATGAGGAAGCCATTCTCGTGATACAAAGCTTCAGCCGCCACGTTGGTGCCTGCTTCCGCTTTGGTATAGGCGTTGGCAGCGGCGGTATGATAATGGGTGCGAAGGAAGCGCCTTTCATGAAAAAAGCGATGACAACACTAAGCGGTGCGTTTGATCTCATGGCAAAGGATATGCGCGATGATCAGCTGCCGCCTTTAAAAAACGTTTATATCAGAGTCAGTTTTCCAAGGCGTTTGTATTACTTTTTCGGCAACCTCGGATGGCGCCAGCTCGCAAAGCAAAATGGGTTGAAAAAGAGCGATTTGTACCGTCAGCCTTACCTAACGGAATAGTGTAAAAAAGACCGCAATATCGCGGTCTTTTATCGGCATTTTTCTATTGCTGTTTTTCCTGGTCACGCTGGCGGATGATATTGCGCTGTATTTTGTCGCTTGTTGTTTTGGGAAGCGCTGTCACAAACTCAACAATACGCGGATATTTATACGGCGCGGTCGTCTTCTTCACATGGTCTTGCAGCTCCTTGATGATCTTGTCGCTGGGCTCAAACCCTTTGGCAAGCACGATGGTTGCTTTTACAACCTGCCCGCGCACCGGATCGGGCGCGGCAGTCACTGCGCATTCGAGCACCGACGGGTGCTCCAGCAGCACGCTCTCCACCTCAAACGGCCCAATGCGGTAACCGCTGCATTTAATCACATCATCGTTGCGCCCTACAAACCAGTAATATCCGTCCGCATCCCGCCAGGCCATGTCGCCCGTGTTATAAATGCCATTGCGCCACGCTTTTTGCGTAATCTCCGGGTCGTTCCAGTAGCCATGGAACAGACCGAGCGGATGCTTTTTATCGGTGTCCTTTACGACGATAGAGCCGACTTCGCCGTCCTCACACGAGTTGCCGTCAGCATCCAGAAGATCAATATTGTACAACGGCGACGGCTTGCCCATGGAGCCGGGCTTGATATGAAGCCACGGGAAATTTGCGAGCAGCACGGACGACTCCGACTGTCCGAACCCTTCACACACCGTCATGCCTGTGAGTTCTTTTATTTTCCTGAAAACCTCGGGATTCAGCGGCTCGCCCGCGAGGCTTGCGTGTTCAATAAAGCCAAGGTCGTATTGCGAGAGGTCTTCTTTGATCAAATATCTATATACGGTAGCCGGCGCGCAAAATGTGGTGGGCTGTATGCGCATCAGCGCACAGAGCAGCTTATGCGGCACAAACTTTTCGGTATCGTATGCGCCGATCGCCGCACCGCATATCCATTGCCCGAAAATCTTGCCCCACGCAAACTTTGCCCATCCTGAATCCGAAAGCGTCATATGGATACGATCTTCCTGTACACACTGCCAGTACTTCGCCGTTACAATATGGCCAAGAGGAAATTCATAGTCGTGCCAGACCATTTTGGGCATACCTGTTGTACCCGAGGAAAAATAGATCAGCATGGGGTCGCTATTGCGTACAGCCTCGCCATCCGTCGGGCGCTCGAACACTGTGCTCGCCTTTTTCATCTCGCTATGAAAATCAACGGAATCCTTGGGAGGGTTGTCCCCCACGGAAATAAGTGTCTGCAACGAAGAGCACTCAGGCCGCGCCGCAGCAATATGACGAATCACTTCGTCTTCGTCCACGCTGATGAGCATCTTGACGTGCGCGTTGTTGCAGCGGTAAACGATATCCTTTGGGGTCAGCTGGTAGCTTGCGGGTATGCATATGGCACCAAGCTTCATCAGCGCTGTCATGCAGACCCAAACCTCGGGGCGCTGCTTTAATATCAGCATAACAACATCGCCCTTCTTGATGCCAAATGAAGCAATCATATTTGCGGCACGGTCACTCAAGCTTTTCATGTCTCCAAACGAAAAACGCTTTATTTCAGCTTCGTCATTTGTCCACACCAATGCGGTTTTATCAGCGTCGATCCTTGCCCATTCATCTACCACGTCGTACGCAAAGTTAAAGCGCTCAGGCGCGACGCAGGTGTAGTTTTCCTTTAAGTCCTCGTATGAGTCAAAATCGACGCGCGGACAAAAGCGGCTTAATATTTCGTTCATATCATCCCATCCCCGTTATTTTTGATTGATCACCGTGATAAATTTTGCTGATGCACCGACAGCAGATTGCGCATGCGGCAACCGCGGATCAAAATAGATGCAGTCACCGGCGCTCAGCTCATATGTGTTTTTCCCAAGTGAAATGCGAATTTTGCCTTCCAGCACGTAGTTGAACTCCTGCCCGCCATGCATCACCATAGCTGGCGGATCATTTTCAGGCTCTATTGTGACAAGCAGCGGCTCCATCTCACGACCGATAAAATTATAGGCAATGCTTGAATAGTGGTAGCCCGGATAACGCTCAATATCCACGCCATGGCCGGCGCGCACAATACAGTGCGTATCCATACGCGGCGCTTCCCCCGTCAGCAGCACCGTCATATCAGCGCCAAGCTCACTGGCGATCTTATAAAGCACGCTGATCGGAATATCCAGCTTGCCCGCTTCATAATCAAGATACGTCTCTTCTGATACGTCGACGCTTTTGGCCATTGACGCTGTATTAATACCCAATATGTCTCTCAATTCTCTGATACGACTGGAAATCTGACGTAAGTTATCATCCATGCTTGCCGCCTCCTTTGGCGAATAAAAATACGATTATGATTATATCATATTGTGTTGTATTTGGTAACCAATCAAAGGGATTATTATTTGCAGGGTAATTGTCTCATCATTTCTATTTGAATATAAATTTTCTGAATGCTTCAACAGTTGAAAAATAATAATCCGAATTGTCTCTCATATAATCCTCGATTTCAGGTATAAGGTGAGACCATCCTGCCGCTGCAAATGTGACACCACAGCGCCTTGCCATATCCAACCCCGGCTTTAAATCATCCAATACCAATACATCATTATTGGATAAATGAAATCTTTTCATTATTTCTACAATTGGATAAGCGCTTGGCTTTCTTAGCTGCTCTTCCATCTCCCATCCAAATACCAAATCAGGTGTCAAATCACAGTGTGACATATAGTCTCTAATAATCAGTTCTCTTTCCGAATGTGATACAACGCATATTATACCGCCAATTTTTTTATATTCTTTGATGAATTCAGGAAAGCCCGGGTAAAAGTCAGGCATCGTTTCTTTTGTGCAGCGCTTCCATATTTCATACTGTCGTTCATGTTCCTCTTTGGTAAATTTAAAGACATCTTTACACATCTCTGAAAATCCCGGGTTAAAGCAATATGAAACAAACTGCTCAAGACTTAATTGTTCCAACTCTGGTCTTAATGTTTTTAACGCCTCTACGAAAGAAGGGTGGTGGATGCCCGGTGTACTCTTAACCGCCGTATCATCATGGTCCAAAATTAAACATTTGTATTTCATGTCTGATTCACCAAAAAAGTTTATTGCATATCAATAAAAAATCATCATGCCAATTATGATGCCATTAGCATGATGAATATATTATTAAATGAGTACCTAAAAAACAATAGACACCAGCTGTTTTCTTATAATCTATGTTACTCCAGCTCGAGCATTAATTCGACCGTTACACCGGCTTCCTGCGCTCTTTCAATCACAGATGCATTAACCATGGTGCCTTTTGCAATGACGATATTGCCGTTTTCGTCCGTCACATCGTTTTTAACAACGCGGCCAATCATATAGTCTTTCTGCTCTTTTTCCAACGCAGCGGCGGCGCTGCTCCCGATACTTGTTTCGCCGGACGGATCATATTGCACGAACAGCAGGCCATTGGACAAGGATAATATGCTATAGCCCTGAATGATAACGCCCGAGTCAATCTTTACAGACTTGATGTCGCCGGATTTCTCATCGAATTCAAACTCGGTTACTGTTCCAAGCACATCTCCCGAAGCGGAGATACACTGTACATTGAGCAAGGGAACCCCTGCGCTGCCCGTTTGGATGCCTTTCACATTTTCGATGCTCTGCAGTATCACGAAATCTTTTCCGATTCCAATGACGTCGATGATTTTTAACTGGTGAAAGTCATAATCGTTTTTAGAGCCGCGAACGACCAAAGCGTCAACTTTTTTCTTATCGGCATCGACAACGATATCTTGGACAGATCCGACCTTCTGACCTTCTTTTACGCTCATAAGCGGTAATCCTAATACCTGAGACGAACTTTTCATTTTTCTCCTCCTTATTTATCTTGGATGTATTTTCCAACCAATACAATCTTGCCAAGCGGTGGGTATCTGTCCCACGAAATCAACACACGGTCTGTTTCAATGCCATTTTTGTAATAGATACGATAGACCTTGACGTTGTAGCCCGTTCTTCCTTTTCGAATCGTCTCGCTAAACCCGACAGGCATTTCACTTGTGTATCGATATTCTGTCTTTGGCGGTTGCAGTTCCTCAACGATCTCATTTTGCACCTTTATGGTGACCCCGGGTTCGAGCAGTTTTCCGTAAATCGACACCTTGACCTTTTGGTTCTCGAGCCGAGCACTGATGAATAAGCTGTACTCAGTCGTATTCTTTATTTTGAGGTCTTTATCATCCCAATTCAGTGTGGAATCCTGCCCAATAGGCAGATAATTTGAAGGCCATGTATGGTTGACTCTTTCCACAATTTCCATATCCGCAAGGAGCGCCGCATTATACAGCGTTCCGGCAAGCTGGCAAATCCCACCGCCAATATCATCCTGCGCCAAGCCATCCACGATAGCCGGAGCAGCCTTAAAACCCTTCGCCTCCGTCCTTTGGCCCACCAATTCATTGATAGACAGAACTTGTCCCGGTTTTATCTCTAGGCCGTCCACAGCATCACACATGAGCTGAATATTGACGTTCCTGTTTTCGTTGTCGTCGGCGATTGTCTCATATGCGGCCACCCGCCCCATGTTGTTCTGCAAATCGCTGAGCTTCACGTGCGGGTAAATGACCTCGCTGTTTACCTCCAACGGCGAAAAATCGTTATCCTTCACTTTGCTTTTTATTTGACTGACCAAAAGCCCTGCATCTATATATGTACCGTTTTCTTCTTCCGTAAACGTAAATGTTCGTGTGCCGCTATCAAATATCGCGTCGGCCTCCACAGCGTCTTTTTTGTACCGCGCTGCGTAATCCTCAATGGTTGTATTAATCTTGCTGTCATCAATTTCGACAGGGGAGACATTATGCTTATCCTTTGATAACTCAGCCGTCTTATCAAACCTCTGTTCCAACGAATCGGCATCGTCTCTGTTGTATTGATAAATATTGTCCAGCGTATCTTTATAGTTGATAGAAATCCCCAAATCATGACTGTCAAATATCGTTTCTTCACCTTCATACGCTAAGGTCATCTGCATATCATTCAGAGCTTTGTTTGCATTCTCCTCCAGCAGCTGCTGCGCCTCGTCATAGCTTTTCCCGGACAAATCAACGCCGTCAATATATACACCATCGGCAAACAACATATTGTCAACTGCCTGATACACAGATACAAAGCCGCTCATGACAAAGATAATCAGCATGGCGATGACCATGAACAGTAAACTTTGAAGAAATGCTTTTTCAGTTTTCTTGTTTTCGTTTCTTACATTTGTCATAATTGTCTCGCGTTCAGCTGCACCATCATGGATTTCAGTTTCGCTTTTTCATCCGGTTCGAAATCATATTTTTTATTTAAGATATCAAACCACTTTTTTTGTCCTTCATGAAATTGCCCGGATAGTATAAAACATTCCATCAGCTGCATATCGGCCTGCTTTCTTAATGTTTCATCCATTCCGTCATAAACCGATTGTAATAGGAATATGGCATTTAGGTATTGCCTCTGGTTCTTAAGCTCAAGCGCTTTGGTTATCAATCTTGAATATTTGTCTTCAACGGTTAAGACGCTGACTACCTGTTCAGCTCCCATGTCGCTGTCTCCGGTTTGAGCTTGCGGCTCGACATCTTCCTCTGCGACATATCCGGCCTGCTCAGTATCTATGTCACTGGTTTCAGTAACAGCCTGAAGTTCAGCATTCTCCTCATATTCCTCTGTAGCAGATTCAAAGCCAACCATCTGTTCAGTGTTCAGGTCACTGTCTTTCGGTTCAGCCTGCGGCTCAACATCTTCTTCTCCGGCATATCCAACCTGCTCAGTATTTATGTCACTGGTTTCAGTAACAGCCTGCAGCTCAGCATCTTCCTCATCTTCCTCTGTGGCAGATTCATAGCCAACCACCTGTTCTGCACCCATGTCACTGTCTTCGGCCTGAGCCTGCGGTTCGACAGCCTCCTCTGCGGCATATCCGACCCGCTCGCTTTCTATGCCACTGGGTTCAGTGTCAGCCTGATGCTCAGCATCTTCCTTTGCGGTATATCCGACCTGCTCAGTATCTATGTCACTGGCTTCAATGTCAGCCTGAAGTTCTGCATTCTCCTCATATTCCTCTGTGGCAGATTCATAGCCAACCATCTGTTCAGCATCCATGTCGCTGTCTACGGTTTGAGCCTGCGGCTCGACATCTTCCTCTGCGACATATCCGACCTGCTCAGTATCTATATCACTGGCTTCAATGTCAGCCTGAAGCTCAGCATCTTCCTCTGTGGCAGATTCATAGCCAACCATCTGTTCAGCATCCATGTCGCTATCTTCCGGTTCAACCTGAAGTTCTGCATATTCATCTGTGGCAGTTTCGAAGCTAACTATCTCCTCATTATCTAATTCGATGTCTTCCGGTTCAATCTGCGGTTCAATATCTTCTTCGGTAGTGGGTTCGACGCTGATCGTCTGTTCTGAATCCATGGCGGTGATTTCGATTTGAACCTGTGGTTCCGCATCAATGTCTTTAAAGGACACGCTAACGTCAATTTGTTCAGCTTCAATCACGATGGCTTCCTCTATGGTGCCCGTCTCCAGCTGCATGCCGAGATCTTTCATCATCGTCATCCTAGGCATTGCCCTATTAACATCACCGTCAAATGAAGGACGATCCGGCTGAATAATGCCGAAACGTGTCGCTCTTTCTTTTTCCGTTGCGGCAGATTTGTTCAGACCATACTGGTCCAATTGTTTCTCACGCTTAACCACAGGGACTTTGCGGTCATTTTGGGATGCTTGCCCCTTGCGTTTTGTTTTGGGCGCTTGCGCAGGCTTTAGCTGCACCGGTTTTATCAATTCCTTGGCTTTGCCGTAGTCCGAAGTGACGTCCGAGCCTTCGGCTGATACATAAACAACATTCTTTAAACGCCGTCTGTTTACAACCAAACCAGAGACGGCGTAAATGCCTATCAGCAGTATAAACGCCGCAACAAAAGTGATTATGAGATTTTCATAACTCCCAAAGTATAATGGATACAAGATAGCCAAGCACGAGAAAATACACGCGAAAGTCAAAATGACTGTACCGATAATTTTGTTAAAAAGAGAATGTCTATTAATTTGTAAATTAACAATAATACTAATTACTGTTACCAATCCAATAAGTGCGAAAAAAGGTATCAATAGACTGATTCCCCTACCATTTATTTCAGCTGTACAGACTGTAGTGGTCTCATGTATATATTTTTTATATTATTAATTATCATATATGATCATTGACAAAAAGTCAACTTTCATAGCTCGAAAGCACCCGAATAATGGAATTTCGTGCTGCATCTTGTCGAATCGTTTTTTGATAGGCAATTGGTCATTTTTAACGATTGACAAGCAAAGAAGCTGAAACAAATCCCGTATATTCGGAATAAATTTACGCTTATTTACTGTACAAATAAATGTTAATATGGTATATGCTTACTTTGACTCGCCAAAAGCGCCCGGTCAACGCTGAAAAAATATGCGTCCTTGCCAATGATGTCTGTGACGCCCGCAGTATCAAGCCTTTTGCGCACCATGTCGCTTAGTCCGCATATCGTCACAGAAACGTGCTTTGAGTCGCATTCACGCACAATGTCTAAAATCACTTCCGCGCCGGTTGAGTCGATACCCGATACACCGCGCATAGAGAATATCAGCCTCTTTGAGTCTTCAAGCTCTCCATAAACATGCTCGAAAAGCTTTTCTGCATTGCCGAAAAAGAGAGGGCCGGTGATATAAATAACCGTTGTGCTCACATGCTCCTGCTCGACATCACCAGGGCAGGCATGAAGCAGATCATTTTTGACTTTAGACGAAGCCACGTTGAGCTTTGACGAATTGACCACAAATATAAACGCAGAAAATGCCACGCCGATAATAATGGCGATTGTCAGATCAAACATTACCGTGGCAGCCAAGGTGATCAAAAATTTGAGCACAGCGCCTCTGTTGCGTTTGCTGAACATTTTTTTAATGGCGCACCACTCATTCATGCGCCACGCCGTCACCATAAGCACCCCGGCCAGTGCGGCATTCGGAATGTTTGCCATGACGTCACTCAGCAGAAACATCGAAGCAAGCAGCATAACAGCATGTATAACGCTCGTTAAACGCGTCTCACTGCCGGATTTGATTGCCACACTGGTACGCGCGATCGCCGCCGTCGCCGGAATCCCGCCAAAGAAAGGGATAATGATGTTTCCGATTCCCTGGGCAACAAGCTCCTGGTCGGCATCAAAAGAACCGTTTTTCTTCATTCTCAAAGCGCTGGTTCCGCAAAGAAGACTTTCAACCATACTCAGCGCCGCAATGGATATAGCCGGAGAGATGAATATAGGCAGATCAGATAACTGAAACGTTGTCAAATCAAAACGCACATCGGGAAGCAATGTCCTTGGAATAGCGCCGATCGTGCTGACTTGAAAGTTGAATAAGGAACTGACCAAAGTCGCAACCACAATACCCACCAGTGATGAAGGCACTATCTTACCTAGGTTTTTGGGCCAGAATATCATAATGCCAACCACGATCGCACCGATCACAACAGGCTGCCACTGTATTAAGAAGCCCAACTCACCATAGGATAACAGTTTTTGCAGAGCACCTTCACCCGCTGAAGTGGTGCCAAAAAAATGATCGATCTGCCCGAGCGCAATAATCACTGCAATGCCCGATGTAAACCCGGTGATAACGGGTCTCGGAATGATAGAAACCAGCTTGCCAAGCTTTAAAACTCCTGCCAATAGCAAAATTATACCGGCCAGTATGCTTACGATAAACACGCCCTGCAGCGTGTACTTTGCTACTATAGGTATGAGAATGGCAACCATTGCGCCTGTCGGGCCTGAAATTTGATAGGATGCTCCCGAGAAAATGCCGATGATGATACCGGCGATGATTGCCGTGATTAATCCTGACGCTGCATCAGCGCCGCTGCTGACACCAAAAGCGAGGGCAAGTGGCAAGGCCACTGCCGCCACCGTGATTCCTGCCATTATATCCTTAGAGAAACGTTTTGGATTATACTTGTGAAATTCTGATTTTATTATGCCGCTATATCTGTTAAACAAAATACATGCCCTCATTCAAGTAAAAATACCCTCGATTCTACAACATATATGAATGACCTGTCAAATAACAATGTCTATATAGCGTGAAATCAGTTTACATTAGCGCAAGCTAAACAGTATTTCGCTCCCAACCACACACCAACAAGCTGCACTCTCCAGAGATTCCCATATCAAAAGAGCCCTGGACGTATCGCCAGAGCTTTTGACAGAGCAAAGAAATCCGTTAATCATTTTTCAAAAGCGATATTTATCTCAATTGGCGTATCGTCCGCCAAAAGCCTGACAGACAACACCTGATTTGAACTCATCTTGATTACAATGTTGTTAGCTTCAAGCAGAGTCGGCGTAGAGATATCGACCTTAATCCCCATATCGTAAAAAGCGGTTGCTGCACCGGCTGTTAACATGTTGGCCAATTCTGACAATGCGCTCTTGGACATTTCGTCTAATTCATCTACAGGCATTCCCATCATCATGGTCGATGCAATGCTCTTAGCATTCTCTAAATCAATGCTGTAAACAACGTTACCCTTAATCTCCCCAACAATTCCGACGATAATATTAACCCCGGAGTTTATAAGCTCCTGGCCTTTTTCACTCAAATCGCCGCTTTGAATATTATTATAGCCCAGCTGCGGCATAATCGCTGTAAAAGATTCTATGAATGGATTTGCATATTTTAAGTCCACTTTTCCTCACCTCTTTGAAATCCCACATTTAGCATTAACTCACCGAAGTCTGTATCTGCAATCACTGTGGTGGTATTCAGGCTCGGAGCTGATATAAGAACACTGTCTCCATGCAATATTGACGGAGGAGCCACACGAAGTCCTAACGCTTTGTTCTTCTTATTCAATAAGGAGCACGCATTCCCGGATATAATGTTTGTTAATTCCCCCAGAACCGCCATCATCTCATCATCGTTTTTCAGCTCTCTTTTAAAGATGGCGGCAGCCAAACGAATTGCGGTATCTTTTGATAAATCTATCAGCACTCTTCCGGAAAATTTTCCGCTTATTCCTATGATGATTGTGATGCCTTTAGATTCGAACTCTTTATTGGTGCGATACTCATCCTTATATGCAGGGATGGTTTTGGTCATTCGGTTCAAGGTGTCCATCATGGCTTCCTTGAAGACAACAAAATATTCTTCTTCTAATAACTGATACAGCTCTTCAGTAGCCATAACCCTATTGATAACTGTAATCAATTCATCGGCGTCAACAGGCTTTTGGATATATGCAGATACTTTATTCTCCTTTGCCTTTTTCACTATCTCTTCATCCATCATAGAGCTTACAACGATGACTTTAATGTTTTCATCAATTTCGTGGACAGCACGGGTGCATTCAATACCATCCGTACCGGGCAAAGTCATATCCATCGTTACCAGAGTGGGTTTCTTTTCTTTTATAACCTCTTTAACCTCTTCTAATGTGCCGGCCTCTCCCACAACGTCAAAACCATTTCTCTCGAGAATATCTTTAATAAATGCGATTGAGAAGGATGAATCATCAACAATGACGATCCTCATATCCGCCATATACCCCCAGCCCCTTTCATATGATATGCATATTATATAACCACGTATGCAAATAAGAAATCACTAATTGTGCAAATAAAAAACATAAACATGAGACAAGTATGAATGTAAAATAGACCGCCCCGGTATGAAGCAGGCCGGCCATTTTCGGTTATGCAATTTTGTCAAGAAGACTGCAAGAAACAATCGATGTTTAATGAAATAACCATCAACACGAATCCTACAGATTATTGCATTGCATAAAGAACCTTTACCACAAGAAAAAGAAGACAGCGACTTCACTATCTTCTTGTATTGGTGGAAGATAATATTATAATCCTTAATATGTTAACTTTTTTGTTAAGGTTTCAAATTTTTTGCGTAGTGTTATAATTTAGAAAAACGATGAAAGAGGTTCAGATGAAAAAGGCATTGCATTGGGTAATTTTTATGCTATTATTGACTTTTGTCACGGCATGTTCAAGCGAAGGGCAATCGGCACCCTACTCATCTCAACCCTCAGAAGCATCAAACGATACAGAAACTTCCTCTGAATATACCGAAGAAGCTTCATCGATAGAAGCAGAATCCGTTTCTTTTCAATTAGCTCCTGACCTTCATCTTTCCCCAGGAATGGAGAAAAACGAAGTTATGTCTTTGTTGTCTGACAGCAGCCTGCGTTATGAAACAGAAGATAATCTGGCCATTGGTTATGACGAAATGACGAAGGAGGTTTCATCAATCATCGTATATGATGAGATTGGATTTTATGATGACGTAGAAGAGCGTGCTTATTATTTGGGATTTTCTGCTTCCGATGTTTTATTGGATATTATTTGGGCTCCGGAAAAAGAGATCGATGAAGAAGATCTGCATAAGTACATTTCGAACGAAATTCTTAATCGAGAAGAGACTCCCGAATATCTGGCTTTTAAGAATACAGACATATTTGTTTTCCCTGCTGAAGGAGGATTCTTCATTCAAACCCATTATAAGCTCGAATCAGAGGGCGGGATCAACGGAATTGTTAACAGACTGTCTTTGGAAAACAATACAACCTCTTTTCCTGATGAACGTATCATGAATAAGTTCTACAGGTTTGGCAACGCTCTGGTTGACGGAGGAAAAACCGGAATCGGGCATGAAGCAGCAATTGATCTTGTTTCCGAAAAATACAGAGAAACAAATACGTCTGGCAATCAGCCAATTTATTCTTATTCTTGTTTCGCATTTTATGACGGGGCAATCTATTATTGTATTGAGCGAAATGAACTTGTGGATGGCCAAACAGTAAATGTAGCACAGGTTTTAGTGTCCCGCGACGGATCGGTCTTTCACGTCGGGGCCGCCGATATCATTACAGATGAGAGTCCCTAAAATGTTATTGATCATTATACTTGCTGACTAGCCGGTCATCCTGTTACAGTAAATTCAATGCCGGAGAAAGCATCAAGCCATCTGATCAGCAGTTCCTCGCTGAGTTAATTCCCATATTCGCTCTTGTGCGCGGTCGTTGATGTCGATCAGGTATTCTTCCAGACCAGCCGAGAATAGGAGTCGTGTGTAGAATTCCCGACGTACCTGCTTTAGAAACTCAAGTCGCACTATGCCGTACTTGCCTATCCGCGATGTGTTGCTTAAGTCTTTTTTATTCTGTACCTCCTGTTTTTTAAAGAGGTGCCGAAAAAACAAAAAATCCAACCGCCTCTCCAATAAAGAGAGGGTTCGGATTTGATTGTTTTGGTGGAGCATAGCGGGATCGAACCGCTGACCTCTGCATTGCGAACGCAGCGCTCTACCAGCTGAGCCAATGCCCCATATATTCATATCACAGAAACGTATTATAACTTATTTTCTGCGCCTGTGCAATAGTCATTTGATGAAAATCGTCTTTGGTGATTTCCAAATAGTCCTATCGTGATGTTTGCAGTATAATGGATTTATCAAACAGAGGCGGTGATGTGATGAAGACCGACAGGCTGGTTGCCATACTTGTGATGCTGCTGCGAAAGGAGCGCGTTCAGGCCAAGGAGCTGGCCGAAAAATTCGATGTGTCTGCCCGTACCATACTCAGAGACGTGGACGCCATCAACCTTGCGGGCATACCCATTGTGACGTATCAGGGCGCAAACGGCGGTATCGGCATCGCGCCGGGCTACCGGCTGGATAAAAGCGTGCTCACAGGTGATGAGATGGCTGCTGTTATCACCACATTGAAAGGCATAGACGGCACTCTGACGGGCAAAAGCCACGAGATTCTCATGGAAAAGCTAAAGAACACGCTGAACGCTTCGCAAATGGCGCAGCTAGACGCCAAAATGCGCCAGTTTGTGATTGACTTAAACCCATGGCGTGAGGATGCCAATACCAAAGAAAAGCTCGCGGTGATAAGAGACGCCATTGGAGCCTTCAAAGAGCTCGAATTCACATATACTGATTTAAAAGGGGTCACGACAACGCGCAGGGTTGAGCCTTATTCATTAATACTCAAGGCGCAGAAGTGGTATCTGCTTGCGTGGTGCTCCCTTCGAAGCAGCTTTCGCTATTTTAAAGTGTCTCGGCTTAAGGAGCTGACCACCGGTGCGGTTTTTTCGCCGCGCGAAGTCCCTGTTGATCAGCTGGCGGAGCAACCACGGGAAAATGCACAAAACACAGTATCTCTTGATCTGCTGTTCACCAAAGAAATGGAGCCGATCATCTGCGAATGGTGGGATCTAGAAAAATGTGAAGACGGGCGCATCATGGTCAGAACAGCATTGCCGGATAACCATCAGACGTACGGATTTCTTTTGAGCTTTGGCGATCAGGTCGAGGTCGTGTCTCCGCCCCATATACGACAAGCTCTTGGACAGATCGCGAAGGAAATCTATAAAAAATATTTTCCGGAACATGACATATAGCTGTCAGGTTTGTGTTGTTATAATACGGTAAAATAGTATTAAGGAGACTCTAAATGAACGAGCAATTTCAATTAGCCGAACCTTCGGAACAGCCGGTGCTTTCCATACGCACACGGACTTCTGTCGCCAATCTGCCGCAGGAAATCGGCAAAGCGTATGGGGCGATTGCCGCATACCTTGCAGAGCTTGGCGAAGCGCCTGCAGATGCGCCGTTTACCGCATATTACAACATGGATATGGACAACCTCGATGTCGAAATGGGGTTTCCTGTCTCAAAACCTCTGCCCGGCAAAGGCGAGGTAAAGGAAAGCGCTGTCCCCGCTTGCAAGCAGGCCTCTTGCATGTATAAAGGACCATATGAAAAAATGGCACCCACATATGAAGCACTGACGGCTTGGGTGGCTGAAAAAGGAGCGGAACCTACCGGCATCGTCTACGAATACTACTACAACGCACCGGGCGAGGTGCCCGATGATGAACTGTTAACCAAAATCGTATTTCTGCTCAAATAGTATGGAGGCGCTTTGACAGCGCCTCCTCTTTATCCTACAAAAGGGGTCCTCCCCCTCAGAGTGTCAAAAAAGTTACTTATGTCATTCCGATTGAGCGTAAGCGATTGACTACGAAGTGGAATGGAATCTCCTTCTACAAAGCACTTTTCATGGGATTCCAGTCCACTACCGTAGTCGACAGGCTCGGAATGACATAACAGGGTTTATCGACAGACTGATTGCATTTTTTACATTGATATAAATCCAAGCTTATAATCTGGGTTTACCATCCGTATCAAACTTGTGGTTTCAATGCTTTTACACCGCATAGAATTCCTTCGATTTATTCCCATTGTATCATCATCCAACAATAGTTATAGAAACAATTCATTATTTCTGATATTATAATTATAGGCACACAAGCCAATTAATAATTTCTAAAAAAGTGAGATAAAATGAGAGAGAAGAAATACATAGAATTCTTTGAGGATGTCGCGTATCCCGGCAGCAGAGACCGGTATATTAAGAATGTGAAGTATCGTATTGTTGATGAAACTGAGGATCACTTCATAATTTCAAAAAAGAGAAATCTGTTCAGTAAATCAAAAGAAGGGAAACAGTATACGACCGGAAAAATATAACCTGTCGCTTAGCGTTGAGCTCAGTGCTTTTTCGGGGTAAAAATGATGGATGGAAGCAAAAGACGCGATGTCAAAATAGGCGCAACTGTAAAGGTTGTACAAAAACAGGATCAATGTTCCGGAACGCTCACTGAAGGTGTTGTTAAAAGAATACTGACCAATTCATCAACGCACCCTCATGGCATTAAAGTCATGCTTGAAGATGGAATTGTTGGAAGGGTTAAAGAAATTAATTAAACATAGGCAACAATAAGCAGCCTAAGGGGTAGCTGGATTTGATAATAAGTTCCGCGGTCAACATAACCAAAAGCTATAGCGAACGAATACTGCTTAACAGTATTTCTCTGTACATAAACGAAGGGGATCGAATCGGCATCGTTGGTATCAACGGCACCGGGAAATCGACATTTTTGAAAATTATCGCCGGAGCAGAAACACCCGATTCCGGTGCGATCATCAAAGCGGCAGGCTTAAAAATCGGCTATCTGCCACGAAACCCCGTTTTTGATGAGAATATCTCCATATTGGAACAGGTGTTTAAAGGCGCGTCTAAGCAAGTCGAAGAGCCAAAGGTCTATGAGGCAAAAACGATTTTGACGAAGCTCGGGCTTGCTGATTTTGAAAAAAACGTGAGTTTGCTTTCTGGCGGAGAAAAAAAACGTGTTTCTATAGCAAGCGCATTGATTCATCCGAGCGATATATTGATATTGGATGAACCAACCAATCATATTGACAATGAAATGGTACAATGGCTTGAGAAGTTTCTCTTGAAGTACACGGGCGCAATCTTGATGGTGACACATGATCGCTACTTTCTTGACAGAATTACAAACAGGATTGTTGAGATAGATAACGGATCTCTTTATAGCTATGATGCAAATTATTCAAAATTTCTGGAGCTGAAGGCACTGCGAGAAGAGATAGAAATAGGGACTGAACGAAAGCGCAGAAGCTTTTTACGCAAGGAGCTCGAATGGATCAGCCGCGGGGCAAGGGCACGTAGCACAAAAAGCAAAGCAAGAATCGAACAATTTGAGCAGCTTAGTCAGAAAGAAGGGCCGGCAGCTGCACGTAAGCTCGACATCAGTTCTGTGACGACGCGCCTTGGGAAAAAAACGGTGCAGATTAACGGCATATCAAAGAGCTTTGGCGACAGGCTTATCATCAGAGACTTTGAATATAATTTGTTGCGCAACGATCGAATCGGTATCATCGGTAAAAACGGCTGCGGCAAATCAACTTTGCTTAAGATGATATGCGGCAAAATAGCGCCGGAAGCAGGAACGATAGAGACTGGCGATACGGTAAAAATCGGATACTTCTCTCAGGAATGTGAGCAAATGGATACGTCGCTGCGCGTGATCGATTATATCAGAGGAATCGCAGAGAATATTGTCACAGCTGACGGTGTACTAACAGCCTCGCAGATGCTTGAGAAATTTCTTTTCCCTGCAGATCAGCAATGGAATACGATTAAAAGGCTGTCCGGTGGCGAGAGAAGACGGCTGTATCTTTTAAGAACAATCATGGATGCCCCTAACATCCTGCTGATGGACGAGCCCACAAATGATCTTGATATTATGACCTTGATGATACTTGAGGATTATCTGGAAAGCTTCAACGGCGCCATCGTGGTGGTGTCTCACGACCGGTATTTTTTGAATAAAGTCGCTGATAAAATCTTTGTGTTTCAGAATGACGGCACGTTGAAGCAATATCTTGGCGGTTATGCCGATTATCATCAACAAATCGAAAAAGCAGACAGCCAAAAGCCCAAGGATCGAAGCCAAAAACCGTTGGTCTCTAATTTACGGACAAAAGATGCGATACCTATTAAAGCGAAATTTACATATAAGGAACAACAGGAGTATCTTATCATAGACAGTATCATCGCGGATCTAGAGAAACAGATTGATTCCACAAAAAAAGAAATCGAAACCGAGGCCAGCAATTATGTTCGCCTGGAGGAATTGCTGGAAAGAACAGCATCGCTTGAATTGTTGCTGCATGAGAAAATGGAAAGATGGCTTTATCTCAATGATATTGCTGAGAAAATATCGGCGCAAAAGAATAACATCCAAAGTTAAGTGCTAAGGGCATAAAAGATGTGGGCTGCGGAGCGGGCTGGAATCCCCTTCTACTAAGCGCTTTTCACGGGACTCCGGTCTACACTTCCGTAGTTGACAGGCTCGAAATCATCGAATGAGACTTAGCTAAGACCTGCGGAGGCGCTTTAAAGCGCCTCCTTTTCATTTCACGGCTGGTATACCCTATGAATTAAGTTTAGGTATCCACCTAACCAAAGCGTTAAAATATCACCCTGGGCGTCTCATGCTCTTTAACATTCCAGGACATATTCCAAATACGAGCCGAACCATTCACAATGCGGAAGATAACAGCTTGGGTATCCACACCTGAGCGTTCAATGTTTCCCCATAGCCATGGCCGCTCCTGAAACAACCTTTTTTCGAGCTCTTCACTTTGTACTATTTCAGCCACCCCTGTGACATGAAGAGTTTCAAAGTTGACAGGGTCGTCTGCGTTGCGGATAAACGCCGCTTCAACCTTCGGGTTATTCTGTATTTGTTTACAGAGTCTTTTTGCTTTTGCGGTATGGTAATAAAACCCCGTTTCATCTGCAAACCACATGAGCATGCCGCGCACATGTGGCTGGTTATCCTCGCTGGTCGCAAGCCAACTGGATGGATTTTGGTTTGCGAACAACAATACATTCGCTAAATTTTCATCCATTTTGATTACCCCCTGATTTCTTTTGATAACCAGATGATAATCCGGTCTTGCGCCTCAACACTTTCAAAATATCTATCGATGTTTTAAATATCCTGAGCATTATTCGCCTTTAAAATCTGTTGACGATAAAGGGATGGGGTCATTCTATACTTTTCCAAAAAGCATGTTGAAAAGTAAGATGAACTGCCAAATCCGCAGCTCAATGCGATTTGTGTGATGTTGCCGGTATTATTCGCCAGCATGCTGCGGGCTTTTTGCAGACGAAGTATATTTAAAAAACCAATGGGCGTCTCCCCTGTCACTGCTTTAAAAACTTTTGAAAAATGACCGGCGGAAAGGTTGACTTGCCGGGCCAAATCTTCAACGGTCATCCTGTCTGCAAAATGACTGTTCATATAAGCGATGGCTCTGTCAACCTCAAAACGGTCGTATAAAGCAATGGTCTGTTGCGTATCGGCTGTGACCGAACGCACGATCAAATGGGCGATCACCTCAGCCAGGTTATCGAGCAGCTGTGAGTGACTCGCCTCACTCGATTCCAGCATGAAGCACCGCAGCAGATTCAGAAGTTCTGGGTGTGGGACAAATATCTCTCCCTTGAAAACCGGAATCTTGCCGATGTACTGCCTTATGGTATTTTCAAACAGCGCCGCATCTATAGCAACGGCAATGTAGCTATGAAAATACTCTTCCTCCATTTCCTGATGTGGAATCCCAGGTGACATGGCCGACAAGCATTTGCCATCCGCCAAATCATATGTGATATGCTTTGCCTCAACCACAAAATCAATGACCGATTGGAAATAATAGATAAAGGTATACGCAGGGTGAGTGTGACTTGGCATTATTGCATATTTGCATTGCCCGCTGGAAGGGATAAACAAACTGATATTAGGATGAAGAAAGCACTCAAGATCTTGATACATCTGTGCTGCTATATTATCAGATATATTGCCTATCAGATTATTCAGTATTTCTGTTTCCTTTTGAATGAATCCCATATCAGATTTCTCCCTTTATATCTATTATAAATCATATTTTGCTGTTTTTCTAATGATTGTTAAAATAACTGTCGATGGAAGCTAAGTTCGCTCAGTGCGGACATGCCTTTAGGGGGAACCCTGAACAGACTGTATCCGAGCACAATACACGCAACAACATAAGCGAGCAAAAAATTCGCTGATCTTAAGATGATGTTTGACCGAAAATTGGAAGCGAGCGTTGATTATGACTCCTGCTGCTACTGCAGTTATACCTCCAATTGTCACATCTTATACAAAATGAACGTAATATGTGTAAGAGGTGATATTAACTGATGTCTCAAGGAATGCATACTCATTACTATATGGGTGAAACCTCGTATAATGACGGTCATATACACAACTATATAGGGATAACCAGCCCCAGCCCCAACTATCCGAATCATACTCATTTGTTAATGGGAGATACGACTGTTAACGACCGTCATCTGCATGAATATAGGATTTCAACCAATCGGCAAATAGAAACAAGAGACGGACATTACCACGAATATAGCGGCGATACGGAATACGCCCAAGGGCATGATCATTCAATGCAAGGATCAACATCTGATTTTGGCGGCGATATGTAGCTTATAGAAGCATAGTATTATATCTGAATCAAGATGGAATTCTCTGCGTATTCCATTTTGGTTTTTAAAGAGTCGTCAAAACAGAGAAATGAAAATATTCTAGTCTCCTTCCGAAAAAAGAACATAACCTTGCCATTTGGCAAAGTTATGGTTGCGCCACCCACCTACGGTGAGCCTTTTGTATTGGCGGAGAAGGTGGGATTCGAACCCACGTGCCGGTTCCCCGACAAACGCATTTCGAGTGCGCCCCGTTATGACCTCTTCGATACTTCTCCATATGAGGCTGTCCGTTATGGCCAGCCGTTCGAATGTTCATTATAAATGATTTATCTGCGTAATTCAAGCCCAAAAAACACAGGTGTTGCCTTTTTCACACTGTTTTTTATGATATAATATTCGGCGGACATATCATTTGGGGAGGGTGCATACGTTGGCAAAACTATATTTTCGGTATGGCGCAATGGGGAGCAGCAAGACGGCAAACCTGCTGATGGTGGATTATAATTATGCGGAGCGCGACCAAAAAGCGCTGGTGTTAAAGCCGCGGATAGACGACCGTGATGGAAATCAGACGGTTAAGTCCCGCATGGGCATAAACAAGGAGTGCCTGTTTGTGGAGGATTTCGTGAGGATGAGCGACGAGGCCATAAAGGCTTACGACTGTATCCTGGTGGACGAGGCGCAATTTGTATCCAAGGCAGATGTTGAGTTTTTCACGTATGTGGTGGACGAACTGAATATACCGGTGATCTGCTATGGCCTGAGGACGGATTTCCAGCGTAACTTGTTTGAGGGCAGCATGTGGCTGCTGGCTTGGGCCGATACTGTCGAGGAGATCAAGACGATCTGCTGGTGCGGACGCAAGGCGATATGCAACGCGCGGCTGGACGAAAATGGGCAAATCATCCGTTCCGGAGAACAGGTGGTCATGGGAGGAACGGGCAAATATGTGGCGCTGTGCCGCAAGCATCATAAAACGGGCGAGACTGGCAACTTACCTGTGCTGCAAGACCAATAATCACACCCCCAAAAGCGACGCTTTTCGGGGATCCCGTCATGAAATAAAGCCGCAAGCATTTGCGGCTTTATTTCATATATCATGTTATTTCTGCCCGTAATAAGCGTTTTTGCCGTGTTTACGCAAGAAGTGCTTGTCGAGTAACGTCTGTTGTATATCTGTTTTCGGATTCAGCTTCGTTGAAATATAGGCCATCTCAGCGGTGTACTCCATCACGACTGCGTTTTCCACCGCCTTGGTGCAAGACGTGCCCCAGCTAAAAGGCCCGTGGTTCGCCACGATCACAGCGCTCACCTGCAACGGGTCAATACTGCGTTCTTCAAACGTCTGTATGATCACGCTGCCCGTTTCCCTTTCATAAGCGCCGCCTATTTCCTCGTCCGTCATGCGCCGCGTGCACGGAATTGAGCCGTAGAAGTTGTCTGCGTGCGTGGTGCCCAACGCCGGTATATCCATATTCGCCTGCGCCCAGCTCGTCGCCCACTTGGAATGTGTGTGCACAACCGCCTTCACACCCTTGAACGCCTTATACAGCTCCACATGCGTCGGTGTGTCCGACGACGGATTCAGCGTTCCTTCGATGCGGTTTCCGTCGAGGTCAACCACTACCATATCATCGGCTGTCATCGTATCGTAACTCACGCCGCTTGGCTTGATCACCACGTATCCCGTCTCCTCATCATACGCGCTCACGTTGCCCCATGTCAGCAGCACGAGCCCGTATGTCACGAGATCGAGATTGGCTTTCAGGACTTCCTCTTTAAGTTTCCTAAGCATATGCCTAACCCCAGATGACGTCGCCCAACGCGAGCTTTGTCTTAATGTCTTCAATCGTCGTGTCTTTGTTGATATGCACGAACTCGATGCCGAGTATCTCGGCAAAATCCGCCATGTGCTCAGCTGTCAGGTCGTACGAGATGACGCTGTGATGCGTACCGCCGGAGCGTATCCACGCTTCGTTGCCCGTGATCATGTCCGGCATGGGCCGCCACATCACGCTGGCCACCGGCAGGTTCGGCATCTTCTGCATCGGCGATATCGCCTTCACATCATGCGCGATCATGCGGAACCGTCCGCCCATATCCACAAGCGTCACGAGTATCGCATCGCCCTCCTTGCCTTCAAACACGAGACGTGCAGGATCATCCTTGCCGCCGATGCCCAGCGGATGCACCTCAACAGCGGGTTTTTCCTTAGCGATCGCGGGCGATATTTCCAGCATATGCGCGCCCAGTACCGCCTCATTGCCGTCTTCAAAATGATAAGTATAGTCTTCGATGAACGAATAGCCCTTGGTCAGCCCCTGCGACATCGCGCTGATGATGGCCTGAAGGGCCGCCTGTTTCCAGTCACCCTCGGCGCCGAAGCCATAGCCTTTGCCCATGAGGTTCTGAGACGCAAGGCCGGGCAGCTGATCCAGCCCGAACAGGTCTTCAAAGCTGTTCGTGTAGGCGCTGAATCCACCCGATTGGAGCATCTGCTCCAGCGCGATTTCGAGCTTCGCCTGATACTTCACCGCGCCTATATTATCGGTATTAATCGTATATTTACTCTCGTATTCCGCTATCTTTGCATCCACCTGTGCGTCCGTGATCTTGCCCACAAGCTCGACCAAGCCGCCCACACCGTATGTGTTAACGCTCCAGCCAAGGTCCTTCTCAGCCTGCACCTTATCACCCTCGGTCACAGCCACATAGCGCATGTTGTCTCCCAGACGCATCACCTTTAAGCACTTGCTCGTCATCGCGCCCACCGCGCTTCTCATCCAGCCGCCCATTCTCAGGCGGAAAGCCGCGTCTTCCCAGTAGCCGCAGATCACTTTTCTCTTCATTCTCAGGCGGGACGTAATGAAGCCGTGTTCCCTGTCACCGTGCGCCGACTGGTTGGTATTCATGAAGTTCATGTCAATGGTATCAAACGGCAGGTTCTTATTGAACTGCGTGTTGATGTGCAAATACGGCTTGTTGAGAATGGACAGACCACCGATCCACATCTTGCTCGGCGAGAACGTGTGCATCCATGTGATCACGCCTGCGCACTCGCTGTCGCTGTTGGCGGCAACACATACCTCTTTGATCTCGTCCGGCGTGGTCACCACGCCTTTTGACACCACCTCAAACGGAATGTCCTGATCCGCGTTGAATCCATCCGCCATGGTCTTTGCATGGGCGGCGACCTCTTTTAATACCTCGGGGCCGTACAGATGCTGCGACCCGACCACAAACCAAAACTTATATGTCATGAGTTTTCTCCTTTACTTTATTCTAATGACTCGACAGCCGACCGTTCAATGACCAGGCCGGCTTGATACCTTTCCATGAACACCGCAAAGCCAGCGATGTCCTTTTCGTCCGGCTCCACAGTTGTGCATTCTGCGTCTGCGAACACGCGGCTGTTCAGATAATCCGGAAGCGTCTGGCCTTGTTTATTCACCATATAAGCCGCAAGCACCGCCATGCCCCATGGTCCGCCTTCACCCGCCGTTGCCATGACAGTTACCGGCGCACCCATTGCTGCGGCCATGATCCGCTGACCGACATTGGCGTCTTTGAAGAAACCGCCGTGCCCTGTGATGGAATCGAGCGCGGCGCCCTCTTCCTCCAGCAGTATCTTTATGCCAATTTTCAGCGACGCGCAGGCTGAATTCAGGTGCGTGCGCATGAAATTCGCCAGATTGAACTTGGCATCCGGTGTACGTGTGAAAAGCGGCCGTCCTTGCGTGAAGTCTGTCACATGCTCACCCGATATGTAGTTGTATGAGAGCAGGCCGCCGCAGTCTGCGGCGCCCTTAAGCGCGTGATTCAAAAGCCGGTTGTAAAGTGTTTTTGTATCAAATTCCGCTCCGAGAAGCCCTGCCGCTTCACCGAGAAGCTTGACCCATGCGTCAAGGTCACCCAGGCAGTTGTTGCAGTGCACCATCGCCACGGCGTCACCGGACGGTGTGGTCACCATATCGATCTCCGGATACACCTTGGACAGCGATTTTTCCAGTACAATCATGGCGAACACGCTGGTGCCCGCGCTCACATTGCCTGTGCGTCTGCGCACGCTATTGGTTGCCACCATACCCGTGCCTGCATCGCCCTCTGGCGGACACATCAGTATACCCGCCTCCAGCGCGCCGCTCGGATCAAGCCGCTTTGCGCCATCCTCTGTCAGTATCCCGGCTTTATCTCCGGCGGGCAAAATCTCCGGCAAAATGTCTGAAAGCTTCCACGGCAGATTTGCAGTCAGCTTATCGAACTTGCTCATCATGCCGCTGTCATATTGCCGTGTCGCGTCATCTATGGGGAACATGCCGGACGCGTCTCCGATGCCCAGTACCTTCTCGCCTGTCAGCTGCCAATGAATATATCCCGCGAGCGTGGTCAGGAAACGGATCTGCGGCACATGCGATTCACCGTTCAGAATCGCTTGATACAGGTGCGCGACGCTCCAGCGCTGCGGCACATGAAACTTAAGCAGCTCCGTGAGTTTTTCAGAAGCTTCACCGGTGATGGTGTTGCGCCATGTGCGGAACGGCACAAGCAGATTATCATCTTTATCAAACGCCATGTATCCGTGCATCATGGCTGAAACGCCGATCGCGCCGACGGTTTTAAGCTGCAGGCCGTATTTATCGCGCACGTCTTTGGCCATTTGTGCGTAGCAGTCGCGAATACCTGTCCAGATATCATCGAGTGAGTACGTCCAAATGCCGTCTTCAAGCTTGTTCTCCCATGTATGCCCGCCCGTTGCAATTTGGTTGTGCGCTTTGTCTACGAGCACGGCCTTGATTCGCGTAGAGCCAAGCTCGATTCCAAGATATGTTTCGCCATTCATAAGTGCACTTTTATCGATTTGATTATCCATACGTCCTCCTTATTTATGGTTCTTCCTTCCTCTATATTACAATAGCCATACCCAAGCCGACAATGTTTATGTCCGATTATTATACGTTTTCATTTCTGTCGTTTATAAATTACACAAAGCTGGGGAGGTGCCCAGCCTTGCGCTTAGTTCTGCCGTATACACGCACTGGAGGAATCGAATGCCGCATACAGCTTGTATATTTGTATGTGTTTTCAGAATATACGCAAAATACATGCGACATGTTTGTATGACAGATCGCCTACGATGATATGTCACTCGCGCTATCTTCGCTTCTTTTCCTGCTTTTAAACATCATCCATTCCGGCAGCAGCAGCTTAAAGCCGCCTTTTTCACGAATTGAAAGAACCACACTTTGAAGCAAAATGAAGAAGCACAGCATAAGCCCGATTGTAATACTCTGCCAATATGGCTCCCTAAGCCCCGAAGCAATGACAATATTGCTAATCGTCTTTAAAGAAAGCACCCCGAAAAGCGTACCGATAACATTGCCAACGCCGCCAGTTAATAATGTGCCGCCGATAATCGCAGACGCGATCGCTTGCATTTCTGCGGCGGTTGCATTGGAGGCGTTTCCTGCCCCTGTATGCATCAGGTAGACGTAACCGCCGATTCCGGATAATAACCCGCTTAGCAAATAGGAATAGAATTTTGTGCGCTTTACATTGATGCCAAGCATTAATGCGCTCTGCCTGTTGCCGCCCACCGCATAGAGGTTGCGCCCGAATCGCGTCCATCTGAGAATGAAGAATATAGCTAATACGACAGCTATCGCGACGACTACGCCGAGCTCAATTTTGGCGGGAATAAAATTGCCGGTCTTTCCATAAGAACCGATACCCGGAATCACGATACGAAAATCCTTAAGGGCCATAAAGGCTTCGTGCACCGCTGTGCGCGGTGCAGCGCTGACGATGGTTATCATGCCTTTAGCAAAGAACATACCCGCTAACGAGACAATAAAGGGCTGTATATCCAAATAGGCTATCAACATTCCCTGAACCAGCCCGAACGCTATCCCAATGCCCAAAGCTAAACCCACAGAGCCGATGACGCTGCCGCTATGGTCATCCAGATAAACGACACAAGCCATGGTCACCAGCGCGGTTATGCCGCCTACTGAAATATCTATGCCACCTGCTATCATAACGATGGTCAGTGCGCAGGAAATCACAATCAAAAACGCATTGTTATTGAAAATATCTAGGAACTGCTGAGGATTCAGGAAACCGCCACCCCAGACAAGCATGGCAAGTACGTACATGCCAATGAAGGTGCAAATCGTTATGGTCAAGAGCAAATTTGTGTTGGAAATAGGCTCTCTGCGTTTTTTCCCCGCCGTACCGGCAAATGGACCTTTATTACTTGTCATATTATTAATTCTCCGTTATTTTCGTCGGTTTTTTAACAGCTTGTCGCGCAGCTAAAGGGCATTCTTTTGCAACTGGCGAACTAATGAACGATGCTATAATGACAACCGTCTTATATGCTTTTTCCGCTATCAACGTAATTATCAGCGATCTTCGTCCGCTTTTTAAACAGCTTATCCCGAAGCTGAATGGCATATTCTTTTACAACTGGCGAACTAATGACAACGATGGCTATTATAACAATGGCTTTATATGCTTTTATCGCCGTCGAAGGAACCTTCATGGCATAAAGCGTAATTGTCAACGCCTGAATGATATATGCCCCTATCACTGAGCCGGCCAAGCTGAATTTTCCGCCGCTAAGCGCATTGCCTCCGATAGCAACAGCCAAAATAGCATCCATTTCAATATCTAAAAGAATTGTTTCATGGTTGATAAGCCCCATTCTGCTGACGCCGATACAGCCCGAAATAGCCGTGCATACGCCCAGTATCATAAATGATAATATTTTCATCCACACAACGTTGATTCCGTTTAGGCGGGCGGATTTCTCGTTGATTCCAACCGCTTGTGTGTATAACCCGAGATTGGTGAACCTTAAGAAAAGCGAAACCAATACACCGAATACGATGACGATGATAATGGGTGTGGGTATGGGGATACCCGGAATAAAGCTGCCAATGTTACCTAGCAGCGGGCTGTCAACAGTCGGCGTTGCGCCGCCGTTTATCCAATACGCGATAGGGCGTCCGGCAGTAAACAGTATTAATGTCGCGATCATCGGCTGAATCTTGAATTTGGCTACCAATGTGCCGTTAAACGCGCCGCACAGCATAGTCACCACACAGCCTGCCAAAAAGGCGATAAGAATGATTGGCATGGTCACTTGATTTTCGCGAAGCACGCGAACAAAAACACTGCCTGCTATTGCAGCCACTGCGCCAACGCTGATATCCTGTCCCCCCGACGATGCGGTGACCAGCGTCATACCGATTGCCAAAATAGCAAGCTCGGATGCGCCGTTTAGAATACTGATTATATTGCCTGAAAGAACGGTGTTTCCATAGTTATTGGTTGTAACGGTTAAAGAGAAAAAACCGACATCCCTGATTAAATTAAAAACAATGATCAATAAAAGCGCAAACAACGGGATAATCAATTGAGACTTCATTAATTTCTTTAAACCTTTAGCCATTTTGAACTGCCTCCCCCGCTATCGTGTGCATGATTTTTGCTTGCGTCGCGTCCTCGCCCTTGAGTTCACCCACTATTTTACGATCCCGCATAACGATGAGCCGTGAACACGTACGAAGCATTTCCTCTATTTCAGACGAGATAAACGTCACGCTGACGCCTTCTTCGGCGAGCTTCAAAACAAGCTTTTGTATTTCAACTTTTGTACCGACGTCAATACCGCGCGTCGGTTCGTCCAAGATAAGATACTTAGGATTTGTGAGCAGCCAGCGCGCAAGTATGACCTTTTGCTGATTGCCGCCCGAAAGCGATTTTATGGGTGTATCCATGGAAGCCGTTTTTATCCCTAATAGTTTGATGTACTGATCTGCAAAGGCTTCCGCCTCCGTTTTGGAAAACGGCCGAAAAAAGCCCTTCATCACCTGCAATGCAAGAATAATATTTTCACGCACAGACAGATCCTCAACGATACCGTCCTGCTTTCTATCCTCGGGCAGATACCCAAGGCCATGCTTCATGGCATCCTTGGGCTTTGATATTTTGACGGTTTGTCCGTTTACCTTCACCCTGCCGCCGGTAATTTTATCAGCGCCGAAAATGGCACGTACGCTTTCGCTGCGGCCAGAGCCAAGAAGCCCGGTAAACCCGTTCACTTCTCCCTTATGAATTTTGAAATCAAACGCCTTTGTGCCCACCGCGCTGGATAACCCAGATGCTTCGAATGTGGGCGTGTCATCCACCTTGGCGTGTGCTGCCTTTCGATTTTCCAATGCTGAAATGTCGTCAAGCTCTTTACCCATCATCTTTGATATAAGCTGTACGCGCGGCAAATCTTTTATTTCGTACTCTCCAACGAGCTCGCCGTTTCTCAAAACGGTTATCTTGTCGCATATCTCGTATACCTGTTCAAGAAAATGTGTGATGAAGATGATGCCGACACCGCGCGACTTCAGTTCGCGCATAAGAGAAAAAAGCTTTTCAACCTCGTGTTCGTCCAGCGAGGAGGTCGGCTCGTCTAAGATAAGGACTTTGCAGTCCATATCCACGGCGCGGGCAATGGCAACCATTTGCTGCACAGCCAGCGAGCAAGTGGCAAGCTGCTGGGTGGCTCTCGCCGGAATATTAAGTCTGTCAAGTATCTGTGTCGTCTTCTTGACCATAGAACGCCAATTGACGAAATTGTAATTGCCTCGTCCGATAAACATATTTTCGGCAACCGTAAGGTTAGAGCAAAGAGTAATCTCCTGATAAACCGTACTGATGCCTAAATTCTGAGCCTCTTGAGGGGATTTTATGGTAATCTCTTTGTTAATACCCGCTATGTGGATTTGTCCTGAATCTTTCGGGTATACGCCTGTTAAAACTTTGACTAAGGTTGACTTGCCGGCTCCATTCTCACCCATCAGGGCGTGAATTTCGCCTTTGCATAGGGTGAAATCCACATTATGCAAAGCGCGTACACCCGGGAAGGCTTTGCATATTTTCCGCATGGATAAAACGATTTCGTTTTGCATAGGTACTAACCATCCTTTATGCGTTGGAATCTTCGTAAAGATAGCGGTGCGAGTATGCGGAAAATATCCGCATACCCCGCACCGCACATACTTAATACGAAGTCCTTGTTATTAGGTGTAGTGATTAATCGCCGAGGCCGTATGTATCGATGTCCTCTTGAGTAATCGTCGCTGCATCAAAACCACGCTCTTCAGAAATAACTTCTTTTGAAGGAAGCGTCTCACCAGCTTCAAGTTTCTGAATCATATCAGAGATAACAGCTGCCTGGAAGGGGCTGCACTGACCGTCATAGTTCCAGTTGCCCGCAAGCAGTTCTCTAAGCGCAAACTTGTTGCAATCGAAGCCCATGATAACGACATCCTTGTCAACGCCGTGGGTGATACCAGCTTCATCAAGCGCCGCAACAGCACCCTTTGCCATACCATCATTTTCGGCATAGATCACGTTGAACTTGTCACCGGAATTGATAACAGCTTCAACAATTTTCTTTGCTTCGGCTTCATCCCAAGTAGCGGTCTGCTGAACAACCTTTTTCATGGTGCCGGCTGCAAATTCAGCATCCAGAGCGGCTGTACGGCCGATCTGCGCATCGCTTCCCATTGCACCCTGAATGTGGATGACATTATACTCATCAAGCTTCTGCGCCTTGAGCCATTCCACAGCCGTGGTGCCTTGCACTGCCATATCAGAAACAACGGCAGCTTCATAAAGGCTTTCGTCAACGTTCATCATACGGTCGAAGAGGAACACTTTAATACCGGCTTCTTTTGCATTGGTCAGAACGGTATCCCAACCATCTGTAGCGGCGGCTGAAATAAGAAGATAATCGACGCCGTCGGTGATAAACTGCGCAGCTGCATTCAACTGCTCATCATTCTTCAGGCTGTAGAAGGTCGAAACCTCATATCCGTTCTCTTTTGTGAAGACTTTTTCAAAGTCTGCCACGTTCGCTGCGCGATATCCGGACTCAGCTGGCGGATTGTTGACGACACCAACCTTAATCAGATCACCAGACGCATCGGCGGGTGCCGGCTCATCGGCTGGTTCATCGGCGGGTGCCGGAACGTCGGCGGGTTCATCGACAGGTGCCGGATCGCTCGCAGCGGGTGCCTGGGCGGTGCATGCGATCAAACCAAACGCCAGTACAACAGTTAATAGGACAACCAACAGTTTTTTCATAATTAATCGTTCCTTTCAGATTTTATTCTTGAAGCTAAGCATCTAAGAATAGTTTATATTCTAACAATGGAACATATGAAAGACAATGTCAGCAGAATAACTTCGTAAGAATTTCAACCATATTGAGTAAATAGCAAACCCATTGCACCGCGTCCTATAAAGAAATCTAAAACAGGCAGAACTTTCAACCATTTTTGGTTATAACAAAGGGACTATCGTCTGCCTCATACTCTTTCAGTTGTTGTATATAAAAGTTGTTTTATTGCTTCGACTGGATAAATATTTTCATTTTATTCATTAGATATGTTTGTCCTGCAATAGAAATGATTACACTAAAAAGACATTGCACACATATGCGAACGGGTGATTGATGGCGGTGTTCCCCTGTCTTCAGTATTCCCTGCTGTCAATCATCTCCCGCGTGATGGTAAAGTAGTCGAACTGGGTCTCATCAGTGAATGTTTCCCGCTCTATCGGCTCTCCTCGCTCCAATTTTTTGATTATCTCATCAACATAGGGGCCCTGCAACGGGTTGCATTCCACAGTCAGCCCGATTTTTCCCTCCAGGCAATACTCAAGCCCCAGCCTAGTCGCATCGAACGAGATAACGATGACGCCGCCATTCACGTTACATTTCAGTCCCGCTTCTTCCATCGCGTCAATCGCGCCAAGCGCTTCACCATCGTTCTCACAGTAAACGACGTCGATTTCTTTCGTCTTCTTTAAAATTTCGCCCATGACCTCATAAGCCTTGGCTCTCGTGAAATCGCCGTCTTCCTGTGCGATAATCGTCCAATAAGGGTTTTGGCCGACTGCGTTCTCAAGCGCACCCGTTCGGCCGATCTGTGCGGAGGATGCGAGCGTTCCCTGAATATGCACAATCCCGATGGGCTCTTTCGCCCTTCCCTGTTTTTCCAGCAGCTCCTCCAGCCACTTCACGGCTTTGTCGCCTTCTTCTCTAAAGTCGGAGCCGATATACGCCATATATAGGTCTTCGTCTGCCGCTTCAATATAACGGTCGGTCACGATCACCGGTATACCGGCTTCCTTCGCTTCCTGCAATATCGAGTTCCAGCCTGTTTCCACTCTAGGAGAGAACACGATATAATCCACATCCTGCTGAATAAAGGTACGGATCGCTTTAATCTGGTTTTCCTGCTCGTTTCGAGCGTCGTCAAAGATCAGCTCATATCCATTTTTTTCGCTCAGGGAGGCTTTTATGCTTTCAGTATTGGCCACACGCCACTCCGATTCCGCGCCGACCTGCGAAAACCCGACCACGATCGGTTGATCTTTGGTTGCTTCCGCCACGGGCTGCTGTTCTTGAACGCAGCCGCAAAGCAGAACCGCAAGGCATACGAACGCCGCAAATATGCTGGATTTCAAGCTCTCATCTCCTTATCAATCGTCTGTATGGGAATCGTCACAGTGATCCTTGTGCCAACATCCGGCGTGCTTTCCACAGCCAAACCGTAATCACCGCCAAAAAATATTTGGATTCTTTGGTGCACCGTCCGCAGGCCAAACCCGTCACTCATTTCTTGCGCGAGGGATGCCCGTATCTCGCTTAAGCGCTCCTCCGTCATGCCGGATCCGTCGTCGGTCACCTCTAAAATCAAGCTGTCTTCCTGCATTCTGCCTGTCACTTTGATTAAGCCTTTTCGGCGCCGTATTTTTATACCGTGATACAACGCGTTTTCCACCAGCGGCTGCAGGGTCAGCTTGGGCAGTATGAAATTCTTCATATGATCCGGAATGTCGATTTTATATTCCATGAGATCCCGGTAGCGCATCTGCTGAATTTCCAGGTAGCTGCGAATGTGTTGCTCCTCCTCGGCAAGCGTGATGACGGTTTTCCCGCGGCTTAACGAAAAGCGGAAGAAATTTGACAAGCTGTCCACCATCGTGACCGCCGAGCTGATCTCCCCGGACTCGATCAACCACACAATGGTATCGAGTGTATTATAAAGAAAATGCGGGTTGATCTGCGCCTGCAGCAGCGCTAGCTCGGTTCCTCTGCGCTGCTTTTCTTGCTCAGCGTTCTTCTCAATCAGCTGTTTTAAACGCCCGACCATGCTCTCAATGCCATCCGATAGAAGCTGCACTTCCTCCACATCTGCCTGAATCGGTTCACAAACGAGCAGGCTGCCCTTGCCGATCGCTTCCAGACGTTCGCAGATCCTGTCTATCGGATCAACAATCCTGTTGCTCAGCTTTCTCGAATTCGTCAAAAGGAAATACAATAGTACCAGCGATAAAACAACGACTGCGCTCATTAAAACGATCATATTTCTGATCATGGTCGTCTGCAAAGCATTCAGATGTGCCGCTTCATAATAGAGGTAAGTATTGATATACTCCTGAATCAGTTCCGTTCTGCCATAAATATCGACTTCCAACTGATCCATGCGGGCATCATATTCCTTCGTTTCCGCAATCCGCTGCATGTTTTTCTCAAGGCTTTGGCACATATTCAAGACGCTGTTAATGGCACGCAAGCTGTCCTTTTCCGTCGTCGTTTCAATCAGCTTCCGAGCGATTGACTCCGCAGACCGTACCTCCTCTATCGGCAAGCCTTCCGAATACTGACTTTGAATCACGTAGTAGTACATTTTTTGATCAATATCACCCTTAAAATCCTGATTAAAATCCGAGGACGTACTCACGTTGAAGTTCGAAGCCGTTGTGACGTTGTTCAATATCGCTTGATACTGAAACGCATACACAATGCCGATTGACGCAATGGCAATGATGACGATCATCAGCGGCAGCGCAACGATCAGTATCATCTTCCAGAGCTTGCTCTGCATGGTTATTTTCTCGTTTTTCGCTTTCGGCCGGAAATTAATGCTCACAGCTTGTTTCCTCTGCGGTATTCACTGGGCGTACAGCCCGAAACTTTCTTGAACACGAAGCTGAAATAGTGCGGATCTTTATATCCAACGGTGAACGCGATCTCGTTGGAACGCTTGTCCGTCAGACGAAGCATGCGTTTTGCCTCATCAATCCGTTTATTGGTCAGATATTCGACGAAGGTTTGACCGACTTCCTGGCTGAACATCGCCGAAAAGTAGTTTGGGCTGATATTCACTTTTCTGGCCACACGGTCAAGCGAAATCGTTTCGTCCGGATAATGCTCGTCGATGAACTCGATTGCCTGGGTCAACAGGTGGCGCTGCTGTTTTTTACTTTCACTGTCGCGCAGCCCGATTGCCTGTTCCATAATCTGTCGAGCGAACTTGCGCGCTTCCTCTGGCGTCGATGCACTGTCACTCGGACGAAGCTCTGTCGACCACAAGCTGTCCGCACGGCAGCCAATCGAATTCAGATACTCGTTGGCCGCGAAGTAAACCGTCAATGTCAAATACCTGCAGAACAACGGCATAGAAACAGCTTCCTCTCCGGCGCTTTGAAACAGCTGATCGATAAAGCGGTCGATTTCTTCTACCGTTCCGCCGCTAAGAAATTTGCGGACACCCTCCTGATTGATCTCTGTTTGACACGTAATCTTATTGGAGCCGTCCTTTTTTTTAAAATCCCGAATGCTTGCTTCAGCAAGGGTATGCTCCTCCGGGCATAAATACCGATAGGACAAGATACGGCTTGCCTCCCCAAAGCAGGCTGGAATAGCGCCAAGCCGCGATACCGGCGAGCCGCTTGCGGTGTGCCAGTTCACATCGGACCCCGCCATGTCACAGCACCCCTGTATGTTCTCGATGCATTGTCTGGTTAGCCGCTCGATATCGTCTTGAGAGCCCTTTACCAAAACGGCATATGTCGTGACGTTCCAGTTGAACAGAATAAACTCCGAATGGCTGACGATATACTGTCGGAAATTATCCTGCACCACCGTGAGTGCGTCGGTATAGCTCTCCGGTGCGCTTCCGTCATATCCGGCGCTGCTGAGCGAAAAAAGCACAATATTATAATTCGGGGCGTTCACGTCTATGCCCAATGCCTTCGCTGTTTCAGAGATTTTAGATACGCTCAAACCGCCGGTGACGATTTGCTCAAAAAACCTCCTGCGCGAAAACATCTCGTACTCCTGCGCTTCCCGTTCAAACCTCGCGATATATTCCTGCTGCTGCTGCTCGGTTTCCATTTTCCTGTGCAGCTCAATCAGGATCTCCACCATTTTTTCTTTTATTATTGGCTTGAGCAGATATTGTTCCACGCCAATACGAATCGCTTTCTGCGCGTAAGAAAAATCGTCGTATCCACTGATGATGACAATTTTTGTCCTTGGAAGTTCCGCGCGGATCAGTTCGATTAACGACAATCCGTCCATGAATGGCATCTTAATATCAGTAATAAGAAGATCGGGCTGTATCTGGCGAATTAATGGCAGCGCGAGCTCTCCGTCCGAAGCGTCGCCAGCATAAATAAAGCCATAGTGCTCCCAAAGAATATTGTTGCGTATGCCTTCGCGCACCACGATCTCATCCTCGACAAGAAAGACCTTAAACATGGTTGATCTTCCCTTCTAATAGACGTGTTTGATTTTTCATTTGATTTGTATAGATCCCCTAATTATTATACATCGTTACAGTATAATGACAATAGAATTATTTTTGATATCAGTTAGTTTATTTATGAGAAACTTCTTCTATCTGGATATAATGCATTTGCGAGCTTGCAGATTAACGATGAAAGCACCGTAACTGCAAAAAATCAATCACAGACCACGCCCGGACTGGCATTTCCATAATATAGGGCGCCAATCAAAAAGTAAAGTGCAAATGCTGCGATATACCGACCGGAGCAGACCCCCAGCCTGACGATTGCCAAAGCCATCATTGAAGCGCACGGCGGAAGCATTTCCGTATAAAGCACAGTCAACCGGGTCAAAGCCAATTGGATAGCTTTTGCGAGCATGGAAGCAATACCAAACGATCGCGCTCATTGAAGAACAACGCGACATATCTAAGTTTTTCTGTTGCAACTCTTCCCATTTTGTTTTACAGTAAATATCGAGCAGTCTCTTTACAGGCGTGAGCGTTTCTAAGGAAGCACTGATTAAATGAGATGTGCTGATTTGAAGAGAGGATTTTGTGTTCTGCAAGGAGCAAAATCGATGAAATAGCAGCGCTATTTCGAGATTTTAGTGACACAGCAGAACGCAAAATAAGCCTTCAAGGCAGCGCGCCGAATTAATCAGTGCTTCCCTAATACAAGTGCAAATACATAATATTCGACATATCTCAGGACGGTAAACTTGGTCTTTACGCTAAACTGATATGTTTTTTTGTTTGTCCTTGAATACATTTGCCCTATTTTGCAGCTTGAGAAGGAATAGGTGAAATTATGGAAAAACAGCAGCTAAAAAAACTCATTGATGTTGCCGCCGGTCGGCAAAATGCGGATCTTGTGATCAAAAACTGCAAGGTGGTCGATGTTTACAATCAACAGATCATAGAAGGCGATATTGCCATATCCGACAGTTTTATCGCGGGCATAGGCGCATATCGGGGAGACACTGAAATCGATGCTCAGGGTATGTACGCCTCCCCCGCCTTTATCGACAGCCATATCCATATAGAATCCTCTTATGTGAGCCCCGAGGAAATCGGCAGGCTTTTGGTGCCGTGCGGCACTTCCACCATCATTGCAGACCCCCACGAAATTGTGAATGTGGCAGGGCTGACAGGGCTTTCGTATATGCTTGATGCATCCAAAGGCACTGCGCTGGATATCAAAATGATGCTGCCCTCCTGCGTCCCCGCGACACCCTGGGAACACGCGGGCGCCGTCATCGATGCGAAAGCGATGAAAGAGCCGATAGCGGATGAGCGCATCACGGGGCTTGGCGAATTCATGAACTATCCCGGCGTTGTGTTTGCGGACGACGGCGTGCTGGATAAGCTTATGGCGGCAAAGGAAGCGAATAAACCCATTGACGGACACAGCCCCTCCCTTTCCGGTAAGGAGCTGAATGCGTATACGGCGGCACATATCACAACGGATCACGAATGTTCGTCCGCCGAGGAACTGACAGACCGAATTTCCCGCGGCATGTACGTGCTGCTGCGTCAGGGGTCTGCGTGCCATGATCTGCGCAATCTTTTGAAAGGCGTCACGGAGAAAAACAGCAGAAGGTGCCTTTTGTGCAGCGATGACCGCCAGCCAAAGACCATATTTGAGCTGGGGCATTTGGATCATCATTTAAGAATCTGCGTCGAAGAAGGAATAAGCCCCATTGTCGCAATACAAATGGCCAGCTTGAACGCTGCCGAATGCTTCAGGCTGTATGACCGCGGTGCCATTGCGCCGGGACTGCGCGCGGATATCGTTTTGCTGGAGGATTTAACAAACTTCAACGTGCGACAGGTGTTCCTAAACGGGCAGCAAGTGGCAAAGGATAAAAAATACCTGCTAAAGGTGGAGAGAAAGAGCATAGAAACCGTGGCCGGCTGTTTTCATGTTAAAGACTTTCGTATTGATAAGCTGAAAATGCGTTTGAAAAGCAACCATGTCAATGTCATCGGCCTCAATCGGGGCAGCGTGGTAACCAGCAAAGAGACCGCATATGTGAAGCTTGATGCACAAGGCGATTTTGTGTATGAGCCAGACAAAGACATTGTAAAAATGGCCGTGGTGGAGCGCCATCAAAATACGGGCAATGTGGCGCTGGGTTTCCTAAAGGGCTATGGCATAAAAGAAGGTGCCATTGCGCTTTCCATCGCACACGATTCGCATAATATTATTGCTGTAGGCGTCAACAACGAAGAAATGGCAACGGCGGTGGAATCGCTGATCGCACAAAATGGCGGTGTTGTGATGGTTAGGGATAAAAAGGTGATAGACTCTATGCCCATGCCGATTGGCGGCATTATGAGCGACCAATCCGGAGAATGGGTTGACGAGCGGCTGACAAGCCTGCATGAGAGCGCACACAACATATTGAAAATCAGCAGCACGGTAGAGCCGGTCATGACATTATGCTTTATGTCGTTGGCGGTGATACCCGAAATCAAGCTCACTGATATGGGGCTCTTTGATGTCACGGTCTTCGATTTTATCCCAATCGAAGCGACGTATAAACCGCAAGAGTAAATGTCATTTAGTTTACAACATTTGTCAAGGACAATATAGAGAAAAGCACATGACAATGACCACAAGAGAAGTATCCGTCGGGATGTTTCTTTTCATATAATTGTGTTGATTTTCTGTCTCCATTGATTGTGAACATTGAGGGCAATTTGGTACAACAAGGCAAGAAACCTATATAGAATGATGATTTTAAATTTATATTAATAGGAATTTTAGGTACTCTTGTCGAACATTTAATAAAATGGCTCATAATGCGCAGGTTTGTTAGGCATGCACGACAGGCAAGCAATCGTTCAGTGAGTCTTCGTTGAATGAGTACCCTATCAAGATATGTATCACCTGTGATCAAATATTGGAGACTATATGAAGAAAATCGTCGGAACATGTATTGTTGTTCTTATTATGTTTGCTTTTATCTCATCGGCGTTGGCCTCGGCGAGCGTGGCTACAGACAAAACTTCTGCGCTACCCGGTGAGACAGTCACGATATTCGGCACGTCAGGCGCTGATACGGACATCGTGATAAAGATCACTGACGAAGCAGGCAACATCGTATATTTCAACGCAACAAAAGCGGATTCGAACGGAAAATACTCCACCTCATTCGCCATTCTCTCGAATATGGCGGCAGGCAGGCTGACAGTGACGGCAGGCAGCGGAAATGACGTCGCAACGACAATGATCACTGTCAATACACCGCCGGCTTCGACGGCGACGCCCAAGCCGTCTGCCAGCGCATCACCATCACCCAGCGCCTCACCATCGCCCGGCGCATCACCATCGCCCGGCGCATCACCATCACCCGGCGCATCACCATCACCCGGCGCATCAGCATCACCCGGCGCATCAGCATCACCCGGCGCATCAGCATCACCCGGCGCAAGCGCAGCCACGGACAAGGATGAACCCGAAGCTGTCGGCACAGACGGCGGTAACACAAAGCTGGTTATAGCGCCCCAGGAGATATTGCAGGATGACGAAACAAGCGCAATCACCATCGTTATCAGAGTGGACGACCTGCCGGAAGGTACAGTTGCGATTGAGACACCCAGCGGAAAAATGCTATACCTATCCGATGCGAAGAACGGCGTGCTGAAGATTAAGGTCACAAAGGATGATATCAACACGGACGGCGATATCGAGATCACCCTGCTCAATGGTGATATGATGCCGCTTGCCGAAGCGCGCATCCGCGTACTCGACGAAAACGGAGAACCCTCAAAGACCGGGGAGAGCCGCGTGGGCGGATGGATGGTGGCCATATGGATCGCCATCGGGCTGATCATACTGGCAGCAGTCCTATGGATACTGATCCGCCGGAGAAACAAGCAGGAACAAGACGATTAAGGCTTTGTTTTGATAAAGCAAGCGACGCTGCAGCAACCCGCTAAAGCGCATGACAACAAAAGAAGACTTCAGGAAGGAAAATCATGAAAAGAAAAGTCACCGCAATGATAACCGCAGTAATCATGACGATTATAGCCGCGATGCTGCCGGGCGGCGCAATGCAGACCGCCAAGGCGGCTGGAACCCAAAACTGGGCGGTGGTCGGCACGGCCCACTTTTCTACGAGTGGAACATGGCATGAAACGTATACATCCTTGGCGTTTGATGACGCGGATACGCCGTATGTGGCATATCAGGACAGCGGCAACAGCAAAAAAGCCACAGTGATGAAGTTTAACGGAAGGAGTTGGGAGACGGTCGGTATACCCGGGTTTTCGGCAGGTACTGCAGATTGTATATCGCTGGCGATCCATGGCAATACGCCATATGTGGCTTATGTGGATGGCGGCAATGGCAGAAAAGCCACCGTAATGAAGTATAACGGAAGCAGTTGGGAGACGGTCGGCACGCCCGGCTTTTCTGCAGGCCAGGCATGGCATACCCCCTTGGCGTTTGATGACGCCGGGACGCCGTATGTGGCATATGCCGATTTAGCCAATGACGACAAGTTAACGGTGATGAAGTTTAACGGAAGCAGTTGGGAGACGGTCGGCACGCCCGGTTTTTCGACACAAGTTACTGATCCTCCGATATCACTGGTGTTCAGTGGCAATACGCCGTATGTGGCTTACGGGGATCGCGACCGCAACGGGTTCGCCACGGTAATGAAGTTTAACGGAAGCAGTTGGGAGACGGTCGGTACGCCCGGGTTTTCGGGAAACGTTGTGAGTTTTGGTATGTCGATGGCGATCGATGGCAATACACCGTATGTGGCTTACCCGGATTTCACCTATGACGAAAAACTCACGGTGATGAGGTATAAGAGTGGCAAGTGGGAAACGGTCGGCATGGCTGGCTTTTCGGAACGCAAAGCAGGTTGTGTCTCACTGAAGATAAATGGGAATACGCCATATGTGGCATATAACGATAACGGAAAAGTCACGGTGATGCAGTATAACGGAAGAAATTGGGAGACGGTCGGTACGCGCGGGTTTTCTGTGGGGGGCCAAGCATGGGAGACATCCCTGGCGTTTGATGATTCGGGTACGCCGTTCGTGGCATATGCCGATACAAACTATGAGAGTAAGACAACGGTGATGAGACTGAACAATGCACCGACGGATCTGTTTTTGAGCAACGATAGCTTATCGGAAGAGCAGGCCGTCGGGACCGTGGTGGGAAATCTTACCCGGTCAGATTCGGACCGGTATGAAAGTTGTACTTACAGCCTTGTATCCGGCCCGGGAGATGACGACAACGATTCGTTCAGCATCGCGGGCGATCAAATAAAAACTACAGCGGTATTGGATTATGAAACCAAGAGCATCTATCGTATCCGTATGCGCGTCACCGACACCGGCGGACTGTATTATGACCGTCGGTTCACCATAGTCATACAAAACGTACAGGGCGACAGCAACGATAACGCGATCGTGGTGGACATGGGGCCGATCATCCCGAAGGGAGCGGTGGGAAGCGCATACAGCTTTACGCCCACCGTCACCAAAGGTTCATCGCCATATACGTGGACAGCGACGGGCCTGCCGACGGGCTTAAGCATCAACAGCGCAACGGGCGAGATCAGCGGTGTTCCTACGGCTACGGGTACCAGCGCGGTATCGGCAACCGTGACCGACAGCCGGGGCGCGGTGCTCACGGTCGGTTTTGATATCACCATCGGCTACGCCAGCCTTTCCATCGACACGCCCGGTATCTTAGCCGCGATTATCGGCGAAAGCTATACGTGCAGCCTTAGCGCGAGCGGCGGCGACAGCAGCAACAGCTGGTACGCCAGCGGCCTGCCCAAGGGGCTTAGCATATCGCGGGAAAACGGCATCATATCCGGCACGCCCGGCGTAACGGGTACATTCTCTGTGGAGGTGCGGGTTTACGACGGCGAAGGCCGCAAAGCCACCAAGACGTATTCGCTGGTGGTCAGCCCGCCTTCGGCAACAGGCAAGTACAAGATCGTACCGGACACCGACAGCGCGTATACGGTGAGCACTGCGGACGGATTTACGACGCTTACGATCAAGAGTGGCGTAACAGGTTTTAGGTATTTAAACGTTGCGCTACAGCCGGTGATAACCCATGAAGGCGAAGAGACGGTGGTTTTTGTACAGCAGCGCAACGGGGGACAAATCGGGTACAGCTTTGTCAATGCAGACTATGACGCGGCTTCCAACGCTGGCGTTGGTTTTAACGTATCGCCCGGCGATATCATCCGGGTATACGTAGTGGATGCGCTCAGCAATTCGTCCGGAACCAACCCGGTGCTGCTTCAGTAAGCATCACCGGATTATCGATCTTTATTTAATTGGCTTTACAGTTATATGGATCGCCATGAAGTATCCACCCCAATCCATCGATCCCGCGTATCCGTTTTTTATATCGTCAAGAGACGCTCAAACAGCCTCGAAAGGTAGGCTGTTTTTATTTTTTTGCAGTATAAAACTTGATACTTTTTGGAGGCATTATAAAACAATACGTCAAATATCGTTTCCATGGATATTGATTAAATGCTTAATTCGTATTCTTTTTCGATCTTTATGATTCGTCTCGTGTTCTCCATCTGCTATAAATTCCTCCCAACTTCATATCCATCCTAACTCCTCTTTCTGCGCCAAATAGCCGGTGATATGAGCAGCAGCATTGGGTAAACCTCAAGACGCCCGATCAACATATCGAGAGTCAACACGATCTTGTTGAAATCAGAGAAGCCTGAAAAGTTGCCGACCGGCGAAACCATTCCGAAACCCGGACCGATATTATTAATGCAAGCCGCGACAGCTGAAACAGACGTTTCCATGTCGAATCCATCCAGTGCAACGAGTAGCATCGAGACAACTGTGATGCCAAAATACACAACCATAAAAGTCCCTGTACCATTAATGACGTCTTCCGGTAAAGATATTTTATCCAGCTTAATCAGTTTAACGGCCTGAGGATGCAATATCCTTAAGGATTCCCTCTTTAAGGATTTAAACATGATGATAAATCGGGACACCTTGATACCACCGCCCGTGGAGCCTGCAGAAGCACCGATAAACATCAATAGAAGCAACGCATACCGGCTCAAGGTTGGCCACTGAGAAAAGTCAGCGGTTGCATACCCCGTCGTTGTCATCACCGAGGAGACAGAAAAAGAAGAATATCGAAGACTTTCAGCAAAATTATCATAAACCGTGCCAGTTAAATTGATGGCGATGGCCAACATAGAAATCAACATAATAGCCAGATATACGCGCGTTTCTTCATGCGTGAAAAACCGTTTGAATTTCCTAATCAACAAAAGAAAATAAGCGCTGAAGTTAATGCCGAACAGTGCCATAAATACAGTGATGACCACTTCAATATAGACGCTGTTGTATGCGCCGATCGATGCATTTTTAATAGAAAAGCCGCCTGTACCAGCCGTACCGAAAGCATGGACGACACTGTCATATAAGGGCATTCCACCGAACAATAAGAATGCAATTTCAATCAGCGTCAAGCCGATATACACCGTGTAGAGTATCTTAGCTGTCTGGCGCGCCTTGGGCACCAGCTTTTCTGTTGTCGGCCCCGGGCTTTCCGCCCGCATCATGTGCAAAGGATCTGCGCCTGACATGGGCAGTATCGACATAATGAACACCAAAAACCCCATACCGCCGACCCAATGGGTGAAGCTGCGCCAGAACAGCAGACCTTTCTCCATCACCTCTACATCGGTCAATATGCTGGCTCCTGTCGTCGTAAAGCCTGAAACAATCTCAAAAAGGCTGTCAATAAACGAGGGAATGGAACCGCTGATGTAAAACGGCAGCGCTCCGAAGAGTGAAATGATAATCCACGACGACGACACGGCGATGAGTCCTTCCTTTGCATAGAAAGAACGGTTAACCGGCTTTTTATACGCCAGCGCCAAACTGATCCCCACCATACCGACAATGATGACGGCAAATATAAGCGCTGTCCGGATCTCACCATAAATCAGCGAGACAACAAGAGACAACGCCATAAAAGCCGCTTCAAACCGCAATACCAGCGCGAATAAATATTTGATAACGCCAAAATTCATGCATGTGCCCCTTAACTCGCGAAGATCTGATTCAGATCATCGAGCAGTTTCATTGTTGTGACAACGATAACCGTGTCACCCTCCATGATGCAATTCTTACCTTTGGGAATGATTACGTTCTCGCCACGGACTATGGTGGTAATTAGCAGATTCTTTTTAATCGGCAAATCATTAATGGGGATATTGAGATAGTGCGTCCCCGATGTGGCCACAAACTCGATCATTTCGGCCTGCTGCCCGATAATTCTGTACAGCGTTTTGATGCTGCCGCCACCCATGCTTTCCATGCTGCGCACATACCGCACAATTTCGTTGGCTGCGATATACTTCGGGCTAATCACCCGGTCAATACCGGCTTTCTTTATCACGTTGGTGTATTCAATGCGGTTAATCTTGGTGATCACCTTAGACACACCCTTGTAGGCGGCATACATCGACATGATTAGGTTTTCCTCGTCCATGTCAGTCAGCGCGATAAACGCATCCGTATAAGTGATTCCTTCGGCATCCAACAGTTCTTTGTCAGTACCGTCACCGTAGATGATCAATGCCTCCGGTAGTGTCTCGCACAGATATTCGCATTTGAACTCTTTTTTTTCGATGATCTTGACCTGTATACCGCTGTCTATCAGCATGCGACTTAAGTAAAATGCGATCAAGCCTCCACCCACGATCATGACCGACTTGATTTTCTTTTCGCTCTGGCCCAGCGAGTGTAAAAAATCGTTGATGCTTTTATGACTTCCCGCAATGTGAATGGTGTCTCCAGCCGCGATGACAAAATCGCCTTTGGGAATATGAATATCAGATCCTCTGTTGACGGCACAAATGATGATTCGAGACGTATATCTTTCTTTAAGCGTCGATATGGCCTTGCCTACCAATGGATTGCCGGCTTCTATACGATACTCTATTAGAGAAACTTTTCCATCTGCAAATGTGCCGATATTGATTGCGGAGGGAAAGCTGACCAACCGGGAAATTTCTATGGCCGTTGCAAGCTCAGGATTGACGACCATGCTCAGCCCCATCTCCTGCTTCATCATCTTTAACTGCTCGTTGTATTCGGGGTTTCTGATTCGTGCAATTGTATGTTTAGCACCTAGCTTTTTAGCGATCAAACAGCAGATCATGTTTACTTCATCCGTAGAAGTTGCAGCAATCAAAAGATCCGCATCACTGATACCAGCACTTTTTTGCACGGCATAACTGGCACCGTTGCCCTTTATTGCAATCACATCGAGGGAATCAATGGATTTCTTTAGGACGTGCTTTTGGTTGTCTATTATGGTGATATCATGTCCTTCTTTTGATAGGTTCTCCGAGAGCGTATAACCCACTTTACCATCACCCACGATAATAATTTTCATCCGAAATTGTAACCTCCGGTGTTTTGAAGACTAAAATAATCTCATTATATAATGCTGTCAAAAAATAATCAAACAAGTTTACTTTTGATAAATTATCCCAGGTAGATGACGTTTTATGCAAATATCTCTCGCGGAATAGAGAGAAAGCATATATGTGCGCTTGTATTATAAAGCAACGTCGTGCTACGGTATCAAAAACGCACTTCTTACGGCCTGCAATGAGTTTTTATGAGTTAGATAACTTTATTAACCAGCGTTTAATATTTAAAAGGCAAGCCAAGCTACGTTCTTTGTTGCGCTTACGTTGTAAATTCGCCATAATAAAAAGCCCGAAACGCTTTGTTAAGGCTTTCAAGGCTTTCCTCATGGAGCCGCTAATCGGCGGCAATATCATATGCGCCGTATCGCAAACCCTCCTGTAGACAAGGTATGCTTATCAGCCGGAACAAAACGCCGCAATGCGGTCACTGACGTTTTGGCGGATGGAATCAGTGAAGAACAACACGTCGCAAGAATGGAACCGGCTTAAAACATCGCTTCGAGCCGGAAATTGCCGCTCGTCTACTGTGGAAACGACAAGAATACCGCGCTCCTTATCCACCGCTGCGTCGGCACTCCCGCTGACAGGTGAAATCCCGTCCTGGCCGGGGAGCATTCCGGCAAACGGGGTTGCGGGGGCTGGCGTTTCATCGGTGCTCCATGTGAGCGGGTTGATGACGTATGCGCCATCTTTCCATGTCCCAAAGTTTTTATACGCTTCCGACGCAACTTCGCTGGGCGCGGTGGTGTTCCACGAAATGATCACACCGGTATCCTCGCCACTTTCGCAAAATTTTAGGTTCGGATTCCTGTCGATATGGTTTTGTGTGACAGAACTTCCTATCGCGTATGTGGCGATGTGGTTTTTATTGTGCTCGGCATATTTTTCGTTGCCCAAGAATGTTGTGGCAAGCTCCAAGACAAGCTGCGCCCCCTGTGAACGTCCATACAGGATAAACGGGCGTTCACCCTTGTTCACATTCGTCAGAAAATGGTCGAAAGCAGCGAAGACATCGTCACGCGGCGTCGCGCAGGTGTGGGATTCAAGCGCGTCGCTTGTCAGGCTGCTTAATTCCACACCGTTTAATTGGCGGTAAAAGGGCGCGTAGATGTTGGCGGTGTCGGCGATCACGCCGTCCACCTCGAGCATCCATACTTCGGCCATCTTACGCATCATCTCGCTGTCAAGCCGAACATAGGGCCGGTCAGCCTCATCCATGCTCTGCGCGATGGTTGGGTAAACGGCGAAAACGTCGACATCCCTGCTGCCATCCCCACCAAAACTCAACCAATTCTTCATATCTGAATAGTCTGTGTCGCTCAATGACAGAGCTTCACCGGCGCTTGGTTGCATCGCCGGCTTTTTCTCGCCGCAAGCGGTCAGGATGAATATAAGCATCGCCGTCAGCACCGCCGCGAGAAGCCTTGTGAACATTGGTTTATCCATATACTTTCCTCCATAAACTGGCCCTAAAAATGGTCTCCATGTGGTTTAAGCTATCAGAAATTCTCTTTCAAAAACCGCCTGCTGCATGAAACATAGTTTTTTTAATACGAAACACGTTTCGGGAATATGTCGTTCGTGGTATATTAATCTACGCGATTTATATGGATGAGGGAGAGTCTATGGTACAGCTTGCCATCTGTGACGATAATATCGACGAGCTATCCAACATGGCGCAGCTCATAAATGCATACAGAATTTCTAGAAATTTCAACTGCAAATACACTGTCTTTTCAAACGGCGTCGATTTGGTTTCGGCCTTAGAGAAAGGAAAGCGGTTTGATATATACTATTTGGATATCATTATGCCAAGCTTTACGGGCATTGACGCGGCAAAGGAAATTCGTCATTTTGACAAGACTGCACCGATTATATTTTTCTCATCATCGCCGGAATTTGCCTTGGAAAGCTACTCGGTAAAAGCCATTAACTATGTGCTAAAGCCTGTATCAAAAGAAAAACTGTTCTTCACCTTTGACGAAGTTCTGGATCGGACAAAAGCGGAAAAAGATGAAGCAATTATCGTGAAGAGCAATAATGGCATTCAGCGTATCTTGATCTCCAATTTGGTTTTTGCTGAGGTCATCGGCAGATATGTGTTGTACCATCTTCGCTCCGGCAAGGTTATCGAATGCACGGATTCCTTCTCTGCCGTCTGCGACAATCTTCTGAAGTACGGTCAGTTTATCAAGCCCCACCGCGCTTTCATTGTTAATATGCAATATGTGGATACTATACAGAATAATCGGGTGAGATTACAGACACTCTCGTCCGTTCCCATTGCGCAGGGCAAGGTGCGGGAGATTAAGCAGCAGTATTTGGATTATCAAATGGAGGGGGAAATAAGCATATGATAGAAACTGTTATTGAATTCTCTCGATATTTGGTGGCCCTGTTATTCGGCTCGGCGGTTTCGGTCAGTTTTGCCGGGATGGCGCGCACACGAAAGAATTATCTGGCTCTCGGCTGCCTTACGGTCGTTTTCTTTACATTGCAAGTCGCAAGCTTGTTGATCTTTGGCATGGATGTGACAATCAGGCTATACCCGCTGCTTTCTCATCTGCCGGTTTTTATTTTTATTGTTGTCTACTTAAATCGCTCATGGCTGGTTTCACTAACCAGCGTGTTTGTGTCCTTTCTGTGCTGCCAGTCTCCGCGATGGATTGGCGCAGTCGCAGGCGAAGCTTTCAACAGCGCTTCCGCTGACCATATCGGTTATATCATTGCCGCGTTTTTGATGTACTATCTGCTGCAAAAGTTTGTGGTGAAATCGGCGCGGTATCTGATGGATCGCTCCGTGAAATCCTGCTTGCTGTTTGCCGCTATGCCGGCCTTTTACTATCTTTTCGACTACACCACCACTGTTTACACCGATTTTCTATATAGCGGAGTACGTGCGGCTGTCCAGTTCATGCCCTTTGTGACTGCGACATTCTATTTTGTGTTTGTCCTCCTGCACTATGCCGAAACGCAAAAACAGGCGATCATGCAAAGAGAGCGGGATATGCTGGGCACGCAGCTTAGGCAGGCGCAAACAGAATTTGCTTCCCTTAGGCAGATGCAACTGAACGCGGCTGCCTATCGGCATGATATGCGTCACCATTTTACTCTGTTGCAAGGGCTTGCAGCCGAAGAACGCTTGGACGAAATCAAAGAATACCTGCAAACGGCTCAATCCGATATGGATGCTATCACGCCCATACGCTATTGCGATAATGAAACCGTTAATTTGATACTGTCCGCTTTCGCCGCTAAAGCCAAACAATCGGAAATCCTGCTGACGGTAGAAATGAACCTGACCGACTCGCTTCCGTTCAGCGATACTGAGCTTTGTTCGCTGTTGTCCAACGCTTTGGAAAACGCCATAAAAGCCGCGGAAAATGCTGCGGGCAGCAATGGGCGCCATATCAAACTGCGTATGTACTCCAAGAATAAGAAGCTGTGCCTCGACATCCGAAACAGCTATCAAACTGAGCCGCTATTCCAAGATGGCCTGCCCGTATCAAAAGAACCGGGGCATGGCTTTGGAATAAAAAGCATGGTTCGTATCGTCGAAAATCACGGCGGCGTATACCGGTTTTCGGTTCAGGATGGCTGGTTTATATTTCAAGCTACCACATAGTCTTTTAGATGATCGGTTACTTACGTTCAATGATGCACGAAAATTTCGTGTGCGGTTTCGCATATCCCCTGTAGGTTTTTGGATGCTCGGAAGAGTTTAAACTCCTTATCGACGTATTTCCCACCCGTCCGTAAACGTTCAAACTGTACCCTGGTGATACCGTAATCCCTGCGTTATCGGGACTACCTGTTACCGATAAGGTGAACCCGTTCACGAGAATCAAATTAACGTTGCCGGTGACTGTCACGTTACCATCTCGGGTTACATTGCTGTCTATCACATAATCCATGCAGTGGATTCTCTCATCCAAACTTTATACAATCTATCAAAAATGGTATAATGAGTTCAATCATAGACTTTTGGGTTGATGGGTTGCAGCCGATGATCGACTCAATGACTATAGTCATTATGCAATGTTCGACATAAAATTACAAGGAGTTATTGATGAATAATAAGGAACGCGGCTCCAGAAAAAATAGAGCTCTTGAAACAAAAAAGCGCCTATATACCACTGCCGAGGCATTATTTGAACAATACGGCTTGGACAACGTCAGCGTGGATATGATTGTTGAAGAGGCCGGCCTTTCCAAAGGTACTTTTTATGTCCACTTCGAATCAAAAGATGATCTGCTGGGGTCCTTGATTTCAGATTATGTTGAAAAGATCGATATGGACTACCAGGCTTTTATTGATGCCTTTTCCCCTGATGCGCCGTTAGCGGATATTCTCTTGCGGCTTGTTGATAAAATAATCGATATCATAATCGATCGGGTTGGGCTTGAAAGAATGAAAGTCCTCTACAGGACGCAGTTGACGAATATTTCGCATTCCGGAACGGCTTCAAGCTACAATCGGATGCTTTATAAAACCATCATGGATGTGCTGGACAGAGGGATGCAAAAAGGGGAGTTTATTGCTACACTGACGCCGGCGGAACTGGCGAATCATTTGATACTGACCATGCGCGGACTGACCTATGAGTGGTGTATTCGCTATCCGGATTTTGATTTGAAGAAACAATCGCGGACGCATTTTGAGATCATATTAAGGGGTATTCAAAAAGAATCCCAATCATAAGTCCAACATGTAATTCGCTCACCTGTGGTAAAGCACAAAGAAGCCTCGGATTCCGCTTGTTCTTGCAAGATTACGAATGCCGGTAACGGAATATCTATTATTCATGATATAATATAACTACAGAAACCGCCCGTCGGTGCGCTAAGGGGGGTGTGATGCGGGTATGGTCTTAAAAAAGCTTGCGCGAACGGGTTTGCCCGTACTCTTTGTTCTGCTCGCCGTTGCAGTACTTGTTATTCATACCGGCCTTTCGGACGCACAAACCCCCTCTATTCAAAACGGCGCAATTGACCTTACGGAATGGAACGGGGAAAAGACGTTTGAAATGACCGGAGAGTGGGAGTTTTATTGGGACAAGCTGCTTGTCGCAGAGCAGATTAAAATCGGCATCTACACGCCTACGCTTGTTGCCGCCCCGAGCGCGTGGAATAACGATCAAATCGGCGATAAAACGCTGCAGAGCCGGGGTAAGGCCACCTATCGCCTCCATGTCACGGGCGCGGAGACCGGAATGCAGTATGGCATTCGTGTTTCGCGCATGGCGACTGACTACCGGCTTTATATTGACGGTACCCTTGCGGCAAAAAACGACGGCCTTGACGGCATTCATGATATGGCCTACGATTACCGTTCTCGGATTGTCTCCTTCACACCTGAGGAGAGCGGCTTTGATATCATTATACAGGTAAAGAACGAGCTTTCCGGGGTGGGCGGTATGATTGAACCCCTCCGCTTTGGAACCTACGCGCAAATAGCGGAGTTTGACCAGATGCTTTTCATTACCTGTGTCGCTGCCATGTCCGCCATCGTGATTTCCATACTGTTCTTCCTGATTTTTTTCACTGCCGACCGTAAGGAAAGGGGAAATTTTATACTATCCATCCTGGGTGTCCTCGTGCTTTTGCGTATTTCCACCATCGGCGATATAACGCTGGCAAGGATTTTTCCGAGTATGCCCGCCGTCTGGATCGATTCTATCGGGTCCCTGACGCTCCCCTGGCTACAGTTCTGTTTGCTTTATTTCATTTACTGCACTTACGCTGGCCTTGTCCGAAGATGGCAAATTGCGGTTCCCCTCGCCTATGCCGTTCTCGCAACCCTTTTCGTTTTGCTGTTTCCCCTTCGGATTGTTGTTGCGACCTATCCCCTGATGAATGGCATTGCGCTATTAACACTTCTTCTGGCGATTTGGCTGCTTTGGCGCGCTGCATGGCAGGGGCGTGAGAGCGCGTCGCTCCTGCTCTTCGCCACACTGCTGATTTTCGCGCTTATGTGCCGCTATCTGCTGACGAGCTATCATTCTATCGATTATTATCTCCTTAGCAACTCTGGCATTCTGCTCCTTTTCGCGCAGATCGTCGTTGTTGCCCAGCGTTACCACCGGGCGCAAAAGCTGGAAATCGCGCACCTGAAGGGGCAGATACGCCCACACTTCATTCATAACTCACTGACCTCCATTATCTCCATTTCCCGTACTGAGCCGGATCGCGCGCGGGAGTTGCTGGTGGATTTCAGCAGCTACCTGCGCGGCTTTTACGATTATGAACAGGATGAAATGGTTTCTTTCTCGCAGGAGCTGGAGCTGGTGCGCGCCTATGCCACGCTGGAGCAAGCCCGTTTCGGGGAAAAATACCGGTTGGATTACCGCATCGAGACAGAGGATTTCCTGCTGCCGCCCCTTATCCTCCAACCGTTGGTGGAGAACGCCTTTGTCCATGGAATACGCGAAAAGGATAACGGCGGAACGATCACGGTTTACGCTATTCGGGTAAATAACAGTAAAGTACGCGTGGGCGTCAGCGACGACGGCGTGGGTTTTTGCGCAAAGCCGGTTTCGGCTCGCCGCGGCGTTGGCATTGAGAATATCAATCGCCGTTTGTCCCAGCTGTACCATACATCCCTTATCCGCATTGTGCCGGAGGGCGGCGGCTGTGAGGTCTATTTTGAGATTCCCTACAAGGAGGCTGCGAAGCATGAAGGTATGGCTGATTGACGATGAGCAGCCCTGCCTGAATGAACTGGCATGGCTGCTGAAACAATACCCCGATATGGAGATTGCGGGCATGGATACCGATCCGGTTAAGGCGCTTGGACTCATCATGGAATGCCCGCCGGATGCGGTGTTTCTGGATATCGACATGCCAAAGCTCGACGGATTGGAACTGGCGCTGCGTATACAGGAACAGTGCCCAGGCATCGTCGTCATTTTTGTGACGGCGCATGCTCAATATGCGCTGGATGCTTTCATGGCGCACCCGCTGGACTTTTTGCTTAAGCCCATCAGGAGGACGCGACTGGATGATTGCATTGGTCATCTGCTCAAGCATCACGCGCTGCTGCATCCGGAAAGACCGGCAAAGCGTACTCTCACCCTCCGTTGCTTCGGTACCTTTGAGCTCTCCTGTGAAATAGAGATCAAATGGGGTACCCGCCGGGTGAGAGAGTTATTGCTTTACCTGATCAGCAAAAACGGCTCCCCAGCCTTAAAAACTGAGATGCTGGATGTGCTATTTAATGGTCAGGATGACAAAAGCACAGTCCACAACCTGTATATGACGATCTACCGACTCAAATGCCTGCTTGATACAATCGATTCGGAACGCAAACTGATCCGACTGACGGAGAACAACGCACTCATTCTTGCGCCCGGCGTGTGCGACTACAGCGATTTTATGCGCTTTACGCGGGAGAACGCCGTTATTACTGAAGAGAACGCTCGGGAAGCGGAGCGGGTTCTCAGCCTGTGCCGGGGACCGTATCTTGAAATGGAAAGCTTTGAGTGGGTAAGTGAGAGTACCAATATTGTGGAAAATGAATATGAGCGTATCGCCTTGGGACTAAGCAACGTTTATTTTGCGGCAGACCGACTGCCGGAAGCGGAGTGCATCCTGATATCGCTGCTTAAGCGCAACGCGCTATGCGAGGAAGCCCACACGTTATTGCTTGACATGACCCTGAGCACGGGCAATCGCACGGCCTATCTGGTACGGTATAAGCAATACGCCAGCATCCTTCAAAAGGAGCTGCGAGAAAAACCCGCCGCACGCTACCGCGAGCAATACGAACGCCTGAAACGCTGAAAAAAGAGTGTTTTTAATAAGCCGCTTTGAAAGGCACGTCCTCCTTCAAAGCGGTTTTTTTTTACTGAAGATCACCACAGTGAAAGCTTCCGGGGTTTGTGAGATTTTGTGATAACTCTGTGTTAGGCTAAAGTCATCATGGGGAGGGAGGCTATTTTTTGCGTGTATTGGTAATCGATGATGAGGCCCCTGTCTCAATGAGCTGGTCTATATGCTTGAAAAGCCAGAAAAACATAGAAATCGCAGGCACGTTTACAAGCCCTTTGGAAACGCGGAAGGCATCGGTTATTTGAAGCCCGATGTGGCTTTTTTCGACCTTTCCATGGCGAGAGATGGGCTGCTATGCATATTTTTTTACCTAACGAATATCAGGAGGATAAAGATGAAAAGAAAAATTCTTTCTTTGATACTTGCTTTATTAATGGCCATCACGTTGCTGCCATCTCAAATAGCGATTGCGGCTGAACCAACGCTCACTTCCGGCCAGACATACTATTTTGATCTGTCTTCGCAGGGAATTCCGGGAACTGTGAACTCAGCCCTGCCGGACGATAGCCTGAAATGGGTGCCGTTCACCTATGTCGGAGAGATCAGCGCCTATTCCCGTCAGACGGCGGGCGTCAGCACAGCCGGCACTGTTACGGCCAGCAGCCGAACATTATTTATTGCAGACTATAATGTGACGACTTCTGTTTCATGGGATACACTTAATAAAGCGGCTTTGGTATTCGGCAAGGCCTATGCCGCAAATAACGCCGACTATCAGCTTCGTATACCGTCTGTGGGAAGCGGCTCTCTCGAGCGCTATTCCAGCCCGCCCACCACCAACGAATGGGACACGATTTACCAAAAGAATAACGGCTATATCAAAAATTATGACAGCATTGCCTCCTGGGGGCAGGATTCGGCATCCATCGCAACGGATCCTTCTACGATGATGATCGTCAGAGGCGGAACGAGCAGGCCGGATGATGTAAACCCCGCAAATTTGAATACGGCGGCGGCAAGCGTGGGCTTTCGCCCTGTGCTGCAGGCAAACGGCTCAGAACTGCACGCGATTACTCTGGATTTGAACGGAGGCAATATAGGCGGCAGTCTTGAAACGCTTCAGATTGTGGTCAGTCCAAACGCAGGCTCATATCCCGCGCCGGGCAAGGACGGGCTTACCCGGCCGGCAGAAAGCAGCGGAGCTTATTTCAGATGGAACACCCAGGCCGACGGCACGGGTATGGATTATGAACCCGGTTCGGATGTGCCGATTTCCGTGACGACACTGTATGCAAAATGGGCGCCTGTTGAACAATATTCCTTGACCACAGGAGAAACCTATTATTTCGACCTGTCCGGAGAAACCATTCCGGGCACAGTGAACGCTGGGGTGTTTTTAGGGGAAAATCGTCCGGGTTTGCCCGACACCACCCTGCATTATGTACCCTTTACTTATTTCGGCACGATTGACGCGTACAGCCTCTCGGAAGAGCGGGCAGCCACCCAAGAATGGGCTGCGGCCAATATATCTTTCCGCAGCCTGTTTATGGCGGATAATATTATCACACACACGGTGTCGTGGGATGCGTTGAATGCGCAGAATTTGGTTTTCGGAAAGGAATACCAATATAACAGTATACTTTACCAATTGCGCGCATCCACGGTGGGAAGCGCATCTGAAGATACCTACCAAATCGCTCTCCCCCGCAGCAATGAGTGGAGCAGGATATTGGAGAAGGGCGTAGCTGATATAAAAAATGACGAACTGTTTTCGTTTGGGCAGGACACTTGGATTGAAAATTCCACGGAACGCGGTAGTAGAAAATCTAATTTTACTGACCGTATTTCATCTGATTATGCTAATTTATTTTACGGTTTTCGACCTGTACTTCAAATATTAAACTCCGGCGGACTGGCTGCGGACGGGCTGGAGGCTAAAACCCTCAACTTAGGCGGCGGTTCCATCGACACTGTCACAGGCAGCATCAAGCTTGTGGCCAAAAAGGGCAGCGCCTATACTGCGCCCAGCGCCACGGGCATTACAAGACCTGCCGCCGGCGGATATTTCATGTGGAAAGGCAGTGACAATAACCTATACGCGCCGGGGGCTTCCGTTCCAGCAGGCGTAACAAGCCTGACAGCGGTATTTCAGGAGGCGGCTGCGCCGGCCATCACCACAGCCACACTACCGGACGGCACGGTGAACACGGCTTACAGCCAGACCCTTGCGGCCACGGGAGATACGCCCATCACATGGAGCATCGACAGCGGCGATCTGCCGGACGGCCTGAGCTTATCGGGCAGCACCATTTCCGGTACGCCCACAGCAGCGGGCACATTCAGCTTCACCGTCAAAGCGCAAAACAGCACAGGCACCGATACCAAGGCTTTGAGTATAAAGATCAGCGCCGCTCCCACTATCACCACTGCCACGCTACCGGACGGTACGGTGAATGCGGCTTACAGCCATGCCCTTACGGCAGAGGGCAGTAAGCCCATTCTATGGTCATTGACCGGGGCTGCTCCTATGCCGGACGGACTGACCCTTTCGGAGCAGGGCGTTATTTCCGGTACGCCGACGAAAAGCGGAACCTTTTCCTTCAGCGTTTGGGCGGAAAACACAGTGGGATATACCATAAAAGAGTTGAGTATCACAATCCGTCCGGTCGGATACGGGGAGGATGGGCTTACCATCAGCGTGACAGACAGTGCGGATGCCGTACCCGCGGGAGTTGTACAGGATTATACCGTAGTAGTAGGCAACGAGGGAAGCGCAGAAATCCAAGCCCTGGTATCTTATACCCGGCCGGAACAGGCGGCGGGCGTGCCAGCTTCCTCATGGAAGGTTACCCGCAAGGATGGCGGTGATGTTGCCGACAGATGGCCGGAATCAGGAACGCTCTCGCTCGATGAGCCAATAGCAAAGCAGCAAATGACCCTGGTCACGCTGCCCGCAGGATCAAGCGTGACCTTTACCTTGTCGGTCAGCATACGCCCCGATGCCGTGGGAGAACTTGCTGTTTCCGTTGAAGCAGCCAAACAAGGCTGGATGCCCTATACCAGGACGGCAGCAGACACCAATGAGTTGTCAAAAAAAGCCGACCTCACTGTGACAATTGACGACAGTAAAACCACGCTTGCTCCCGGCCAAGCGGCTCCCTACAAGGTCAGGGTGACCAACAACGGACCCAGCAATGTATCGGGCATTACCCTGTCCTGCCCCCTCCCCGCAGGCGCATCAGAGGCCAGTTGGGGGCCAACCGGTTACTTTTCCGGCGCTTCGGCAAGTCCGAACAGTGGAAATGGTGCACTGAACACGACGCTTACACTAAACAGCGGGGCATACTATGAGTTTTGGTTTACTGTGCTGACCCCGGCGACGGCATCGGGCAGCCTTACCGCCACCGCCACCGTTACCGCACCTGCCGGTATTCCTGATCCAAAAGTAAGTGACAACACCGCAACCGATACCAATACCTATGCAAACTCGTCCAACGCCGATCTTAAGCTGTCAATGGGCTTCAGTGATCAGACAGGCAACGGGACGGGCGAGGTCACGTTCTATGCGAATGTTGAGCTGAGGAGCTCGGGCAACGCAACAAACGTTGTGGTATCCGTACCGCTGCCTCCAGGCGTCACATTTATCAGCGCCGCACCGGAAACGGGGACCTATGATGCCACTTCGGGCGATTGGAGCGTGGGCACGCTGTCAAAATACGGCGATGTGCACCTAGAGATAAAGGCGAGGGTTGATTACTCCGCGCCGCGCACGGTCACCGCTTCACTTAAGTCGCTGGATCAGACCGAGGATGACCCGTCCGATAATTCCGCTTCTCTGGTCGTCTCTCAAAAAGCGGATCTTTCCGTAACAGCGGCGGCCGATCCTTCTGCTCCAAAAGCAGGCGACACAGTTACCATTACGGTAATGCTCAAAAATGACGGGCCTGGCACTGCGGAAGACTTTGCCGTGAGGGCCACATTGCCTGCGGGCCTTGCATATGTATCTTCAACGCCTTCCTCCGGGGTCTATATCCCGCCTGATGAGTATTTCCCCCATGGCTCCTGGTATCCAGACCCGTTTAACACCGGCGATACCGCGACCCTGCAGCTAAAGGCTATCGTAACCGCCCCCGGCACTTATCCGTTTGACACGCAGATACAGGGGCTGGAAATCCCCGATCCCGATACAGCCAACAATTCCGCTTCGGTGACGATAACAACCGCCGTGCCTGCGGTAACGGCTCCGGCCATCACCACCACGACCCTGCCGGACGGCATAGTAAATGTGCCCTACCGCCAGGCTCTGGCGGCTGACGGTGGTACCCCCATCACATGGAGTATCGAAAGCGGCGACCTGCCGGGCGGCCTGAGCTTATCGGGCAGCACCATTTCCGGTACGCCCACAGCAGCGGGTACATTCGCATTCACCGTCAAAGCGCAAAACAGCAAAGGTTCTGATGTGAAGGAGCTGCGTATTGTAATAAATTCCGTAACACCCGTTACCCACACCATCACCGCGTCAGCGGGCAGTGGTGGCAGCATCAGCCCGAGCGGCTCGGTTTCAGTAACGGCCGGCGGAAGCCAGACCTTTACCGTTATTCCAAACAGCAACTACAGCATTACATCTGTTACCGTTGATGGAATCAATCAGGGTAAAATATCCCAATACACCTTTACCAACGTGTCCGGTAACCACACCATCCATGTGGAGTTCCAATATACGGGCACAGGCAGTGACGATGATTATATTCTCCGCACGCTGACTGACAGCGCCACAGGCATTACGGCTTCCGGTTATATCAGCGCAGGCGCGGTATTGACGGTTGGTAATATGACGCTGGGTTCCGACGCAGCCTGCAACACAATCCGCTCGTGGATAAACGACGAGGATTATGGGCTGCTGCTGGGTGTGGATATCTCGCTTTCGGGCAGCTTTAACGGCCCGCTGACGCTCACCCTGCCGGTGGGCACGCAGTACAACGGCAAAAAGGTGACTATACTGCACGCAAAGCGGGAAGGCACACTGGATACCTACACTGCCACGGTCAAGAACGGAAAAGTCACGTTTGACGTGACAAGCCTGTCGCCTTTCGCGGTGTTCACAAGGGATGGTCAAGACGATATCCCCAAAACCCGCGATACTAGTTCCGCGTGGATATGGTGGGCGCTGCTGGCCGTGTCGGGTGCGGGCATTATCACCCTTGTGTTGTTCAAGAAAAAAGCCTTTCAGAAGCGTTAGAGGACAATTGAATTGCAAATAAAACGGTAGGCGGGACGGCTCTCTGCTTCCCGCTTGACTTTTTGGAGGATTGTGACCAAAGATGCGCAAAGTCAGGTTATTCTGACTTATGCAGTTCTGATGTCATAAGCTACACGATGATAGTGCGGTGATAGAGAACTTCTTTGGTTTACTTAAGAGTGAGTTGCTTTATCTTCAGAAGTTTGACTCGATTGAGCACTTCAAGGCAGAATTGATAGACTACCTTGACTACTACAATAATCCTCGTATTAAGGCGAAGCTAAAGGGCTTACCACCCACTGTTCACAGGCGGTAAGCCCTCTGTAATGTTCAATAAAATATTCGTCTAACTTTGGGGTCGCTTCATTTTCGAGGCTCTTTTCACTTCATATTATGTAAATTAACAAGAGGAGCTCTATAAGAATGCCCGGTTTCTTACTGGGTGTTGCGAAATTATTTAGGCAATCGCTTTGCCTTCTTATTCCATCTCACCATAGCCACTGACAGAACACCAATCACCAAAGCAGCTGCAGTCACTGCGATCCAAACAAGCACAGAAATGGTGTCGTCCCCGCTGTCGGCCGAGCCAGCCTGCCAGGCATCATCTGAGAGATCAAGCTGATAGTTACCCAAGGGGGTGTTCTCTTTATCCAGCGCAAGAATAATGAGGTTTCCATCTTCCTGCAAATCGTCCTGACTAATTTGCAGTTCAAATGTACCCGCATTCATATCGATTTGTATGATCTCTCCGGACGGGAGTTGAATTGACGCTGTGCCTTTGGGCAAATCATCAATGTTGATAGTGACGATGATAATGCCTGCCTGTTCATCCGCCTGTATGGAAAGAGGCTTTAGCGTCACAGGCGCGGTAGCCACTGGGTTGGGTATCACATGAGCATCTTTGTATGTAGCCGTCAAGGTCACGTCATGGTCCGGCATCGTAAACGTCGTACTGGCATTGCTGGCGTCTTCAAACGTGCCGCCGCCACTGCTTGCCCATCTGTCAAAAACCTTACCGGACGGCGCTGCTTCGGCTGTGATGGATACCCATGTTCCCGCTTTATAGGAACCGCTGCCCGTGCCGCTTGCTACCGACAGCGAATAGACAGGTGTCCATACGGCGTATAGCGTCACCGTCTCGCCGTTCATCGACGTGAGGTTTGATACGCTTTGTCCGTCCGAATAGATGACTGTGCCGTCCGGACTGGTTGCCCAGCCTGCAAAGGTGTAGCCCGTCTTTGTAAAGCCGTTGGCTGTCAGCGCTTTCGCTGCGCCATAGGTATGGCGGCTTGAGGCAACATTGCCCATGCCACCGTTGGCGTCGTAATTCACGGTGTAGGTGTGCGGTCTCCAGACGGCATACAGAATCATCGTTTCGTCGTTCTCGGCCGTAAGGTTTAACACACTCTCTTCATTATTGTAGATGGTTGCGCCATTCGAACTGGCTGCCCAGCCCGTAAAGGTGTAGCCTGTACGCTTGAACCCGTTGGCCGTCAGCGTTTTTGCCTCATCATAGGTGTGGCTGCTCGATGCAGTGGTGCCCGTGCCGCCGTTGGCGCTGTAATTTACCGTATAAGAGTTGACGGTCCAGACAGCGTACAACGTCACTGTTGCGCCATCTTCCGATGTGAGGTTTAATACGCTCTGCCTGTCCGAACAGATGACAACGCCGTCGGGTTTGGTTGCCCATCCCGTAAAAGTGTAGCCAGTCTTTGCGAAACCGTTGACCGTCAGCGTTCTGGCCTCGTCGTAGGCATGGCTGCTCGACTCGGTGCTGCCCGAGCCGCCGTTGGCATCGTAGCTGACCGTGTAGGTGTACGGTGTCCACACGGCGTATAGCGTCACCGTTACGCCATCCGCTGGCGTATGGTTATTTATGCTCTGTCCGTCGGAATACAGGGCCGCACCGCGTGCACTGGTTGCCCAACCCGCAAAGGTGTAACCCAACCGTGTAAAGCCGTTGGCCGTGAGCGTTTTCGCCTCATCATAGGTGTGGCTGCTCGAAGCGGTCCTGCCCGAGCCGCCGTTGGCATCGTACTCAACTGTGTAGGCATTTGCCCTCCACACGGCGTACAGTGTTAACGCCGCGCCGTCCTCCGATGCAAGGTTTAGCACACTCTCTTCATCTGCATAAACGACCTCACCGGCCGCATCGGTTGCCCAGCCCATAAAAGTGTAGCCCGTCTTTGTGAAACCGTTGACTGTCAGTGTTCTTGCCTCATCATAGGCATGGCTGCTCGACTCGGTGCTGCCCGAGCCGCCGTTGGCGTTATAGTCTATCGTGTAGATGTTGGCCCTCCACACGGCGTATAGCGTTACCGACACGCCGTCTTCCGGTGTGAGATTTGATACGCTTTGTCCGTCCGCATAGATGGCTATGCCGGACGCGTCGTTAGCCCAGCCCGCAAAGGTGTAACCAGTCCGCGTGAAGCTGTTGGCCGTCAGCGTTTTTGCCTCATCATAGGTGTGGCTGCTCGGATCGATGCTGCCCGAGCCGCCGTTGGCATCGTACTCGACCGTATAGGTGTGCGGTCTCCAGACCGCGTACAGCGTCACCGTCGTACCGTTTACCGACGTAAGGTTACTCACGCTCTCTTCATCCGCATAGACGACCTCACCGCCCGAACTGGTTGCCCAGCCCATAAAGGTGTAGCCGGTCCGTGCAAATCCATTGGCCGTCAGCGTTTTTTCCTCATCGTAGATGTGGCTGCTCGATGCAGTGGTGCCCGTACCGCCGTTGGCATCGTACTCGACGGTGTAGGTGTGGGGCATCCACTTTGCGTACAACTTTACCGTCGCGCCGTCCTCTGACGCAAGGTTTAACACACTCTCTTCATTCGTATAGACGATCTCGCCTTCCGCATCGGTTGCCCAGCCCGCAAAGGTATAGCCCGTCCATGTAAAGCCATTGGCCGTGAGCGTTTTTGCCTCATCGTAAGTATGAGTGCTGGGAGCGGTGCTGCCTGTCGCGCGGTTGGCATCGTACTCGACCGTGTAGGTGTGGGGCATCCACTTTGCGTACAACTTTACCGTCGCGCCGTTCTCTGACGCAAGGTTTGATACGCTCATTTTATCTGTATACACGGCTGTGCCATCGGCACTGGTCGCCCAGCCCGCAAATGTGTAACCTGTCCGGCTAAAGCCGTTGGCCGTGAGCGCTTTTGCTTCATCGTAAGTGTGGCTGCTGGGGGCAGTGCTGCCCGTCCCGCCGTTGGCATCGTAGCTGACCGTGTAGGTGTGCGGCGTCCATGCCGCGTACAGTGTCACCACTGCGCCGTCCTCTGACGCAAGGTTTGATACGCTCTCCTCATCCTCATAGACGACCCCGCCGTCCGTCTCAGTTGCCCAGCCCGAAAAGGTGTAGCCTGTTCGGGTGAAGCCGTTGGCCGTCAGCGTTTTTGCCTCATCGTAGGTGTGGCTGCTGGGGGCAGTGCTGCCCGTCCCGCCGTTGGCATCGTACTTGACCGTGTAGGAGTTGACCGTCCACTTTGCGTACAACGTCACCGTCGCGCCGTACTCTGACGCAAGGTTGCTTACGCTCTCTTCATCCTCATAGGTGACCGCACCAGCCGTACTGGTCGCCCAACCCATAAAGGTGTAACCTGTCTTTGTAAACCCATTAGGCGTAAGAGGCTTTGCCTCATCGTAGGTGTGGCTGCTTGAAGCCGTGCTGCCACCCGTGCCGCCGTTGGCATTGTACTTGACTGTGTAGGTGTTTGGGGTCCAAACGGCATAAAGCGTCGTATCGTCAAGAAAAGTAAACGTATCGCCCTCGTTATAGCCGCTGCCCTCTTTGTTCGCTGCCGTGTTCCAGCCAGAGAATGTATAGCCAACGCGGCTTAACCCACCACCATTAACCACAGATACGGTTGTTCCGATGTGCTGGGTGACCTGAGACGGTACTGTGCCGCTCCCGTTATTCTGATGGTAGGATAGCGTATACGGCCGCAGGTAAGCACCAAAATTGCCGCTCCATGGCACTGATATACCATAAGCCGCCTTATTTGCAATATGTCCGGAGACAGTATGGTGAGTATGTGTGGTTGTTGTGGGGGTGGCATAGCGGTCGTTTTTGAGAAACAGTGCCACCGTATTCGAAATCTCAAGTGTACCGTGCGAGGGTGAACGGGCTCCTCCGCCGACATCCTTTGCGAACTGACCATAATTATCGTCCGATCCTGCCTGTGCAAACACCACGCCACCCGAGAGAGTGACAGTACCACCCTCGCCCCAGTTACCGCAGCCGATGCCCGGACTACCGCCCCAAAAGTCGTCATTACCACCTTTGGCCGTCACTGTGCCGCCGCTAATGGTAATGATACCTGCGCTGCCCTCCTCGCTGCCGCCGATTCCGGCGCCGCCTTTCCCGCCTGTAGCCACAACCGTGCCGCCGCTGATGGTGATAGTACCACCATCTCCTTCGTAGCCGCCAATACCCGCACCATAACCGTTGCTCGTAGCCTCAATTATACCGCCGGTGATGTTGATCTCGCCGCCACTGCCTCCGCTGTTGTAACTGGTGAAAATGCCTGAGTCGCCCGTAGCCTGAATTGTACCGCCGGTGATGGTAATATTGGCGCCGGTTGTACCGTCGCTGCCAATACCCGGACCACTTTCGCCCACGGCGGTTACATGACCACCATGAATAGTGATTGTATCGCCGTTTTCTCCACTGCCGCCGCCGATTCCTGCATTGCTTACTCCGCCATAGGCATTCACCGTACCGCCGTTGATGGTAATGGTACTGGTTGATGTGTCATAATATCCGCATCCGATGCCGGCAGCTACGGCGCCGCCATAAGCGTTCACCGTACCGCCGTTGATGGTAATGGTACCAGTTGATTTGTCATAATATCCGCTGCCTATGCCTGCACCCCATTTATCTCCTGTGGCATTTAAGACACCCGTGCCACCCGCTTGCCCAAAAATGGTGAGGTTTTTGCCTCCCACAACGCTAATACCTGGATTAAAACTATTTTCGACCGCGGATACAGTGAGTGTCTTGCCATCCATCAGAATCACTTTTGCGTCGCCGGTTACCGTGATGGTTTCTGTTCGTGTTACGTCGGCATTAACCACGTACCAGCCGGTACCAAGCGTTGCTGTAGAACTTGTGATCTCTGCGGCCGTCACCGTTTGCGTTGTGCCCGTTTCATCCAGATATGTCACAGATACATTTGCCGCCAGAGCGGTCAGAGAAGAAGGCAAACATAGAAAGAAAAAGATAATGGCGAAAATAATGAGTGTGAGCTTATTTCTCATGGTAACCTCCAAAGCAGGACAGACATAAATCGAGACAATTTCCGGCGCATTAAAAAGTTGCAATAAACGTCATACGCATACAACTTTATAAAATATATTGTATTCATAAAATGGATTTGTCACAATGTACGAAAGTACAGTCTCCTGGTATAAAACGACAAATAAGGATGTTCGCTGTTGCTAAATGCTGTTGGCCACAATTCTATCAGACGTCTTTAATGATGCCTAGCTTCGCGGCATGCGCAATCACTTGAGAACGGTTTTCCAGATGTAGTATCTCGACAATATTCCCCATATGGTATTTAATAGTACGCTCCGTCAGCCCCAAAGCTTCTGCCACGTCTTTATAGGAAACACCCTGAGCCACCAGCTGCAATATCTCAAGCTGCCGCGGCGTAAGCTGCATCGAGTCTGTGCTTTCTTCTGTTTGGCAGCCTTGTAGCTCATCCAGCAGCTGCGCGGCCAATGAAGAAGAAAGAGCAGTTTCACCCCGCCGGATGCCTTGCAGTGTCTCGACAAGCTCTGCCGCACTGGTGCTTTTAAGCAAATAACCGTCCGCGCCGTATTTTATGGCCTGAAAAAGATCCTCATCCCCCTGCGATGCGGTCAGCATCACCACCTTAGTGGCGGGGTACTGCGCTTTCAACAATCTGAGCGTATCAAAACCGCTGAGCCCAGGCATGCAGATGTCCATCAAAATGGCCTCAGGCTGATGAACGGCGGCTAGTTTCAGCGCTTCCTTGCCTGAGTTTGCAATGCAGGCGACTTCGAATCCATAGGTTTTGAGGAGGTAGCTCAGCCCCTCAATAAACAAGGCGTGGTCATCAACAAGCATCAGCTTCATATCTTTTCACCTCCGGGAATGGGCATTGTCAGCCAGACTCGGCAGCCTTGTTTGGGCGCAGAATCAACACGCAGCACTGCGCCGATCTCCGCTGCGCGTTCCTGCATAATCTTTAGCCCGAAAGCGTCGGAAGCACGAGGACGCGCATAATCAAAGCCTTCGCCGTTGTCTTCCACGGACAGTAACAGCTTGCCTTCTTCGCATTTTGCTGCTAACCAGACTTGCGAGGCCCCCGCATGCTTCTGCACGTTGTTTAGGGCTTCCTTGGCTATGCTGAGCAGTTGGATCTGCGTATACGTGCTGATTTCTGCCCAATCAAAATCTATTTTCAATTCTATGGATATGCCGGATCGCTTTTCAAACTCCAGTATGTCGGTGCGCAATGACGCGATGAGACTATCGTCGGATGCGGATACACTGCGGGCGTTTTTGATATATGACCGCAGCTGTTCGTGTGCTGTTTGAGTGACATCCACAAGGCGGCATAGCCGTTCATTGATCATATCAACACCGCTGTCAGCCAGTTCTCTTTGTATGCCCTGCGCCTGGAGATTGATGAACCCCAGTATTTGTCCGAGATTATCGTGCAGATCGCGCGCCATCTGTTCCTTTTCCCGTGAAGCGGTCAGCCTGAGCTGCTGCGCCAGATGTCGTTGCTGAGCCTTTTTCTTTTCGGTCACCTCATACACCATGGCAAGCCGTCCAAGCAGCGCACCTTTGCTGCCGGTAAGTGGAGAAAAAATGGCTTCGTACACTCGCGTGACATTCAGCTCAGTCCTTCGGAATTCGGTATGTGTTATGCTTCTGTTTAGACAGGCGCTTGAGAATTCGGGGCTGCTGCAAAAAACATCCGCCGCATTACGTCCGTTGGCCAGCTTGGCAGAGACACCCGTAATTTTTTCCAGCGCGGGATTTACGTCCAATATTCGGTCTTGCAGATCCATCACCAGCACGCCTGCATCCATGCTCTCAATCACCGTGGCACGTGCCAGCGGAACCAGATCAAACATTTTATAACGAAATATCGCCACGGCCATCATCAAGCCCGCAGGGCCAAAGAATACGGGCGTCAAATCGATGCCTTTGGCAGGGCTCAGGCCCGCAATATAAAGTATGTTTGGCACGACAATAAGACTGACACCAACAAGAAGGAGCATGGCCTGCTTGCGGTAAACAGTTTTTCGATATATGACTGCTCTGACCAGCATCGTGAATGCGGCAATATTGATGATATGCTGATAAGTCGCGTGAATATAAAAAGCCGGACCATATCGTTTGGCAATCACGGGAAAAGCTCCGCTGGTATCAAGACGAAAATCGTAGCGCATCAGGCCGTGATGACCGTCTGTCCATACGAGCGCGATAATGATCACGGGCAATAACAGCAACCACCAAAAGGTTCTTTTTTGCAGCCATTTATCATATCCTGTGAAGCGCATGCACAACGCAAACAAGGCCAGCGGCGAGAAGCAATACGCAAAATACTGAACGTTGGCCCAAAAGAGCTTGGTGGCAAGGTCCACCCCGGACATTTCCAGCGCGTTTCCGCCCGACCAGACTGTGACAAGCAGCATGCTTGTGATGAAACTGGCGGCGCACTTGGAATGATGCTGCCTGGCAAACGCATAGATACCGAGCGTAAGCGTCACAGCAGAAGAAGTCATGAGTGGCCATATGTATGGAGTATATTGAAATTGCACCTTTCGGTTCCCTTCATGAATGCTTCATAGTGTGATTATATAAGTTTAAATATAGCCATTTCAAGATAAAATTTATAAAGATGTATTTTTTAAAGAGCTTCTTGGTTCATTTGGAATAAAAGTATTGAGTATATCCTTTACATTGATACTTTCAATATAATCAGAAATACTCGCTTGATTCATTTTTGAGCATAAAAAAGACATCTCACATTGAAACGTCAGTAAACTTTGATAAAGGCAATCACTTAAAATCACTCATTCTTAAGGAAAATCTCTATAGACATACCAAGAACAAGAGTATATTTTCTTTTTAAATATAACCGTGCGAACAATTCTTTACCACAATCCATTAGCTGTGCAGGTATCACATTGTACTTCTTCGGGATATAACCGAGCTTAATACCTGACTTGTTATATATAGCAATGGCGTTTGTATCATATTGATTCAGGGGCTCTCGTATGAGTTCAAGTTTATCCCCAACAGATGTACTCTCATCCGCCCCTCTTAAGTTCTCAATAAACCCTGAACCCGCGATGTTAACGAAGTCTAAGAAGATACCACCTTCCCATTCAGGATTAGCAGATCTGTATTCCTTTACTTCCTGAAATAATCGTGTAAAATTGTTTTGCTTGACTGCCGGCTTATTGTTATCTTGTTCATCTGATGTGATTGTGTTTGGTTCGATCGCAGCTGTTAAAACTATTTCTTTCTTATCCAAATAATCTTCTTTAGTAACTGTATCATTGGCGTTTCCTGGTTAAGCACTTCATTTTTCTTTTGATGGGATATGGCCTGCTGCTTGATTATTAAATAAATGATTAGGCCAATCAAAACAATACTGCCAATAACGATTAACGCAGCCACTATGTTTTGAATCGCCAAAGCGACAAGGATGACTATGATTATCGTTGAAGGGACTGTCCCGCAGCCTTTACCACCGGATGGGCAACCGCCTCCGCCTCCGCCGCTTGTTTGGGTATACGTGTAGTAATTATCAACATTGCTTTTCCATGAGCCTCCGCTGTTAAATCCGCCACCGCCTCCAAAGAAATCTGACATGCCATCACCTTCCTCTTATTGTTAATATCGCATACTATGTGTACAAAAAGAGGGACAGTAATTATTGACCTCAAGCCCTTAAGCCTCAATAGCAATACGGCAATTGTTCATAAGAATCCATTTTTAGATCATACATAATATCCTGAAAGTCCTCCAAAAACTCATTTAGATAGACTTCCTTCAGTTCTTTCTCCTCACAGTTTGAACTTATGTGCTATTTTCTCCACACTTCACAATATGGGTTTTTAACTATTTGCAATCTTGCTAATTCACTAATTACGGTATACATTGTTTAATCTATTTAAACACAAAAACCCGGTATGTCCGGGTCTTTGTGTGCTAACATATGAAATGATCAAACTCAGGAGAGCTTAAGGTGCAATTGCGGGCAGCCGCGCTATACGATGGATATATTTTTGCTTCCTCGCTGGTACGTCATCGGCGTAAAAGATGTAAACCGTTTGAACTTGTGAATAAAATGTGCCTGATCATAATAGCCGAGCTTGCTGTACACATTATCGTCCTCTCCGGCACTTATCATTTCAATCGCCTGCTGCAATCTGATTATATCCGCGTACTTTTTAATGGACATGCCAAGGCTGCTTTTAAAAATTCGGTCAGTATAGCGGTGGCTGTAGCCAAGCGTGTCGATCAGCTCCGACACATTGAGATACCCGTCGCTTTTCCTCACAGCGCTGATTACAAACTTGGTTATGACATGTGACGGGGCGTATGTGGGGTGAAACCCGTTTAAAAACACATCGCGTTTGACGCTTAAGGGGGTGTCTTTGCATAGCTGTTCAAGGATACCTTCGATTTTTATATAGTTATCCAGCGGGTAGCGCCGTCCAATGATGTCCGCCATGTCTTTCTTCAAAAAATCAGGAATCATACCCGGCTCAAACTTAACGCCAAAGCAGCGCTCGCACGTGCTGGCTTGTGAGATGTCCCCCTCTAAAAAGCTTCCGCAAACATACGCTTCACAGATATTGTTACGCCATACAAACTGAATGTCGATGCAACCGTCAGGGATCGCCACGATCTCGCATTGATTTGGATTCACAATTTCATAAAATTTGTTGAACAAACGGCCATCGGCCTTTATTTCACTGTATTTGATATTGGCCTTGATACAAAACGTCTTGAGATTCATACGGTCCCTCCTTCTCTATTTCATAAACAACGGCGTCAATAGCTTTCGCTGTTAACGCCGTTGTTACCAACTCTCGGGTTCTAGTGACACTTTCCCACCTGTTTCCACAGCTGCTTAATTTGCTGTTCGGTGACAGGGCCTGCCGTATTGGCGAGCGTGCCTTTTTGCAGCAGCGATTGCTGCGTATAAAGATCAACTTCCTCGCAGCTTAAAACAGGCGGTTGACCAACCAAAGCCGCCATCGCTTGCTCACACACGTTTAAATCCTTTAAGCCCATGCAAACAAGCGCCTTTTGCACCTTATCCTTGCGAAATTGCATGCAGTACTTTAAGTATTCACTCATAAGCAGCCCGTTTGCCAAGCCGTGCGGTATATCTTTATAATATGTATAGCAGTAACCCATGCCATGCACCGCCGTCACGCCAACCTGTGAAATGACGATGCCGCCAAGCAGCGACGCATACAACAGCTTTTCACGTGTCGCAACGTCAAATTCGCCATCTATCAAATTGCTGATGCACGAGCCAAACGCCGCCAACGCTTCTAAAGCGAGGCAATCCGCAATGGCCGTGCTCCTGTTTCCAAGGTATCCTTCCAGCGCGTGTGAAAACGCATCGACAGCGGTGCTCACCGTTACGTTCTTTGCGAGCGTCATCGTATATTTCACGTCTAGCAGCGCGCACACCGGAATCACAAGCGGGCTTGCAAAAGCCAGCTTTGTCTGTAAATCATTGCGCACCAGCACGCTGTATTGCGTGACCTCGCTGCCAGTACCCGCCGTTGTGGGAACCGCCGCCACCGGAAGCGCTTTGGTATATTCGTTTTTGAATATGTCCCGCACATCCATCTGTGGATTCGCCGCCAAGACTGCTACCGCTTTGGCTGCGTCAATCGGCGAGCCGCCGCCAATGCCGATCACCAGCGTGGCGCCAAAATCCATGGCCAGCTTTGCCGCTGCCGCTGCCGTTTCCACCGAAGGATTGTTTTCTATTTCATCATAAATACAATAGGTCATACCCTGTGCATCAAGCGCCGCCGTGACGTCATCAAGCGCGCCGCAGGCCTTGGCGGAATATCTGCCCGTCAGCAATATGGCTTTATCTCCGTATGCCGCCAATGTCTGAGCATGGTTCTTCACACATTCCGATTCAAAATATATTTTTGTGGGCACGGCATATGAAAACTGCATTTTTTCTCCTGTGTTGTTTTAATCATGTCAGACCGGTCCGACATTCGTCGTATATATTGCTTAATATTTTAAGCAACATTACAGCACTCGTATAGTAAAAATCAGCCCTAAAATCATCCGTGCTGCTTGCGCGCATTGCGGCTGAGACTCAATACGGCGAGCATAACCAGCAGTGCGCCCACTGCCGTAGAAAAAGTCATCATCTCATGATAAAAGGCCACGCTGATCGTTGTCGCCACCACCGGTTCAACGGATGCCAATACAGAGGCATTGCCTGTTTCTACACGATTAAGGCCAGTTGTATACAACAAATATGGCAGCGCACTGACGACGAGCCCCATCAGCACCACGGCCAGCACGGATTCGGGCATTGTCATTACGCCAGCGATCAGCTGCAGATCGACATATGGCATCGACCCGACGCACGCGATAACAAATGTGTAGGTAATCACTGTATACGCATGATACCGACGCAGCGCATATCTGCTGAATATGCTGTAAAGCGCATATCCAAAGCCCGAGCCCAAGCCCAACATTACCGCGCCGATATTTGCGCCGCCTTCCGAAGCCACACCGGATACAAGCACACATCCGCCAAACGCCAAAGACAACGCGACCAGCTTTTTTAACGTAAGCCTTTCCTTGAACAAAACAGCAGACAGGAGCATCACAAAAATCGGCGCTGTATAAAGCAGAATCGCCGCCATCGAAAGCGATGTCTGGACGATTGTCTGAAAATAACAGTAGTTAAAAAAAACAATACTGCAAAGGCCTGTGCCGATAAACATCCATGAATCCCTCAAACGGATTTTTAGCATTGAGCGGTGCCTTATCAGCATAAAGATCAGCATGACGGCTGCGGTTATCATTGCCCGAACAAAGGTGATTGCCATGGCCGATGTGCCAAACGCATCCAGCCATCTGACGAACACGCCCATCATACCCCAAAGGCTGCCGGCTGCGATGATAAATAGTGGCGGCAGCAATTGTTTTTTCTTCATGTCCAGCCTCTCTGGTTTATCGCAAGAAAATGAAACCCATTGATATATGGCTTTTGCCGGCTTTTATGTACCAATGAGCTTACCGTATGAATGCATATGCGAAGCGAAAGCCGCTTCGAGCTCTGCTTTATCCTTAAGCTTAAACGCCTCGATAATGTTGCGATGCTCGCACTGCGCATTCTTTCTGATCTCAACGTCGCCTTCAAAAAGTAGCTTTCGGTTTGTGACGTTGTTGAGTATCTGCGCAATAATTTCAATGAGCCTGTTGCCCGTACTTCTTGCAAACTGCATATGAAACTCGGCATCAAGCGCTGAAAACGCCTGAATATCCATAATCGATTGCTCCATTTGGGCGTATATCGCCTCAAAGGCTTCAATGTCCTCAGGAGTCAAATCATTCAATATTAACCGGCCAACAGCCGCCTCAATCAGCTGCCGCGCCTGCATCACATCGTTTTTGTTGATATTGTGATAGTCGATCACATCTTCAAATTTGTCCGTCAGATAATCATCTTTGGGCAGTCTGATATAATTGCCCTTGCCCACGATCACCTTAATAAGCCCCTTTTCATCAAGCACGCGCATCGCCTCGCGTATCACCGCACGGCTCACGCCATAATTACTGGCGAGCTGCCTTTCAGAAGGAAGCTTTTCGCTTTCCTTGATCTCGCCGTTTCGTATTTGATTCTCTATTTGATTGGAAATAGATATATAAAACAGTTCTGACATATGCACTCCTTTGAGACAACTATATCCCCTTTGTTCGCCCAAGTCAACGGCTCAACCGGTCAGGTCACTCATGCGTTTAGCAGAAACAGAATAGCGGGAATTGTCACAATCATCAGCAGCATGGTTTGAATCACTGTTCTTACGGCATACTCCGAGTCACAGTCGCTTCTTTGAGCGTAAATCACGTTTAACGAACCGCACGGCAGTGCTGTCATCACCACGCACGTGGCCACCACAACTGAAGACAAATTGAGCGTGCGCAGCACCAGCAAAAGAAGCACCGGAAACACGATGAGACGCAGTGCCGATACAATATACGAATATCCGTCCTTCAATATGGACGGCAGCTTGATTGTTGCGAGACTTGCGCCGATAATCAGCATTGATATCGGCACTGTCGCACCGCTGATTGTCGACAGCGTGGAGACCACTGTGCTTGGCAGCCTCAGCGGCGACACAAATATGCCTATGGAGATGACAGATACGATTGTGACCACATTCGTGTACAGGTTTTTTGGCCGAAATCTTGTCTTAACGCCGTCCAGCTTGCTGATGCCGTAGGTGAAGAAGAAAAGCTGATACAGCAGGTTGTAGATCACAGCGTACAAAAAGCCTTCGTCACCGAAAAGCTCTTTGATAATCGGAAACCCGAGAAAAGCGGTATTTGCAAACACGGCCATCGTGACAAACACGCTCCTGCGCAGCTTGCTGATGGGCAGCACCTTGCTGATCAGCACCGAAAAAATAATGGCAAACACATAATATCCAAGGGCAATTGCCGCAGTCAGCAACAGGTTCTGGCGTGCTTGTGTTGTCAGTACGGCATTTGCCGATGCGAGTATGCTCACCGGCAAAAACGCTTTGAGCAAAAGATCGTTGAGCCCCTTTTGCAGATCATTGGTGATAATATTCTTTTTACGAAGGACGAACCCCAAGGCCAGCATGATGATGATTTTCACAAACAGGTCGGCCATCGATTGCAGAGGCATTGGCAACTCCTTTGATAACAGTAAGATAACGAAGGCAATTCAAGGAACACCGCTGCCTCTAAATAAAACCGTGGTAAGGCTTCTGGCAGACAGCCGAATGCAGCCACCTGATCAGCGTTGTAAAATCGAATACGGGCAGGCCCGTGGCGCGCTGCACCGCGTGGGCATACGGCGGCATGTCGCTGCACTCGAGCAATATCGCGCCGATACTCGCGTTCGCGTTCACAATCTGCATCGCCGCGTCCACCACCTCTTGCTCAACCGCGCCGTTGTCGAATACGCCGCGGCCTTCGAGAATGCAGGAAAACTCCTTTTCGTTTTGGAGCCCTCTAAAAACAAGCCGGGGTCTGAGCTCGCTGCTCACAGCGCAGCTGTCAAGCAGCTTATCCGTCAAGCTGCTTAAATCCGCGGTGAGCACGCCTATATTCTGTGTCGGCTTTAACAGCGCGGCGATCCACGGGAGCTGCACAAGGCTTGATATCGCAACCGGAATATCCATCGCGGCTGCCACCTGCTTTTGATAGTTACCGAAAAAGCCACACGCCGAGCTGATAGCCCTTACGCCCTCTTTTTGAAGTTCTTCGCATGCATCGAGTATGCTCAGCAGCATGTCGTCACCCGCGGCAAAAAGGTTGGCAATATCGAGCCCCTTCACAGCCTTTAGCCTCACAGGAAATTGGAAAGTATATCCGTTGACAATGTTGCCGGGCAGCATGGGATACCACACGTCTTCAATATAGATGATGCCAATGGGATATCCCGATATGTTTTGTCCCTTACGCATCGCCACCAGCTGTTTGTTGTTTTGGGATGTCAAATATCCGTACTGCCTGAATTTTACCACAAAGTACCCCCTCGCGGCTGCAACAGCCTGCGATTATATATGCTATTCATTGACCGCAGCGCCTTCTTTATTGGTGAATCGTGCGAAATCCATACGGCTCACATCAAAGTCCGTCGGTTTCCCCGTCACAATTTGAGACACGATTCTGCCGGTTATGGGAGAAAAGCAGATACCGTCGCCCTCGTGCCCCGCCGCAATGTAAAACCCGGGGACTTCGTCCACGTCGGAAACGATGGGCATATGATCCTTAACAAACGGTCTTACGCCCGCATAGCTGCGGATACAGTTAATATCCTTCAGCACCGGGAAAAATCGCAGGCTGCGTTCCGCAATGGCTTTCATCGCTTCTATCTCACTGCGAATGTCAAAGCCTCGGAAGCCGCGATAACCACCAAGCAGCACATTCTCCGCCTCGGTATACTCAATGTTGAACGCCACGTTATATTCCTCGACAAGCGGGCTGACGTTTCGCTTGAAATTAATACTGTCGAACTTGCTCATCATATAGCCGAATTCGAGTATCTTGTGCCAGCAAATACGCTGCGTCTTTTCAGATACCAAATTCATGCCCTTTCTTGGCTGAATGGGAATCTCGATGCCCGCCATTTTGCCGATGTCAGGCGCCCAAGCGCCCGCGCAGTTGATAATTCGGTCGGTAAACATCGTCCCTGCGTCCGTTTCCAGCCCTTCCACGCGGTTGTCCTTTGGGTTCAGCCGGATAGACTGTACGCCACAATAGGTGAACGTTGTCAGCCCCAGCTTTTTGCCCTCTTCCACGAACGCGAAGCACACCTTATAAGGGCTCACCGCAATAGCGCCGCTGCCCGGCGTATAAATACCGCCGACAAGGTCTTTGGCGATAAACGGCTCCAGCGCGCACAGCTCTTTGTTATCCACCATACGCATGGGATAGCCGTCGGCTTGCTGCTGCATCACATAGCTTGAGGCGGCCTCATATTCCGCGTCCGTTTCACACACATAGAGACACCCCTTGGGGTTGAACTCAAAATCGTAGTCAAACTGCTCAGACAGTTCCTTATATAAATCAATACTGGCCTGACCCATGTGCGTATCAATACCTGGCAGCTTGTCGCAAATCAGCCCCACCGCATCACAATGGCTGGATGAGCCGTGAGCCACATCGCCGTGATCGAGCAGCGCCACTTTGAGCCCTTCCTTGCACAGATGATAGGCCACGCTGGTGCCGATAGCTCCCGCGCCAATTACCACCGCGTCAAATTTCTGATGCATTATTCAAACCTCCCCTCAGCCAGCTCACCGAATGTAATGGGTCTTACAGGCGGCCTTGCCGAAGTATACCCCGTCTCGATCACCTTCGCACCAAGCTCCGCGCATAGGATCTGCTGAACGAGCTTTTCGCAGGTGCGCCCCTGACACAGCCCCATCCCCGCGCGTACCCGCCGCTTAACGCCTGTCACATCGCGCGCACCTTGCGCAATGGCGCGCTTAACATCTGCCACGCTGACCTCCTCGCACCGGCACACCAGCATATCATCGTCGTATTCCATCATTGCCGTCTCCTTTGTATACTGCGCACCTCATCCGCAAATTCCGCCGGTATTTTCACCGTAATCACCGGCGTGTGGTCGTATGCCTTGGGATTCACCACCTTGACGATGATGCCGTCACAGACAGGCTCACCCTTGCGGTTAACCGCTGTTACCTTATCGCCCGCAAGTGGTATCGGAAAATATTCGTATGGGAATGCCACGCTCGCACTATCGCCTCCGGATTTATCCACCACGAATATTGCGAGGCCGGGGCACTTTGCGATGCACATACCGCAGCCTGTGCATTTATCCGCGTTGAGCGTTGGTAGCTTTGTGATTTCGTCACCGATCATGATTGCGCCGAATTTACACGCCGCTTCGCAGGGGTTGCAGGGTATTTCCTGCACGCATTCAATGATCGCGACGGGTCCTTTTGCATACCGTTCGCAGCTTGGAAGCTGCTGGCAGCTTTTCAGTTCGTCAAATTCAAGATAGCCTGTTTGAACGATTCCCATTTTGTTAACACCTCATTAAACCGATGCAGACTGTTTCAGGCCGCATTGATATTCCTCAAGTATTTTTTCCTTCTCCGAAAGCCGCTTTTCACCAAAAGGCCCGAGGCGCAGCGCATGCAGCCTATTCCATACCTCGTCCTTGAGCTTTAGGGCTTGCGCATCGGGAATAAGCCCCAAAGCTTGTGCTGCGGATATGCCTGCGAGGCGCCCTTCCTCCAGCGCGGTGTTGGCTTCTTCCACGCCTGTTACATCGCCCGCCACATAGATGTTTGGCTCAGAGGTTTCCATGCTGCGGTTGTGCAGCGGCACCCAACCGCCAAACACGCCGTTGAAGGTGAACGCGCAGCGCATCAGACGCACCAGCTCAGTGGAAGGCTTCAGCCCAGCCGCAATCGTTACGGCATCTGCCTCGATCGTCTTTTCCGTTCCTTCGATGATCTCAAAGCTCTCGTTCACCGCCGCAATCACCACAGCCTTCACGCAGCCGTTTTCATCCGCGATCGTCTCCTTGACGGTATGCTGCATGTATATCGGCACGCCCGCCCGCGCAATTTTAGCGGCATGAACAGCGTAGCCGCCGATTTTCGGCGCAGCCTCCACCAGCGCGACCACCTCACAGCCGGCCTGCATCAACTGATAGGACACGATGAGCCCCACATTGCCGCTGCCCACCATCACGATCTTGCTGCCCGGCTGAACGTTGTTCACATTTACCATCGTCTGTGCCGCGCCCGCGCCCATTACGCCCGGCATTGTACAGCCTTTGAAACGTATCACATTTTCAGACGCACCCGTGGCCACAATGATTTTTTTGGCCAGCAGCGTCACCATTTGCCTGCCGCCATCGTCGCCAAGCCCTTGAATGGCCACCTTATTGCCAGGAAACAGCCCGACAACGGTGCTCTTGAGCCATATCTCCACGCCGCCTTGCTTCGCTTCATCGAGCAGCATCGTGCCGATATCAAAGCCTCTCGTTCCCGAATGGTGAGCGCTGGAGCCGAAGAATTTGTGTATTTGCTTAAACAGTTGACCGCCCGGCTTGATATTTAAGTCAACAATCAGCACATCTGCACCCGCTTTTGCGGCTTCTATGGCCGCGGCAAGGCCTGCCGGGCCTGCCCCGACGATAATAATATCCCTTTCGATCATATAACCGCTCCCGTTTTCGGCAGAATGAACCGTGCCATCTCCGCCGCATTTTTGTACCCTATATCGATTTTGCTTACTTGGCGCCAAGGCCGCACTGCGTCTCAATCACCATGCCCGCTTTCACAGGGGTGATGCACGTGCGCACGTTCGGCTGTCCGTCGACCACCATTGCGCAGTCGGTACACTGACCGATGCCGCAAAACAGACCGCGCGGCTCATGCCTCTTTACCGTATAGCGGTTAATACGAATTCCGCTTGCCAGCAAAGATGCCAGTACTGGCTCTCCCGCTACGGCCTGAATCACCTTGCCGTCCACGGTGATATCCACCAAATTATCGGTCTTTACATCAAGGATCACATGATCCTTTACCCTCATATCCACGGATGCCTCCTTGCCATTACACAATCGCAGTGAATTCCATCTCGACAACAGCACCCTCATACATGCCCGCGCATTGTGTGCAGCAGCGTGCAGGAAAATCACCCGTTTTGAAATACGTGGCGTACACTTCGTTCATTTCGGGCACCAGCGCCATATCCGTCACATAGATGGTCACCTTCGCAATGTCATCGAGCGATGCGCCCACCGCCGCCAGCACGTTTTTGGCATTTTCCATAATGGCTTTAGTTTGTGGTTTGATGCCGCATTCCACCATATCACCGTTTATATCCGTGCCGATTTGAGTGGTAAAAACAAAGCTGCCCGATTTAATACCCGTTGCGTAAGGGCCATGCGGTTCACCGTAGCCTTGGGGATTGATTTGCTCTCTTCTCATGTGTATCTCCTTTCAATATGAAGACTAAAATTCGATTTCCACGTTTTTGTTGACCAGATACTGCGGCCTCACCTTTTCACTGAGCCGCATCACGAGCTGTGTAAGCGCGCGCCGTCTCGCGTCATAGAACGAATCTTCCGATACAAATGCCGCATGTGGCGTAATCACGACATTCTCAAGCCCAAACAATTCGCTCGTCTCATTGGCTTCGTCCTCAATCACATCAATGCCCGCGCCCTTTATCACACCCGTTTTCAAAGCCTGTACAAGCGCCGGTTCGTCTACCACTGCGCCACGCGCCGTATTAATAAGGAAGGCGCTGCTTTTCATCAGGTTGAGCTGTGGCTCGGATATGAGATGACGGGTGTGCGACATCAGCGGCGTATGCAGAGACACAAAATCGGATGTTTGCAGCAGCTCCTCCAGCGTCTCGGCTTTTTCGCAGCCGAACTCCGCGAGGTATTCCTTTGTTTTTGTGGGCGCAAACACCAGCACCTTTAAGCCCATCGCCTTGAGTATCGGCACCATCTGCTTGGGGATTTCTCCGAAATACACCAGGCCGAACGTCTTACCCGATACGCGGTACGTTTTATACCCGAGCAGCGGGTCCCAATGCCCTGCGCGCACCGATCTGTCGAAGAAGCTGATCTTGCGCACGAGATCAATCATCATGCCCACCGCGTGAAGTGCCACCTCTTCGGCACAAAAGCCCGGCACATTGGTCAAACAAATCTTGTGCGCCGTCGCAGCCTCCGCGTCCACATTGTTGTACCCGATGCTTTGCAGCGATACAATCTTGAGGTTGGGCAGTTGGTCCATCACCTCCGCCGTGATCTGCTCATATTCCACAACGAGGCCGTCAAATTCTTTGATATGGTTCACAAACGGCGTCTCTTTGTCTTTAATCTCAACCAGCTCGAGATCGGTAACGCCCCATTCCTTGAGCAGGGAATTCTCATAGTCCAGATTGTCGTCGATATTGTAATAAACGGCCTTTGGCATGCTTATTGTCCTCCCTTTATAACGATTTTAGCGCGTCCTCAAATATGGCAAGGCCTTTATCAAGGTCTTCCTTTGTCACGTTGAGCGGTGTCGCAAAGCGCATTCCGTTGCCATGCACGCCACAGTTGAGCGTTAGCATCTTATGCTCTTGGCAATACTGCTTTACCTTGCTCCATATGTCTGGCGCAGGTGAGCCGTCTTCATGCGAGTACTCAACGGCGAGCATCAGCCCTAGACCGCGCACATCTGAAATACAGCGATATTTGTCTTTTATTTCAAGAAGTCTTTCCTTTAAATATGCGCCTTGTTTCACGCAGTTTTGGATTACGCCGCCTTCTTTAAATTCGTCGAGCACGGCCAGCGCCGCCGCTGCCGCCACGGGGTTGCCGCCAAACGTTGTGCCATGCATGCCCGGATGCCACTCCGCCATGATTTTAGGCGTGCTGACGATGGCGCTCATCGGCATTCCGCCTGCCAGCGCTTTGCCCAGCGTCATAATATCCGGCACCACATCAAAATTCTCACTCGCGAACATCTTGCCCGTTCGTCCAAAGCCGGATTGTATTTCATCAAATATCAGCAATATGCCGTGCTGGCTGCACAGCTCTCTAATGCCCTGCACAAATTCCTTTGTCGGAACGATATAGCCGCCTTCACCTTGCACGGGTTCCATCAATATAGCTGCCACCGTCTCCGGTGCAACCACGTACTGAAACAGCGATTTTATGTCGTTCAGGCAAAACTGCGTTCTTTGCTGTTCGTCAAAGCCTTTGGGGCAAAGGTCCTTGCCCGGATACGTAGCGAAATAAACGCCGCCCATATGCGGTTCGGAATACTTTCTGTATTTTGAGTTAGAGCCGGTTACCGCCGTGGCACCGATTGTCCTTCCATGGAACGACCCCTTAAACGCGATGATAGAAGGCCTTTTTGTATACGCTTTGGCGAGCTTGATTGCGCCGTCTGTGGCTTCCGCGCCGCCGTTAGAGAAAAATACCGAACCCAGCTTTCCCGGCGATATCTCAGCGATGCGTTTCGCAAGCGCCAATGTCGGCTCATAATTCACCAGATTGAACGAGGCTGTCAGCAGCTTTTCCGCCTGTGCCTTAACCGCTTGCACGACCCTTGGATGGCAGTGTCCCAGCGCGTTCACGGCGATACCCTGTACGTAATCTAGGTATTGCTCCCCGTTAATGTCGGTCAAATAGCAGCCCTTGCCGCTGACCATCACCAAATCGGTAGATTTCGCGAGCGCGGGGCTTAAATATGGTTTGTAGTCGTCAACTTTCATTCGAATGTCTGTCCTTTCACAGTTTCTCATTTTTCGTTCGGTGCATCCCTAAATATCAATTCCGACCTTTGTCCTGACACACTGCTTAATGATCTCCGCGCAATTATTACGACCCACGCGTGAGCTGTTAAGGCAAAGGTCGTAGTTTGTGATATCGAGCCAATCTTTGTCCGTATAGAATTTGTTATACTCGGCACGGTATTTATCCGTATCTCTTACCATACGGCGCGCTTCCTTCTCATCCACATCAATGCGATTCATAATGGATTTCACGCAATCGTTAAACGGCGCCTGTATACACACGCTTACCACATTGGGGTGGCCGCCCAGCACATGATACGCTGCTTTTCCGAGCACCACAAACGACTCGGTTTCCGCAAGGTACTTTAAAACCTGAGCCTGATAGTTAAACAGATTGACGTCCGAAACGAATTTATCGTGCTCCGGAGTCAACACGTTACCGATGTATTTTCTGTCGGGTAACATCCCAAGAAACGTCCGTTTGAGCCTCTCGTCCGCCAGCTTAAACAGGTCTTCGTTGATACCGCTTTGAATGGACGCCATTTGCAGCAGCTCTTTGTCGATGAGCTTGATGTTCAGCTGCTGCGCAAGCTTTAATCCGATCTGCTTGCCTCCGCTGCCAAAGCCCCTCGCGATTGCAATCACAAAGTTTTCCATAACGCTTTCCCCTTTCTACTAAATTCCAAGATAGGCCTTTTGAATACCGCTGTCCTTTCTCAGTTCTTTGGAGCTTCCTTCGTTGATGATCTGCCCAACCTCAATCACGTATGCCCTTTTTGAGACCATCAAAGCCATTTTCGCGTTCTGCTCAACAAGCAGTATTGTCGTGTTGGATTCCTGATTGATTTTGCGAATAATACGGAAGTTCTCTTCCACCACAATCGGTGCCAAACCCATCGATGGCTCATCCAGCAGCAGCAGCTTTGGGCGGCTCATCAGTGCGCGCGCCATCGCAAGCATCTGCTGCTCACCGCCAGACAGCGTTCCGCCAATTTGACGGGCGCGCTCTTTGAGCCTTGGGAACACACTGAGTATCCATTCGCGATCCTTGATAATTTCGTCCTTATCTCGCCGCAGGTAAGCGCCAAGATTCAGGTTTTCAAGAACGGTCAGGTTTGGAAATATACCGCGCCCTTCGGGCACCATCGAAATGCCCATTTTCACGAGCTTATGCGCTTCTGTATTGGATATATCCTTTCCCTCGAACATGATGGCCCCCGGGTTGCACTTCACAAGCCTCGAAATGGCGCACAGTGTGGTGGTTTTGCCAGCTCCGTTAGACCCGATCAGCGCAATCACTTCGCCTTCATCAACACCAAATGAGATGTCCCGAACTGCAGGAACCGCGCCGTAATTCACGCTCAAATTCTTAATTTCTAATATCCGGCTCATGTCATTTCCTCGCCTTCTTCGTCATCGTCCGTTTCGATGGAACCGCTTCCAAGGTAGGCCTGCTTCACCTTTTCGTTAACCTGTATCTCTTTTGGCTTACCCTCCGCAATGGTGACACCGTGGTCAAGAACAATGATACGGTCGGAAATATCCATCACAAATTTCATGTCATGCTCAATGATCAATACGTCGATATGCATTTCTTTTGTAATATGATGAATCACCTTCATCAGCTCAACCTTCTCGGCTGAGTTCATGCCTGCGCCGGGCTCGTCGAGCAACAACAGTTGCGGATCGGTAGCGAGGCCGCGCGCGATCTCAAGCAAACGCTGCTTGCCGTAGGGCAGGCTGGTGCTGAGCTCTTCTTCCATATCTTCCAGCCCCACAATCTTTAATAGACCCTCGCATTTTTCGACGATTTCTTCACGTTGTCTCTTCATCTTTCTGGGCAGCAGCACCGACGTCATCAGCTTCTCCTGATTACAACCCGGATGAGCCACCAAAATGTTTTCCAGCACGGTCATCACCTTGAAAAGACGGATGTTCTGGAATGTCCTTGCAATGCCAAATTTGGTGCGTTCGTATGCCTTGATTTTTGTGATGTTTTCGCCTTTAAACAGAATCGTTCCCTCGCTCGGTTGGTAAACTCCCGTCAGCAGATTAAAAAAGGTTGTTTTCCCGGCGCCGTTGGGGCCAATCAGAGATAATATCTCTCCTTTATACTGCTCCATGCAGACGCCATCCACCGCTGTGAGCCCGCCGAACCGTATTGTTACATTATGCGCTTGGAGTATTTTTTCCAATTGTCCCACCCCTTTCCACGTAGCGAAGATAAGCGTTCTTTGCTCTTTTTTCAATGCCCCATATCCCATTGGGTCTAAAAATCATCATCAAAATCATAACAGCGCCGTATATTATCAGACGGTAATCGCTGAAGGTGCGCAGCGCTTCGGGCAGAGTCGTGAGCAATATCGCGCCAAGTATCGAGCCCGGTATGCTCCCCAAACCACCCAATACAACCATCGCCACCATAGATATAGACTCGCCATACTGGAAGCTGGACGGACTGATAAACGCCGTATAAACTGCGTAAAAGCTGCCGACGACACCCGCAATCATGGCCCCTATTGTAAACGCGAGCAGCTTGTATTTTGCGGGATATATGCCAATCGCCTGTGCGGCGATATCGTCCTCTTTCACGGAAAGCATCGCCATGCCAAACCCCGATGTTGTCAGCCGTCTCATAAAAACGATCACAACGAGCAGAATAATCAATCCCAAAAAGTAATAATGCATCTTTGACTCAAGAACAAAGCCAAATATCGTTGGCGACGGTATCCCCGGCAGACCCATAGGTCCGCGCGTTAAATCCACGCTGTTGAGCACTGTGAGCCGAAACACTTCACCAAATCCCAGCGTGACAACGGCCAGATAGTCGCCGCGCAGCTTGAGCGTGGGAAAGGACAGCAGCGCGCCTACGATACCCACAAACACCGCACTGATCAATGCCGCCAACCAAAAAGACATACCCGCCTTCATCATAAGCAGTGCTGTGGTGTATGCGCCGATGCCGTAAAAAGTCACGTGGCCGAGCGAAAACTGCCCCGAAAAGCCGATAATCAGATTCAGGCTCAGCGCAAGGCTCGCGTAAATGAAGCAGGATATGATGATATGCAAAATATATGAATTTGAAATAACAAACGGCACCGCGATCAGTGCGGCCAGCAATGCCATCAACAGATAGAGTTGTTGTTTTTTCGTCAGTATCAGTAACTTGAGCTTTTCCAAGTTCTTACCTCCCCACTCCTAATTGAATCATCATAGAATCTTGACGTGCTGGACTGATTGCTCAAACCTTATCGATATGCTTCACGCCGAGAATACCCGAAGGGCGAAGCACCAGAATCACAATCATAATGATAAATGCATAGGCGTCTCTGTAGCCAGATGAAATATATCCTGCACCCAAGCTTTCAATGATGCCGATGATAAAACCGCCTGCAACTGCGCCGGGTATGGATCCGATTCCGCCGAGTATCGCCGCCGCAAACGCTTTCATGCCCAGCATATAGCCCATGGTGGGGTAAACCGCGTTGTAATAAGTGCCGATGCAAACACCCGCTATGCCCGACATAAACGCGCCAATACCAAACGTGAGAGCGATAACCACGTTGGTGTTGATACCCATCAGCTTAGAATGAGGTATGCTCACCGAGCAGGCTCTTATCGCCACGCCCATTTTTGTTTTGTAGACAAGCAGATACAATATCAGCAGCATCAAAATGGTCAGTACCCAGATAATAATCTGAATATTTGTGAATGTGACGCTGCCCACCGTAAAAGCCACCTTGGGTATGGTGGGGAACGCTTGGCTTGAGCTGCCAAAAACGAGCTGTGCGACGTTTTGCAGAAACACGGACATACCCAGCGCGCTGACCAGCACGGCCATTCTCCTGTTTGTCTTGATCGGCCGATAAGCGATTCTTTCAACCGACATGCCGATAAACGCCGTCATCGCCGCCGCCAATATCACCATGGGAATAACGGGGACTCCCAAAATTGTCAGAGTTAATCCGATGAATGTACCGACCATCAAGACATCGGCGTGTGCCCAGTTCACAATCTGTAGCACACCATATACCATTGAATATCCAAGTGCCACTATGGCATAGATGCTGCCTATAGTTAAGCCATTCACCATTTGCTGGAGAAACATCCCTAACCTCCCTTTGTGATATGGCTGCATGGCGTTGCTTCCATGCAGCCTCTCATCAATACCCGGTTTTTAAATTACCTGTTTATTCATAGATTTCAAACTTACCGTTTTTAACGACGAACCTTAAGTATTCCTTTTCCACATCGCCGTTGACAAACTTGTTAAGCCCTGTAACGCCTTCATAGCTGCTGTTTGTGATGGCCTTGTTGATGGATTCGCGGTCCAGCGTCTCGCAGGTCTTCATGGCTTCGAGAATGACATAAGTCGCGTCGTATGCGAGCGCCGCCCAGTTTGAAGGCTCTTCGCCGTATTTTTCTTTGAATGCCATGACAAACGCTTGAACCTTGGGATCATCGTTTTCCGGTGTAAAAGCGCCCAGTGTGTAAATGCCTTCTACATCAGCGCCGCCTTCGGAAATCAGAGCAGGGGAATACAGACCGTCAGCACCGCAGATCGGCACATCACCAAGACCCAGCGTTTCAGCCTGATTGGCAATCAGCACGGTTTCTGTTACCAGCCCGCAGATGAATATGCCGTCAACACCCGCTGCTTTGATGCTTGTCAGCAGTGTGCTGAAGTCTTTGGTTTCTCCATAAACGAACGTGCCCGTGTAAGGAATCGCGAGGCCGAGTGTAGCGGCTTCTTCTTCAAACATCTTGGAAATACCCAGACCATAGTCGTCCTGCTCATACAGCAGCGCGACATTTTTCCAGCCAAGATCCGCACAGTAGCCAGCGCCAAGCTTGCCGACGTATGCGTCAGATGCGCATGTCCTAAAGAAATAGGGGCTGCTGCCGGTTAAGTCGGGCGATGTGGAGACCGGGCTGACAGCCGACAAACCGGCCTTTTTGTACACAGGCACCTGAGCCAGCGCGCATGAGCTGTTATAAGATGTCACCACTGCAAGGATGCTTGCATCTTCTGAAAATTTGTTGGCAATAGATGCTGCCGTTGTCGGATCTGCTTCATCGTCCTGCGAATCGATGACCACGTCGCGGCCATTGATGCCGCCCGCCGCGTTCACTTCATCAATCGCCATCTGTATGGCCTTAACAATGTACTTGCCGTCTGCCGCCACTGTTCCGGACAGCGGGAACGAGGTTCCGATCTTAATCGAGTCTGCGCTGACAGGCGTCGAGCCGGACGGCGATACTGTGGATGCCGGTGCCGCACAGCCCGCGAAGACCGTTAACACCATAACGAGCGATAACGCCGCAGCCACCATCTTCTTGATACCAAAACTTCTCTTTATCATATACTCCTCCTTAAAAATAGTGGATTATATAACAGGCATCTGACATATCTCAGACATACCTTTATATCGTTGTACAAAAAAAGGCGCTGATAGCAGTTACTATCAACGCCTTCGTTATTAGTCTACACAACGCCATTGTCATGCCGGCAACAGTTCACACCAGTGGTATGACCGCTCTTACCTGCATACGCTTATTATGATCGGCTTCATGGCTTTTGTCAATTGCTTTTTTGAATTTTTTCAATATAATTCTGCCTTCTCTTCATCAATCTGCCCCCATGAAGTTCTATTTTATCCAATACACTTACTTTCCACGTCCATACAATCTCATTAAAACACGCGTTGCGGCGTAAGAAGGTTAACGAGATGGATAATGGGTACGATCCTTACGAAAATGTCATTGCCATTATGAAGCAAGCCACAAATATCGGAGGCATCGATGCCACGATGTTTGAAATCATCAAAAATCCGCAGCGGGAGATCAAAGTGTATCTTCCCGTTGAGATGGACAACGGAGACATCAGGGTTTTTGAAGGCTACCGCGTTCAGCACTCCAACATCAGAGGCCCCTTTAAAGGCGGCGTGCGTTACCACCAGGATTGCGACCTGAATGAAATCAAGGCGCTGGCGACGTGGATGTCGCTTAAATGCGCAGTGGTCAACCTCCCTTACGGGGGTGCCAAGGGCGGCATCAAGGTGGACCCGCAGACGCTTTCAAACCGTGAGCTTTGCAAGCTGACAAGACGCTACACCTATGCCATTGAGCCAATCATTGGTGCCGATTCAGACATTCCCGCGCCTGATGTTAACACAAACGCGCAGGTGATGGCGTGGATACTCGATACTTACAGCATGCTAAAGGGCAAGCCTTGCCCTGGCGTTGTCACAGGCAAGCCGGTGGAGCTGGGCGGTTCACGCGGCCGCAATTCGGCAACAGGCCGGGGCGTGGTCATCAGTACCAAGCTCGCTCTCGCACAAGCGAATGAAACGTTGGAGGGAAAACGGATAGCTATTCAGGGCATGGGCAACGTCGGTGCCAATGCGGCGCGTATTTTCTACAACAGGGGCGCGGTGATTGTTGCGCTCAGCGATGTATCAGGCGGACTATACGCCGGCCAAGGCCTTGATGCGCATATCATTTCTCAATATGTGCAGAACGGCGGTGTGCTCAAGGATTACGATGCGCCGGACGTCAGTCACATTTCCAATCAACAGATTCTAACCTGCGACTGTGACGTTCTTGTACCCGCCGCCATGGAAAACCAGATCACCGCACAAATCGCGGGCGATCTGAAATGCCGGTACATTGTGGAAGGAGCCAACGGCCCGACTACGAAGGAGGCCGACGATATTATCTCGCAAATGGGCATTGTGCTGGTGCCAGATATTTTCGCCAACAGCGGCGGCGTGATTGTCTCGTACTTTGAGTGGGTGCAGAACATACAAACGCTCACATGGGAACGCTGTCAGGTTAACGAAATGCTCGAACAAATCATGACCGTGGCGTTCAGCGAAATACTTGATGAAACAAAGAATGCGGGCTGTACGCTCCGCATGGGTGCTTATATACTTGCCATTCGGCGTTTGTTGTATGCGGAACAGATAAAAGGGATATTTCCATAACATAGTCGTAATTCTTGGCTTAAAGAACGATTTTCAGAATGAGCGGCGCGAAACTTGGTGAAGTATTTCTTTTTGAGTTCTGAATATAAATTGGTACGCATTTATTAACCTCTCATTTTTCGGGTCAAATATTCGAGTGATGAGTATAATCCCGGAGCCCGCCACAAAATGCATCGCATAAAATTCTCCCGCAACCGCTGATGGAATGACATCCAGGCGTCTCCATTTCAAGTCAGTCCAGTATTCCTCCACGCAGCAGCTGATTTCGCCATACGACGACGCTTCAAAGATCATGTCTCCGGGCGTGAGGATCGCCTAGATAGCCTGCCGGCTTATCGCCCGTCCCCAATACCAGCGGGATCCCGCCTTCAGCCCCGTCTCTTTCGCGCTTTCCTTCGAAAGACCCGCATATGTCATTCGAATGAACGATCCTCGGCAGATATTTCTGATCCAACCCCATTGCCCCGCATATCTCATCCGACCATCTGTCATTCTTCACATCTTATAGACCCCAACTTGATAAAGCTGGTTTCCAGATCCGCACAATCAAAAGCGTTTCCTTCATTTTTTCCTCCTCATTAACGTAAATTATAAGGGCAAAAACACTGCAGAATGACCTGCTTGACCAAGCCCTTGTTAGGGTAGTTATAATGCTAAAGAAAAAAGGCCTTATTTCAAGCCTTTTTCAACTGGGTTAAATCAATCCCGTATTGAGCACTTTGTCCATGCTAGCGTGGACGATAATACATCTTCCGATTGGCAGTGCTCTTTCTTTACCTACCGTTCAAGCGTCCATCATCGACTTGAGTTGTTTATATAACTCAAGGTATTTTTTAAACGCTTGGTCGTATGCCTCACGGTTATTTGCGTTCGGCTCAATCCGCTTCGTAACATGAACCATCTTCTCACACGCAGAGATAAAATCGGCAAACGCTCCGCTACCCACAGCCGCTATCATAGCACAACCGAGAATGCCAGCGTTAGCAGATTGTTCAGTGAGGATGATTGGTTTACTGGTGGTATCTGATATTATGTGTAGCCACTCTTCGTTCTTAGTGACTCCGCCGCAGCCCATAATGGCTTCTATCTTGACACCGCCGCGCTCCATGCCATCTATTATGTTGCGCGTGCCGAAAGCGACTCCTTCAAGGATTGCTCTGTATATATCGGCACGAGTATGGCTTAGAGTCAGGCCGTAAAAGACACCCTTCGCGCGCGGATCTTTATACGGCGTACGATTTCCCTGAAAGAAATCTAATGCTATCAAACCGTTACTACAAGGAGCCACTTTAGAAGCCTCCTCCTGCATTATCCCATAAGGGTTTTCGCCCGTTATACTGAATTCTTTCAAGAACCACTTTGTTATGCTGGCAGCAGAGACCTGACCTCCTTCCAGGCAATACAGACCCGGTACGATAGCATTTTTATACGGTCCCCATATCTCATTGGAAAAGCTTGGTTTATCCACCGCTGCAAGATGTACATAGCTCGAACCCATAACCAGACCCATGTCTCCTGAATGCAGTACACCGAGGCCTATCATGCTGATATGCGCATCAATGCCACCCTGATATACCGTTACGTCTTCACTAAGACCTAGTTCAGCAGCCAGTGCGCGCCGCAGCTTGCCAATCTTCTCGCCCTGAAGCAGTACGCGGGCGTTTCCCTTCGTTTCATATTCCTCTAGCCCTATCACCTTCAGAAAAGCTCTGTCGAATCCGCCGCGCTCATCTACATAACATGCCTTGCACGTAGCCTGACTGACAGACGCACACCATTCTCCCGTAAGATAATAGTTCATGTAATCCTGCATTTCGCATACAATGTCAGCCGCATTGTACAACTCACTGCGGTTTTCCTTGAGCCACAACATCTTAGGCAACAACCACTCTACCGACACGGCCCCTCCACAGTATCTCAACACATCGCTGCCGGTAGTATTTATTCGATCTGCTTGCTCCTTAGCCCTGTTATCCATCCACAGAATGGCTCGGTCAAGTGCCTTCCCGTCATTTGAAGACATGACTACAGTAGATGCCGTTGTGTCAATCGCTATGCCTTCCACCTTGCCGAAACTGTCGCCCGCATTGTCGCGGCACATTAGTACTGCCTTTTTCAGTGCCGATTTCCATTCTTCCGGATCCTGCTCAGACCAGCCCGCCTCTGGAAAATACGTCTCATAGGCACATTCACCCGTTGCCTGAAGCCGCCCGTATGTATCATATACGCCGCAGCGAACGCTTTGTGTGCCGAAATCTACTCCCATATAGTATTTCATTCGTCTTTCTCCCAAAAAGCGGCTGTCACATAGCTTTGCATATAGCCGCGTCAATATGTTTCTTGAGTTAAGCTCTTAGTGAGTCTTTTCTTTGAGCCGCCCTGTGACCGAATTCAGCATCATAACTCCAACAAGAACAACTCCCCATATAAGCTTTTTGATATAAGGCTCAAAACCCAGTATATTAAATCCGCTCTGCAGCATCTGCAAAAGAATTATTGCGATACACACGCCAAATATCTTTCCGCGTCCGCCATTGGGATTGATTCCGCCAATAACGCAGACCAATATGGCCTGCATCTGATACAAATCACCATAGCCGACACGAGCAGAGTTCACTCTGGCCATCATTATTATCGATGCCAGGCCGCAGAGAATGCCTGAAACCATGTAGGTAAGTACGATAACGCGATCATTGTTTATTCCGGAAAACAGCGAGACAACGCTATTTTCGCCGTAGAGATACAGCCTTTTTCCATATTTGGTCTTCTCAAGCATGAACCATATCAGTATGGCTATTACTATGACTATTATAAATATCACAGGGAGGAATCCGCCCACCTTTTCACGTCCGAATGCAAGAAATTCCTCGGGGTAACCCGTTATTCCCGCACCTCCGGTTATCACCATGGAGATTCCTTGAAAAAATATCATTGTCGCAAGCGTGACCAGTATGGGTAGAATATGCAGTTTTGCGATTATCAGACCGTTTATCAAGCCGCATATTGCCGAGACCACTACCGCAGTTGCCACAGCCGCAGCTATAGCTGCACCAACACTACTACCATTCTGTATGAGTGAATTCATTACAGTCGCTGACAGTATAGAAGTAAGCGTAGCAATTGACACTATAGAAAGATCTATACCACCGGTGATCATACACAACATCATACCAAACGCCAACAGTCCGAATTCAGGAATCTGATAAGCCATCGATTCCCAGTTTGCAGAGGACATAAACTGAGAACCGCACATCTGCCAGAGCAGAAACAGCACTACTATGAATGCCACTACCAAGATCACGATATTCTTATCCTTGCGAAGGATAGCCGCAAATTCATTCTTTTTCTTAGTCATTGTATGTTTCCCTCTCGTTTTAATCAAAAAGCAGCAGCTTTTTGCGGGTACGATGGTTGTTAACCGACGTTACAATAATGCACGCTATTAGTACGATTCCCTGGAACAAGTCATTCCACGACGAGGACAATCCGAGAAAGATCAGCGTGGATGAGATTACCTGGATCAGTAACACACCGAGTATTGTCCCGCTGATGGTACCAGAACCGCCGGTCACTTTAGTTCCACCAATAACCACGGCCGCAATAGTAGTCAACTCCGTGCTTCCCACTAAGTTGTTTATTAGCGGAGCAATCCAGGCGACCTGTGAAACGTACATTATTCCTGCCACGGAAGAAAATATGCCTACCAGAATATAAAGGAACATACGGGTAGTAAGCAAGTTGTAGCCGGCGCGCTTCGCAGCTTCAACATCGTTACCCATAGCCACGATGCTGCGACCCATGCGCGTCTTATAAAGTATGAATGCCGTTATCGCAATAATGGCCACTACTGGTATTATATAGATGTATAGACCGTAAATCTGCCCACCGTCTACTGTAATTGTTATCAGTTTCTGAGTGCCGAAGTCTACCAGACTGGTGGGCATCTGTGGAGTCTTTATAGTCACCGTTCCAAGAATGACAGCCATTAATCCAGTAAACATTGTCTGAGTACCCAGTGTTGCGATAAATATCGGAATTTTGAAGAAGTGTATCAGGGATGCGTTTATCGCGCCAAGCAGTGCGCCCACGACAGCAGCTATAAGGAAAGCCATCGCCAGATTATCTACATTCATTGCTTTTGATACAAGAATGGATGCGTAGGCAGAAAAAACAGCTATGATCGCGAAAGAGACGTCTATACCTCCCGATATGAGCACTAGCAAAACGCCCATTGCAAATACCATGGTTACCGAAAGATTTCTGACTATATCGAACGCGTTCTGCAAAGTCGCAAAAGAGGGATTGATAGAAGCGACCACTACGCAATAGACAATCAATATGACCAGCACGAAAAACTGATTCTTTTTCATCAATGTCTTTAGCTTACTCATTTTTGCCTCCGTTCTCATTTTCAGTCGCATAGACTTTGGTTATAGCCTCTTGTATATCAATGCGTATCATTTCGGATTGGAGAGCCTGTTCATCAAACATCTTTACTATTTGTCCATGGCTGAATACCGCTATACGGCTACAGTTTGTTAATAGCTCCGGGATCTCGTCCGAAATCATGATTACGCCCGCCCCGCTCTTTGCAAATGCCTGTATCTTTTCGTATATCTCCGCTTTAGAAGCAATATCCACACCTACCGTGGGAGAATCAAGAATGAGAATTTTGGGTGTCGTCTGGACCCAGCGTCCCAAGGCAACTTTCTGCTGGTTTCCACCAGAGAGTTGCGAGATGAGCGTATTCACATCCAGAGCCTTAACGTTCCAGTTGCCCTTCATACTCTCAGCTTTTTCCTTGCCTTCTTTTTCCTTTACTATGCCGGTTTTTGTAGAGATACTATCCAAAATAAGCGAGTTGGAGTTAGTGATTATAGGCAGTTGCATATACACACCCGCTGTCTGTCTTTCCTCTGGCACCAGCGCCACACCGTGTTTAATAGCTTCACGGGGGTTAGCCGGATTATACTCCTCGCCCTCAATATACAGTTTTCCAGATTCAGGTGGATTCAGGCCAAACAGCGAAAGTGCAAATTCAGTTCTGCCAGAGCCCAGCAAGCCGGTTATTCCGAATATCTCTCCGGAATGCAGTTCCATGCTAATATCATTGTAATGCGGCTCCTTCACGAGATGCTCAACGCGCAAAATCTCTTTGCCCTCTATCTTCGGATCCTTCCTATATCTGGAATATTCTATACCCTTGCCGGTCATAAAGTAAACAAGCTTCTTCTCGTCAAGCTCGTCACTACTGAATTCGCCGGTCACCACGCCGTCACGGAAAACCGTCACATTGTCCGCAACCTCAATGACCTCTTCCAGCTTATGGCTTATGAATACTATGGACATGCCCTTCTTCTTCAGGTTCTCCACAATAGCTAGCAACCTGTCGACCTCTTTTTTTGTAAGCGCCGTAGTCGGTTCGTCCATGAAAAGTATTTTCGCATCCATACTCAACGCGCGACAAATGGCGATGAGCTGCTTGTTTGAAACCGACAGCGGTTCAACCTCTTTCTTGAGATCAAGAGAAATGCCTATCCTATCCAGCTGTTCTTCTGCAATTTGATATATATTCTTCCAGCTGATTATTTTCTTGTTCATTCCGATTAGTTTATTTGTAGCTATATTCTCGGCCACGTTCATGTGCCCGAACAGGGAAAGATCCTGATATATTACCTGGACGCCCTCTCTGATCGCGTTCAAAACGCTCAGCTTATTATAATTGTTACCATTGAGTGTTATCAGTCCCTGATCCGCCTGATGAACGCCGGATATTATTTTAACAAGGGTGGATTTACCTGATCCGTTTTCACCAACCAGACAGTGGATTTCCGAAGGAGCCACTTCGAAATCCACATTTTTTAATGCCTTAACTCCTCCAAAAGATTTGTATATTCCTTTTGCAGCTAAAATCTTGGATTCTTTATCTGCTCCCATATCCTTCCTCCACACTTTAATTACAGAATAGCATAAGTCCGCATGACGTATTTGCACACCAGCGGACCCATGCAAAATTGTTCTAACAGGTCTCCCCGAAGAGAGACCTGTTAGTTTCACAGGATCAACAATCTGGTTAGAAGTTGTAATCAGCGATGTTGTCCTTGGTGAAGGTAACCGCAGCGTCACCATAGATTATACCGTCTACAACCTTCACACTGTTGTAGCCGTCTTTCTCAAGGTCTACACCGTCTTCAATAGCTTCACCCTGGAGCATCTTGTACGCTATATTGCACATGACGTACGCAGCGTCAGCCGGTCTCCAGCACTGGCCGTAAGAAATCCATCCCTCAGCGATGTAGTTGCCATTGGAGGAAGGAATGGCAAGAGTGGATATCTTGACGTTGGTGTTATTGGTCTCTTTCAGAAGCTTAGCGAAAGAGCCGCCGCCCTCAACAGTCATAGTCAGCACGCCGCCGAGATCCGGATAAGCCTTCATGATCTCCTGGGCCTTCTGGTAAGCAACGGTAGAGTCGATGCCATCTTCATAGGGTTCTTCGGCGACTAACTCCATATCTGGATAGTTCTCCTTGATGTGCTTGACGGCAGCTTGGTACCATACGTTGTGCGTCTGCATAGTCAGGCTTCCAACCATTCCGAGGTACTTGCCCTTGCCGCCCATGGCCTGAGCTAGGTTCTCGCCGTACAGAGCGCCGAAAGCTTCGTTGTCGAACGCTTCCATGTCGTAGTCGGCAGTGCCAGCCAGGGATGAGCCCTCATGGGTAATGACAACTATTCCGGCATCACGGGCCTTCTTGATAACAGAGGTCAGAGAATCGGGGTCCACGGGGATAATGGTGATAGCATCAACACCGCGGGCGATGCAGTCCTCGATCAGAGCGATCTGTTGAGCGGAGTCGGCCGCTTCGGGAGCGATCTGCTGAGCTTTAACGTCTGCATGGGTAGCAGCAAATTCTTCAACACCCACTCTAGTGTCATCGAACCAAGCTATACCCTCGACCTTTGCAATCAGGACGATCTCATATTTGTCGTCAGATGCGGCAGTCTCTTCGCTGGCAGCGGATTCTGTCGCAGCAGGCTCTTCGCTGGCAGCGGATTCTGTCGCAGCAGGCTCTTCAGCAGCAGGCTGCTGGGCGCACCCGGTAAAAACCACCCCAAACATCAATAGAGCAGCGATCAGAAGGGCAAAAGTCTTTTTCATATTACTTCTCCTTTAGTTATTTTTTTACGGTTTCTCCGTAAATTGTTATTTCTTATTAATGTATAGAACTGCCGCCGCCTACTGCCAGAGAGCAGCCCGTGATGTAGTCGGAGTAATGAGAGAGCAGCATGACTACACCGTTACCGATATCCTCGGGACGTCCGCCTCTGCCGAGCGGTATCTTGTCGACTTCGCGCTGCCAGGCTTGTCCGGACTCCAGACCTTCGATAGCGCAAGCAAGCTTGTCGTGTTTCTTCCACATATCCGTCTCTATTATGCCTGGGCATACGCAGTTCACCGTGATATGCTCGGGACCTAGTTCCCTGGCAAGAGCCTGTACCATGCCTCTCACGCCGAACTTGGCCGCAGAGTACGAGGAAAGATACTGCCAGCCTGATAGTGAACAGTCAGAGCCCGTGCATACTATCTTGCCGCGAATCTCGCCGTCAAGGTCGTTCTTTCTCAGATAAGGCAGCGCTGCCTTGATGGCTAAAAATTCACCCTTCAAGTTGATGTTAATCATATTCGTGAAACGATCCTCGTCCATATCATCGATGGTGCAAACATCGGTAATACCGGCATTAGCGCACAAAAAGTCGATCTTGCCGTACTTCTCATATGCAGCCTGCATGAGTTCGTCAAGCGATTCCTTTTTCAGAACATTGACAAACTTACACATTCCGCCAAAGGGTTTTAGCTCCTCATCAACTTTTGGCACGAGATCCTCTTCGAATCCGCTGGCAACAACAATCGCTCCCTCTTCTACGCACTTCATGGCGATGCCGTGTCCAATACCCTTTGTAGACCCGACGACCACAACTACTTTTCCCTTAAGGAGATCATGTCCCATTTGTAATCCTCCATTTTTATATATTTCTCAATCCGCTTCACAAGTTTTTAGTTCTTCTTGAAAGCTATTGAAATCTTATCTCAAAATGCCTCTTTAATTGTAATTTATCCCTTTTGCTTGAGATTAATTGCATCTATTATACAAATGGCGCTCTCATCGAGCCATTATGCGTCTTCTTTTTCTATTATGGCCCCTGCTTTTGTGAAATTAATTTTATCACATCAATTTTTATTTCACAATGTGTGTATTCGACATAATCACTCAAATTCCTCCTTTATTTTTAAAATAAATAGCTCTATTTCTGATTTCTTTCAGCATGCAAGTGTTTTTTCGCCATAATTAACTATAAATTAGCATGATTTTTCTCTTTTTCTTTTCATAATAAGTAGAGTCTATTGAAAACGTTGAAAAATATGATACAATGATAAGAAATTAATATCCGTTGCTGACTATTGTTTTCACAAAGGGAGTCTATATGACTAAACAAGATACCGGCCTGTTTATACGGGTTGCAAAAAAGTATTACGAACTGAATATGGATCAGGAACAAATAGCCAAAAGCGAAAATTTATCTAAATCAACGATAAGCCGAATGATCCGCAAGGCGAAAGAGCTTGGATTTGTAAGCATTCAGGTCAATTTCCCGCTTGAATCCATAGTGGATCTTGAGGAGGACATCAAGGCACTTTTCCCGATACAATCCGTTTCCGTCTGCCCTTCTTATGTGGATGATTATCTCATGCGCATACGTGATACCTGTAAAATGGCCGCCCGCGACATTTCTGGGCTTGTGCAAGACGACGAGATAATAGGCGTTTCCTGGGGTAGAACGATGGATTCTGTTGCATCCTGCCTTGTTCCCCCTAATCCGCCCAAGCGCAACGTCAAAGTCGTACAAATTCACGGAGCACTGATAAAAAATATTGCCTCCGGGAAAGTAAACAGTGTTGTCGAAAGGTTTTCGGACGCCTTTTTTGGCACCGGTTATCTGCTCCCTGCGCCAGTATTCGTAGACTCCAAAGAGTTGGCCTCCGCCTTTATGCAGGACAGCAGCATACGGTTCGCACTTGATCTCGCTTCTCAAGCTGAGCTCGCAGTATTCGGCATAGGCTCAGTATCCTCCAAGTCCATACTCATCGACCGCGGCATCTATTCCCCCGAGCAATATGACACGATAGTTGACGACGGCGTTGTTGGAGACATCTGCTCCAACTACTATGACATAAACGGCAAGCCCGTATTGACCAAACTGATGGACCGTACGATCGGCATCAAGATGGACGAACTCAAACGCAAAAAAAATCGCATCGGCGTCGGAGTCGGCGAGCACAAAATTAAAGCAATCATAGGCGCTCTCAATTCAGGAGCCATGACCTCTTTGTATATCGACGAGCTCACCGCGCGCGAGATGCTTCGCCAATATGATAGTATGATTTGATAAGGAAGGAATTATGAATTTGGAAAAGGACTATTATCTGGGCTTAGACTTTGGTACTCAGGGTGTACAGTGCGGTATAATCAATTCTTCCGGAGAAGTCTTCTCTATCACCCGTGGGACATATAATACATACTATCCCGAGCCCGGTTGGGTCGTGCAAAAGCCCGACGAATGGGTAAACTGCATGTTCTCCACCATAAAGGAGTGCATCAGCAGCACTGAGCAAAGCGTTGTGCACAGTATACGCGGAATATCTGTCTGTGCAACTGCATCTACCGTCGTGCCGGTACTTCAGGACGGTACAGCACTCATGGATGCCATATTGTGGATGGACAACCGCGCCCGTATCGAAACTAACAGCATAAATGAGACAGAGCATGAGGTTTTGAGATATTGCGGAAACAAGGTCTCCGTTGAATGGCTTATTCCTAAGATACTTTGGCTCAAAAACAATCGTCGCGACATCTACGATAAGGCGTTCCGGATCGTAGAACAGCTCGATTATATCAACTACGTGTTATCTGGCGAGTGGGTCGCTTCTGTCAGTCAGGCCACCTGTAAGAGCAATTATCTGCCTGGTCAAGGAGAATGGAACCGTGGCTTCTTTGAGGTCATCGGCCTCGGAGAATTTAATCGGAAGCTAAATACAAAGGTTCTTCCCATTGGCGCTCCGATAGGCAGAATAAAAAAGACAATCGCCCGCAACATGGGATTACCCGTAGATACCATATTATATCAAGGTGGAATAGACGCCCATATCGCAGAACTTGGTATAGGCGTCACCAAACCCGGAGATATGGGTATCGCCATGGGTTCTGCTTTTATCCATGTCGCGCTTTCTAAAGAGCCGATTTTTAACGACGGTATATGGGGGCCGTATCGCAGTGCCATGGTACCTGATCTCTATTGTCTTGAGGGCGGTCAGGTCTCCGCCGGCTCTATCGCTAACTGGTTCCTTCGCGAATTCCATATAAAATCGGAAGATCCCATCCATCCATATGAGGTCATGATGAGCGAAGCCAGCAAGATCGCCCCTGGAAGCAATGGCATAATTTCGCTCGACTATTTTCAGGGCAACCGTACACCTTATAAAGATCCGCTTGCAAAGGGTGTTTTCTTCGGCCTTACAATAAGCCATACCCGTGCCCATATGTACCGGGCTATACTCGAAAGCGTGGCATATGGAACGCGAAACGTCATAGAATGCATGAACACCGACAGCCTCAGCATACAAAACATAATGGCCTGCGGCGGTGTTACTAAAAACCCGCTTTGGCTGCAAATAATCGCCGACGTATGCGGCATACCAATTAATCTTACTACGCGGTCCTCCAGCGCAGGTATTTTGGGCTGCGGTATCGTGGCCGCTCTCGGCGTAGGCTCATATTCTTCTTTCAAGGATGCCACAAAACACATGGTACACAGAAAACTTGTAATCCAGCCGGATATGGATGCGCATGAGGAGTATCAGTCCTATTACGAAGATTATCTCGATCTATATCGCTGCACCAGCGAGCTTATGCATAAGATAAGACGGGTTCGCTCTTCCCGCTGAAATCTCCCCGCGCTTATACGAGATTTCTGAACCGGGCAGGGCACGCTCAATCGTTTTGCTACTCACGCAGAATTGAATAGCCCTTTGAATAGGCTTTTTTCAAGGAGTTTGAAGCGACTTGAAAAATAAAGTATACTGTCCAAAGAGGAATTTAGGTTATCGATGGGGATCAAGAAGCCCGCGTCTTCATCATCGTATGAACACTTGTGTCCAGTAGCGGCCCGCTGAGAAATAGAGTCAGTGGAAAATTTCATTCTCCTCCTGACCACTAATATCAGCCATCTCATGTGTATAATATATCGGGATAGCGACCAGAAAAAACCCAGGGTCAAAGGCGACTATCCGCTGGCACCACCCCCTCTTTTTTCACTCACCTTATATGACATTATAAAAACAGAGTACGTATCCGTATCTGATGACTGTCATTTCTTCATCTCGATCGCCAAGTCTCCGCAACGATTTGTCGGGCCGAAAAAGCATTTAGGCAGCACGCGGTCTTGTCTGTCTTCTTTTTAAACCTGGAGGTGCGATTGCCCGTGGTGACTTGTGACTTGTCACAAACGCAACCTTGATCACCTGATCGTCAACCGCTTTCGCGCCAGCGCTTTTGCCGGTATTGGCGTCCTTCTTAATGTACTCCCGAAAATTCAGAAAAGCATTGTATAAAAAAAGTAATTAATCTACGTTTGGCGTAAAAACCTTTCGTAAACCCCTTATTATAAACGAGGCATATCAACCCCCAGACGCTAAAAATCAGCCTCGAAGGGTAGGCTGTTTTTACTTTTATGTAGTATAAAAATTGATACTTTTTTGGGCATGAAAAAACCCCGAAAGTGGCTTCACAACGGGGTTTCTGGCGTTCCCGGCGCGACTCGAACGCGCCACATCCCGCTTAGGAGGCGGGCCCTCTATCCTGATGAGGTACGGGAAC
>JAEWBO010000031.1 GCA_023391105.1 Bacillota bacterium
TAAGAGTCAGGTGCTCTACCAACTGAGCTAATCGCCCTTGTCAAGTGCAGCTTGGAGCGGGTGATGGGAATCGAACCCACGCAACCAGCTTGGAAGGCTGGGGCTCTACCGTTGAGCTACACCCGCGGAAAGAATGGAGCGGAAGACGGGATTCGAACCCGCGACTTCGACCTTGGCAAGGTCGCACTCTACCACTGAGTCACTCCCGCTCGGTAAACCTGGTGCGGGCGAAGAGACTTGAACTCCCACGCCGCAAGGGCACTAGATCCTAAGTCTAGCGCGTCTGCCAATTCCGCCACGCCCGCCAGTTTTGTACCTTTTTAACGGCCCCCGTTTTCAGGCACTTTGGTATTCTAACACCTCGGACTTTAATAGTCAATACACTATTTCAGTAAATTCGAACTGTTTTTCAGGGCTCGAAGCGGGCATTTAAGCGCCCGCTCCGCAGCATTTTTTGTACTTTTTTCCGCTTCCGCACGGACATGACGAATTCCTGCCAATCTTGTCGGAAACAGCCTGTTTGTCCAGCCGCCACTGGTCTCTGATTTCTCGGCGGCGCTGCTCGGTCAGAATATCGTTCCATCCGGAGAGTGTATACAGCCACTTCGCTTTGCACTCATGCATGTTGTAATACAGCTTCTCAAAATCAACTTCGAGAACAATATCTGTGCCCTCTTTAAGCTTGTCAAGATCATATTCCTTTACAAGGCTCGTGTTGATACCATCCATAAAGCCTGTGAAAACAACGCTCGACATATCGAACTCAGCTGCAAGCTCAGTCAGCTTTCCGCTGAAAAACTCGTTCTTGCGCGCCAATATCTTTTTATACGCTTCTGTTTCAATACCAAAATACTCGTCCCAAAACGCCTTTGTTTCTTCAGGCGTTTTTTGTGATTCGGCCATCCCCTGCCATTGACTGAATAAGCTCATTGACCTCTCCCCTATATCGTTTTTTCCAGCGTTTTCTTGACTTGCTTGATAAACTCTTCTGTGCTGACCTTCTCTTTGTTTTTAAGCTCGCTTAGAATATATAGATCTCCCGTCATAACGCCCTGTTCAATGGTGCTGATAGACGCAGCCTCCAGTTTATCGGCAAAGGAAACGAGATCTTCATTACCGTCTATCTCACCACGTTTTCTTAGCGCTCCTGTCCATGCGAAAAGCGTCGCCATACAGTTGGTTGATGTCTCTTTGCCTTCAAGGTGCTTATAGTAATGCCTCGTCACCGTGCCATGAGCGGCTTCATACTCATAATAGCCTTGAGGTGAAACCAGCACGGATGTCATCATAGCAAGGCTCCCATAGGCCGTTGCGACCATATCGGACATCACATCGCCGTCATAGTTCATGCAGGCCCAAATAAAACCGCCCTCGCTTCGGATCACGCGTGCGACAGCATCGTCGATCAGCGTATAGAAGTATTCGATGCCTGCTTTTTCAAATTGATCTTTATATATGGTTTCGAAAACTTCAGCAAATATATCTTTGAACCGATGGTGGTATTTCTTAGATATCGTATCCTTCGTTGCGAACCAAAGATCCTGCTTGGTATCCAAAGCATAGTTAAAGCAGCTTTTCGCGAAGCTGTCTATTGAGCTTGTGGTGTTATACATACCGCGTGCCACGCCGCCTGACTCGTCATACTCGGCGATTAGCTGCTTGTCTATCGAACCGTCAGCACGTGTAACCACGAGTTCAGCTTTTCCGGCACCATCAATCACACATTCCTTCGCGTTATATATGTCGCCAAAAGCATGTCTCGCAATGGTGATAGGCTCTTTCCATGTTTTTACTGACGGCGAGATGCCTTTCACAAGAATCGGCGTGCGGAAAACCGTTCCGTCAAGCATCTCACGGATGGTGCCGTTAGGGCTTTTCCACATTTTCTTGAGATTGTACTCTTCAACACGCTGCGCGTTGGGCGTGATTGTGGCGCATTTGACGCCCACACCGTATTTCTTAATCGCCAAGGCCGATTGTTCTGTGACATTGTCGTAAGTCGCGTCACGCTCTGTCAGCCCAAGATCATAATAATCGGTATTGAGCTCCACATACGGTTCGATCAGATAATCCTTGATCATCTTCCATATGATGCGGGTCATCTCGTCGCCATCGATCTCAACGAGAGGAACCGGCATTTTTATCTTTGTCATTGAAAGCTCCTTTATTTATAACAAATATTTTCAGTAAATTCACATGTGAATATCATTTTACTCGACACATGGCAAAAACTCAAGTGATTAAACGCAGTCCAACCATAGATTAATTACACCATTTCCGAGGAAACAATAAACCGCACAAAAAGGAACGCTTTTTAGCACCTTGAGCATAAGCGTTCCTTGTCGTTTCATTATGCTTCTATAAGCGACTCGCCTGTCATCTCTTCCGGCTTGGCAAGCCCTATCATATGGAGCAGTGTCGGCGCAATATCCGCTAAACGTCCGCCAGATTTAAGCTTTGCGTTTTTGAAACGATCACTCACCAGAATTAACGGAACCGGGTTTGTGGTATGTGCTGTGAATGGCCCGCCGTTTTCATCGAACATCTTTTCAGAGTTGCCGTGGTCTGCCGTAATCAGCACTTCTCCGCCCATTTTCAATATCGACTGGACAACCTTGCTGGCACACGCGTCAACGGTCGTGACCGCCTTCACAGCCGCCTCAAGCACACCCGTATGTCCCACCATATCCGGATTCGCGAAGTTTAAAACCATCACGTCGTACTCACCCGACTCGATATGTTTGACGGCCTCGTCAGCCACCTCATAAGCGCTCATCTCAGGTTTCAAGTCGTACGTCGCCACCTTGGGAGATGGTATCAAAAAGCGATCCTCTCCCTCATTCGGTTTCTCTACGCCGCCGTTGAAGAAAAATGTGACATGCGCATATTTCTCCGTTTCCGCAATGCGGAACTGACGCTTTTCGTTTTTAGACAGATACTCACCCAGCGTATTTGTGAGCGTTTGAGGCTTATATGCCACATAGACGTTTTCAAACGTTTTGTCATATTGCGTCATGCACACATAATGGACATCAAAATACTTTCTTTCAAAGCCGTTAAAGTCCTTATCGATAAAAGTGCGTGAGATTTCGCGCGCTCTGTCGGGACGGAAATTGAAGAATACAATGGAATCACCCTCGCCGATTGTGGCCACTGGCTTTCCGTTCTTTACAATGGCTGTCGGTACCACGAACTCATCCATCTCACCCTTGTCGTAGCTCTGCTGCATGGCTTGCACGGCAGAAGAGGCGATGAGTCCTTCTCCATTGACCATAACCGTATAAGCTTTTTGCACGCGCTCAAAACGGTTGTCACGATCCATCGCGAAGTAACGGCCCATCACCGTCGCAATCTGACCGATACCGATCTCTTGGATCTTTTCTTCGAGCTGCTCGATAAACCCAAGCCCGCTGTCCGGCGGCACATCACGGCCGTCCATAAAACAATGGATGTAAACATTATCAAGACCGCGCTGCTTGGCCATTTTCAGCAGCGCATACAGATGCTCAATATGGCTGTGAACACCGCCGTCGGATATAAGCCCATACGTGTGGAACTTCTTTCCGCTATTTTTCGCGTTGTCCATCGCTTCTATGAGCTCGATTTTTTTAAAGAAACCGCCGTCGATGATATCCTTGGTGATGCGTGTTAATTCCTGATATACGATGCGTCCCGCACCGATGTTCAGGTGGCCGACTTCCGAGTTACCCATCTGGCCTTCAGGCAATCCCACATCCATGCCGGACGCGCCAACAAGTGTATTCGGATAATGATCTATCAGCTCAGTTATGGCAGGAACACCCGCGATTTTTATGGCGTTCCCGTTAACTTCTTTGCTGCAGCCAAACCCGTCCAATATCATTAATGCTGTCAGTTTTTTTGTCATGCTTATCACTCTTAGAATTTTACGATCTGAGAGAAATCCTCGGCTTTCAGTGCTGCGCCACCGATGAGTCCGCCGTCAATTTCGGGCTTCGCCATAATCTCCGACGCATTTGAAGCCTTCATGCTGCCGCCGTACTGAATGCGGATGCTTTGTGCCGCATCGGCACCGAACACTTCTTTAACGGCGTTTCTGATTGCGCTGATCGTATCATTGGCATCTTCTGCTGTCGCCGTTTTGCCTGTTCCGATCGCCCAGATGGGCTCGTATGCAAGCACAACGCCTTTAACGTCCTCAACGCTTAAACCAAGCAAGGCAAGCTTTGTCTGTTTGCAGACGATTTCTGACGTTATACCGGATTCTCTTTCCTCCAGCGTCTCACCCACACATACAATCGGAACCAGACCCGCTTGGAGCGCAACCTTGGTTTTTTTGTTGACTCCTTCGTCGGTTTCACCGAAAAATTGACGTCTTTCGGAGTGTCCGAGAATGACGTATTTTACGCCTAAAGCAAGCAGCATCTCAGCAGATACTTCCCCTGTGAAAGCGCCGCTTTTCTCAAAATGCATATTTTGGGCACCCAGCTTAATGTTGGAGCCGGAGAGTGCTTGGGCAGCCGTCGCCAAGTTCACGAATGGCGGGCAAACAACGATATCTACGTTGTCTACGTCACTGACGAGCGGAATCAGACCCTTTATTAGAGCCGTTGTCTCTTCTGTCGTCTTGTTCATTTTCCAGTTTCCAGCGATAATCGGTTTTCTCATTTCATACCTCCAATAAAATTTTCTTGTTTAATCTTTAAAAAAGGGTTACCCCAAAGAGAGCAACCCTCATAACATCCTGTTTATGAACACACTCTCTTTATTTGTCCAGAAGTGCAGCCACACCCGGAAGCTCCTTGCCTTCAAGGAATTCAAGGCTCGCACCGCCACCGGTGGAAATGTGAGTCATCGAACCGGCGTATCCAAGAATCTTGACCGCTGCCGCGCTGTCACCGCCGCCAATGATCGTGATTGCATCACAATCCGCCATTGCTTTGGCCACAGTCTTTGTTCCTTCAGCAAATGCTTCCATTTCGAACACGCCCATCGGTCCGTTCCACACAATCGTCTTGGCTGTACGGATCTTATCGGCGTAAAGCATGCGCGTTGTGGGCCCGATATCAAGCCCCATCCAGCCGGCCGACATATGTTCGACGGGCACAACCTGCGTTTTTGCTTTGGCATCAAACTGATCTGCTTCAATCGCATCAACAGGCAGGAACATACCCACACCTTTTTCAGCTGCTTTTTTCATCAAGTTCTTAGCAAGATCAAGGCTTTCTTCATCAACAAGAGAATTGCCGACCTCGTAGCCTTTTGCCTTTAAAAATGTGTAAGCCATACCGCCGCCGATAATAATGGAATCCACTTTGCTTATAAGATTATCAATAACACCGATTTTATCGGCCACTTTGGCGCCGCCGAGAATCGCGACAAAAGGACGCACCGGATTATCCAGTGCACCGCCGAGGAAATCGAGCTCTTTGCCAATCAAGAATCCGGCGACAGCAGGAATGTACGCCGCCACACCAGCGGTAGACGCATGCGCTCTGTGGCATGTACCGAAAGCATCGCTCACAAAAATATCTGCATAGGATGCAAGCTGTTTTGCGAATTCGGGATCGTTCTTTGTCTCTTCCTTATGGAAACGCACGTTCTCGAGAAGTACGATTTCGCCTTCTTGTATGTTGCTCACAGCTTCTTTGGCTTCTGTTCCGATCACATCAGCAGCAAATGTGATTTTGCGACCCAGCAGCTTTTCCAGACGAACCGCAACAGGCGCGAGAGAGAACTCGGGCTTAAACTCACCCTTCGGGCGACCCAAATGGGAACAAAGTATGATCTTTGCGTTTTCTCCTAGTAAATATTCGATTGTGGGCAGTGCAGCAACAATTCTTGTTTCATCCGTCACTTCTTTCTTGTCGTTGAGCGGCACATTAAAGTCCACCCTCACAAGAACCCTTTTTCCCCGAACATCAATGTCCTTAACTGTTTTTTTATTCATAAATGGCTCCTTCATGCAAATATGTCTGATACTCAAAGAGTATAATAATCTCAAGTAATTTTATTCGAAAGAAAGGTAAAAAGCAAGAAAAAGATATATTTTTCACATGCTTATTCGGAATATTTTTCATTATAGTTCCTGTAATATCAGAACATATTGGGAAACCCGTGCTGGCGCATCGCTTCATAAACAATGATACTGACCGAATTGGAAAGGTTAAGCGATCTTAATCCGGCTCTCATCGGTATACGAATGCTTTTCTCGGGATTTGAGAATATAAGAGGCTCGGGCAATCCTTTTGTCTCTTTACCGAACAGCAAATAGCATTCATCCTCGAATTGCACCTCATGATAGGCTCTTTTTGCTTTTGTGGAACAATAATAAAATGTACCGCCGCCCGTCACTGCAAAAAAACACTCAAGGTTTTTATGAATCTTGACATTAAGATGAGGCCAGTAATCAAGGCCGGCTCGCTTTAAATGCTTGTCTTCAATACTGAAGCCAAGCGGTTCCACAAGATGAAGCTGAGCTCCTGTCACTGCGCATGTCCTTGCAATGTTGCCTGTATTCGCGGGTATTTCCGGTTCGACCAAAACGATGTTTAATCGCATTATTTTGCTCCCTATTTGTGTTTTACCGACATATTATACATAAGTGACTTTCATAGAGCAAATATTTACGCGATGGAAAACAACTTGTTTTTATCGATTATCAATAATGATACATATTGGCAAACCATTTTTTTTATAATATAATGCTCTAATAATTAAGAACACTGCTGACCGAATAGACTATAATAGAGAATTGATTGGAGTATATATGTCGAACGGACAGAAAAGCTTTGTCAAAGGTGCGGCCATCCTCGGGGTCGCCGGTTTGATCGTCAAGTTTATCGGTGCGATATTCCGCATACCGTTAACAAATATCATCGGTGCCGATGGTATGGCTAACTATCAGGTGGCCTACCCCATTTACGCGGCACTCGTTGTGATATCGACTGCGGGTTTGCCCGCGGCGATTTCAAAGCTTGTATCGGAACGTGTCACACTGGGAGACTATCGCGGGGCACATAAGATATTCCAGTCTGCGTTCAAGCTGCTGCTTATCATCGGTGTTGCTTCCACAATAGTGATGCTTGCACTTTCAGGCTTGCTTGCAAACGCGGCTCAGATCCCTTCCGCAAAGCTGTCCTTGCTCTTGATCGCGCCCTCGCTGTTCTTCGTGTCTGTTCTATCTGCGTACAGGGGATATTTTCAAGGCCTGCAAATGATGTCCCCCACGGCCATCACACAGCTTATTGAACAGATCGTCAAACTGGGAGCCGGTCTCTACTTTGCATGGTTATGGTATCCCAAGGGTGTGGAATACGGAGCGGCCGGTGCGCTTTTGGGTGTATCCATCTCGGAGATCTTCGCCCTCGCCGTTATCATTTTTCTGTACAATCGCCGCAAAAAGCAAATCAAGAAAAAACGCCGTCAGTCCGGCAGTATCACTTTTCAATCCAATCGATCGACAGTGAAAGACTTGCTTTACACGGCAATTCCGATTACGCTCGGCGCGTGCCTGATGCCCATCGTGAATTTTCTCGATACGCTGATTGTGACAAACACCATGGCCTCCATAGATTATTCAGCATTTAATCCGCTTACCCCTAAAACCAGCTTTGGTGTGCTCACCGGTTCTGTGAATCCGCTTATTAACATGCCGGCTGTTCTTTCGCTTGCGCTGTGCATGAGCCTTATCCCTGCTATATCCGAAGCACGCGCACAGAAGAGTCAGCTTATGGTGAGCTCACGCTCGGCAATGGGTTTTAAGCTCTCAATATTGATCGGGCTGCCCTGTGCGATTGGCATGTTTTTGTTGGCCGGCCCCATTATAACCCTTCTTTATTCCTCGGGTCTTGAGCCTGATGAAATTCTGGTCGGTACACAGCTTCTGAAAACGCTGTCGATCGGTGTGCTGTTCTTGTCGCTGCTTCAAACGATGACGGGTGTGCTTCAAGGTGCCGGTCACCCCACTATACCGCTTGTGAATCTGGCCATCGGCGCTGTGGTGAAGGTGATTATCAGCATTGTGCTAATTCGCGTTCCTTCCATCAACATCAACGGCGCAGCGCTGGGAACGGCTGCTTGCTATGGCATCGCAGCATTATTAAACCTCATCTATGTCATCAAGATAACTAAGCCATCAATCAAGCCGTTATCCGGCGTGATTATGCCGCTGCTATCCACTGCGGTGATGGGCGCAGTGGTTTACTTTATGTATAATTCGATTTCCACATCACTTGGAAAAACCAAAGCTACTCTTCTTTGCCTTGTGGCCGCTGTCATTGTTTATGTCGTGATGCTCTTTCTTACCAGGTCAATCAGCAAAGAAGATATGGAATTCATACCCGGCGGCGGGCGCATTACGCGTTTAATGAACAAGCTGGGTTTCTGGGAGAACTGATATGCATCTAACAATTGCGAGTATGAATCCGGATGGCAGTATCAATGAGAACGTGCTGGAAACGGCACGTCGTGCTTGCCAGGTGATTTTGCAGACAAAATTAGGACAGGCTCTCGATAATGCGGGAGTCGCGTACGAAACGCTTGACAGCTTATATGAAACCGCTGACGATTTTGACGCTCTCACTGATGCAGCCTGTGAAAAGCTGCTTCACGATGAAGTGCTGTTTATTGTACTTGGTGATATCTGCCGCAACATCATTGCTGCAAAAGCCGTCAAACTCATAATTCAGAATGGCGGTCAGGTCAGCGTGATACCAAGCGGCAGCCCCGCGCTGTGCGCGGCATTCGCGGCAGGTGTGGCAGACGGCACTCACGGTGTGACGATGTTTTGTGCCTCGTCGTTTACGCAGATTTGGGATACGGATGCCGTTGTTGTGATCGATGAGATCGACTCACGGTTTAAAGCCTCTGAGATTAAATTGAGCTTGTCTCGCGTCTATGATGATGAACATGCCGTGTTCTTAGCTGACACGCGCAGCAATATTGGTAAAATCATTCCACTTTGCCTTCTTGACGCGGAGCCATCATACGGTTATTATACTAGCGTGGTAGTAACTTCCTGTTTGTTGGAGCAAAAACGCCGCTACACATTTTCTGACCTTGTGTCTGTGATGGAACGGTTGCGATCGAGGACAGGCTGCCCGTGGGACAAGGAACAGACTCACGAAAGCTTAAAGCGTTATCTGGTGGAAGAAAGCTACGAAGTGCTGGAAGCCATTGACGACGGTGATATGGACGCTTTGTACGACGAGCTTGGCGATGTGCTTTTACAGGTGGTCTTCCACGCGAGAATCGCGCAGCAGCAGGGTGAGTTTGACATCAGTGATGTCACGACAGCTATATGTGCGAAGATGATATCCCGGCATCCACACATATTTGGCAGAGCCGTCGCAAATTCGCCCGATGATGTGATTAAGAATTGGGAACAGATCAAAAAGGGCGAAAAAGGTCAGCGGTCACAGACAGAGGTGCTTCAGGGTGTCCCGAAGAGTATGCCTGCGCTGATGCGCAGCGGCAAAGTGCAGCATAAGGCTGCTCATGTGGGGTTTGATTTCAGCAATGCGGAGCAGGCCATTGAGAAGCTTCGCGAAGAGATTGAGGAAGTGCGGCAAAGCAAAGATAATGATGCGCTTGCTGAGGAATGCGGAGATTTGTTATTCTCCGCCGTCAACGTGGTGCGGCTACTCGGTATAGAGCCTGAAACCGTGCTTCAAAAGGCCACAGATAAGTTTATTGCCCGCTTTGCAATCGTCGAACGACTCGCTAATGAGCAGCACATCGACATGCGTAGCTGTGGTATTGAAAAGCTTGATGAACTTTGGGACAAGGCTAAAATGCAGATTGACGGAAAATAACGTTTTCGTTAAATCAAAATGGTGTTATATAATACCAAATAAACTCATTTTTAAACCAGGAGGATCATTTTATGAACAAAACAGAGTTGGTTGAAGCAGTTGCTCAAAAATCCAGTCTCACAAAAAAAGATACGGACGCATGTCTGTCAGCGCTTATCAGCGTGGTCAGCGAAGCTTTAAGCAAAGGCGAAAAGGTACAGTGGACAGGTTTTGGTTCTTTCGAACTGAGACAGAGAGCAGCGAGAAAAGGCGTTAATCCTGCAACAGGTGCTCAGATCGACATTCCTGCTTCCAGCGCCCCGGCATTCAAGCCCGGAAAAGCCTTTAAAGATGCACTGAACAAATAAAGTGAACCTGATGCAAAAGCAGAGCTGCCGGCTCTGCTTTTTTGCTCTCCGCAAAATTACGTTCATGGTCAAATATTGGTCATGTTTCATACAACTTTTACAATACTTTTGTGTTTAAGGATGCTATAATGATATAAAATAAAAGGAGCTTGACGTGAGCAAAAAAAGCCGCTTAAATATCAGTCATTATTTGATGCTTATGCTTCTTGGCCTCTATTGGGTCTCTTACGGCCTATATATCAGGTTGTATTACAGGCTTCGTTCTCAAGATAAACATATCCTTCCGAAAAAAGGCCCATATTTGCTGCTTGCCAACCACAGCAACAATTTTGACGGCTTGTTTCTTCAGTGTCTCATCAAGAGACCTATTCATTTCGTGGTCACCGATGCTATGTTTAAAAAGAAGGTTTTGGGCAAGCTTTTGGAACTGGTGGGCTACATTCCTAAGCGGAAGCATGTGACAGACAGCAAGGCCATCCGTCAGATTATACGGACAATTAAGCAAGGCGGCATTGTCGGCATATTCCCGGAAGGCGGCAGAAACTGGGATGGCAGAACAGGGTCGATCTCCCCCGCCACATACCGCCTTGCAGAGCTTCTCGGAGTGCCTATTGTGACAGCGTGCATAAAAGGCGCATATCTTTCCGGGCCGCGCTGGGCGGACACAAAAAGGCGTGGATTGGTTGATGTGAGCTTTCAAGCCTATGCTGTCAAAGGAACCAAACCGGATTTAGACGAGATCGAGCGAAGCGTAGCCGCGGCGCTGACCCACAACGAAGCCGTTTGGCAAAATCAAAGAAAAATAGCATTTAAGGGCAAGGCTTTATCAAAAGGGTTTGAACGACTGCTTTTTACATGCCCTAACTGCAAACGAATCGGAACATTGGACTCTACTGATGAACGTGTGAGATGCATGGCTTGCGGAGCCGCTTATCGTCTTGATGTTTATGGGTTTATCCATTCCATTAATGGCGAATTGCCTGCCGATAACACACCGGCGCTTAATGATTGGCAGCTTGAGCTGATGGCTTTAAATTTTTTTAATGCCAAACCTGATAGTATTCTTGTGTCTGATGAAGGCGCAAGTCTATACTGTGCCCCATCGGCGGAGCAGCCTTTTGAGCTTGTGGAAGAAGGTTCACTCTTTCTTAAAAAGGATAACATGACGATTGGTCAGCGTGTATTTGATCTTTCGCAATTGAATGGTATTTCTGTTTATTTTAAGTCGGATCTTGAGTTTCGTTACATGGGTCTTGATTATAGAATCGGGTTCAGTGAAAGACGCGTTTCCCCCTACAAATGGAATTGCGCGCTTGAAGTGATCAAAGAACTGTCAAAAGGAGATTGAAACAATGGGTTTAGAAGGTGGATGGAACACGGTCTTACAGTTTGCTTTTCTACTGGCCTTGCTGGGCGTATCGCTTATTATCAAATCCAATATACCGTTTTTTAAACGTCATCTTGTGCCCACAGCATTGTTTGGCGGGTTGCTTGGTCTGCTGCTGGGGCCGGAGATATTAGGCATTATTCCCTTTGATACCGGCATGCTTGAAGATATGGTTTATCACTTCATGGCAATTGGTTTTATTGCGATGGCTTTGAAAAAACGCAGTCGGAAATCCACCGAGAACATCACAAATACCGGATTTGCGATAGTCAACACATATATCTGGCAGGCAGCATTAGGGCTTGGCATCACACTTGTTTTGTTTTATACGGTTATGCCAGATCTGTTTCCTGATTTCGGCTTGCTTCTCCCTCTATCTTACGCACAGGGCCCTGGCCAGGCGTTCTCTACAGGGCAGTCGTTTGAAATGCTGGAGCCTGCATCCAAAGCACTGCAAAACGGCGGCAACGTTGGCCTTACACTCGCTACCTTCGGATTTCTATGGGCAATTATCGGTGGTATCCCTTTTATGTATTTCCTCAGAAAGAAATATAAGCAAGACAAGAAAGCGGATGTCCCCTCAAGCGAAACCACGACATCTGTTTCACCTGATGTTCAGGATCATACGAGCCGTGTACCGGTGACACTGTACCTGGATGACCTGACAATACAAGCCGTGCTTATAGGTGTCTGCTATCTGTTGACTTATCTGCTTCTGATTGGTCTGGAGGCCATACTCGGCGCGCAAAGCACACTGATGAAACTCTTTTGGGGGTTCCAGTTCCTGTTTGGTACGCTGATCGCAATGGGTTTACGGGCCATATTCAACCTGCTTAACAAAAAAAACTTGATACGCGTCGATTATGCTGATAACTACCTTTTGCAGCGCATCTCTTCCACGGCTTTCGACATTATGATCGTGGCTTCGGTCTGTGCTGTGTCACTCACTGTGCTCTCGCAGTACCTCGTGCCGGTGCTGATACTCTCCACTGTTGGCGGCCTTTTCACAATGGTCTACTCGGCAAAAATGGCGAAATGGATTTATAAAGAAGAAAAAATGGAGCATGCCGTTGCACTGTACGGCATGTGGACGGGAACCATCGTGACTGCCATGGCGCTGCTTAAAGAGGTTGACCCCGAAGGCAAAACCAGTGTGCCCGAGAGCCTCGTGCTCGGAAGCGGCTTTGGTGCCGTTATCGGCATTCCGCTAATGATGGTCATAAGCATTCCTGTCGCGGCTTGGGTGGATGATAAGCCCTGGCTGTACATTGTGACATTTGCCATTTTTGTGGTGTATTCTGCCGTATGCTTTTTCGGCATCAGGCTCAGTAAAAAGCTGCATGCCAATCGGCTAAAAAAATAAATTATTCAGTTTTCATTTAGGGGGACAGTTGTTGATGACCGATAGAAGAAATAAGCTTTCGACAAAAGTTAAGCTTGGGTATGGAATAGGATCGTTATCCTACGGAATCCCTTTTCAGCTCGTATCCTCGCTTTTCGTTTTTTTCTCCACGGAAGTGTTGGGTTTATCCGGCGTTCTAACCGGCGCCCTCGTGTTTGTGAGTACCATATGGGATGCCGTCACAGATCCTATTATGGGCTATATCTCGGATCACACAAATAATAAAATATTGCTTGGTCGGCGTTTGTTTTATGTTCTGATAGGCTCTGTCGGCCTTGCCCTATGCAGTTTGCTTTTATGGCAGGTTGATGCCAGCCTTCCCTACCTGACCAAAGCTGTGATATTAGGACTGCTGCTTATCCTTCTCAAAACCTTCTCCACGATTTATACCACACCGTATATGGCGCTTGGTTCCGAGCTATCGACGGATTACAACGAACGTACCGCTGTTCAATCCTATCGCACAGCTTTCTTCTTTCTCGGTTTTATGTTTCCCGCAATCATTGGTATGGCCGTTTTCTTCCGCCCTACACCAGAATTTCCAAACGGGCAGCTGAATCCTCAGTCCTACGTGTCGCTCTCTCTCGTGACATCAATCATCACGCTTGTTTGCGCAGGAATTTGCATTGCTTTGACATATCGCAATCAGGCTGCTTATTCGGTGCCGAAAGTAAAAAGAAATCCATTAAAAGGTATATTTAAAGAGACTGCCGAGGCGCTCAAATGCAGCGATTTTCGCAATGTAAGCCTAAGCCTGCTCTTTATCAATATGGCAATGGGTATTGTGGGATCCGTAGGTATGCACGTATTCACCTACACATTTTGCTTTGACAACCGCCAGATCGCAATCGTGTTTGGAGCGCTGTTCATAATGGCCCTGATCGCCCAGCCTTTCTGGCTCTTTTTTGCCAATAAATACGAGAAAAAAACGGCTCTCAAAGCTTGCTTGATCATCAATCTTATCGTCACTATATTTTTTGTTATTGCTGTGATCGCAAATCCGTGGGTATCGGAGCATTACCTCATCGTTTTACCGCTTTCTATGCTCATGGGCTTTTCCATGGGGGGCAGCATCGCTTTGCCCTATTCCATGATCTCGGATACCATCGACAAGGACGCTTTTTATTCAGGCACGCGCAAGGAAGGCGTATTTAACGGATGTGCCACATTTATGTTCAAGCTTTCACAGTCATTCTCTGCGATGTTTGTGGGTTCGTTGCTTGATATCATACATTTCGATTCAAAAATCGTGCAGACACCGGCAGTCTATTTAAAGCTGGGTATGATACTTCCCGTTGGTTTTCTCATATGCTTCGTTCTCGCGCTTGTGTTTATAAAAAAGTATACATTGAATCGTGAAATTGTGGCAAAGTATCAGGTCGGAATCAGCGACAGCACACCTAAATAAGCCCCAACTTGAATTTTAAATAACCTTCCTGGTTATCACTGTCGCTTACGATGACGGATGTGACCCCGACGCCTTTCATAAACTCCAAAAATATAATAGCGCCAAAAACGATGACATCCGCCTTCTTTTCAGGCAAACCGTTAATCGCCTTGCGCTGCTCTTTTGTTTTGCTTTTGAGCATGCTGCAGAGCTCCTGGGCTTGCTGCAGTGTGATGACATGGCCTTGGATCTTCTCGGATATGTATTCGGTCAATCCAATATCCAACGCGGCCAGTGCCGTCGCTGTGCCGCCGATACCGGTATAACCAAGGCTTCCCGATTTCGGCACCTGCGAAAACGTCTTGGCCGCAAGCGCATGCGCCTGCTTAAAAGCCTGTGGGTCTGCGTCGTCACCGCTTGGAAACATTTGAAGCATGCGCACCGTTCCGATGCGAAAGCTATGCGCAAACCGCACATCGTTTAAGCTCCCCTGCATTACTTCGGTGCTCCCTCCGCCGATATCGAACATCGCGCCTTCACCGTCTATGCAACCCGCAAATCCTAGCAGCGCTTCTCTGTCGCCAGAGATGATATCGATATCAACTCCGCATTCACTCCTGATGAACTCGCAGAACGCCTCTTTATTTTCCGCGTCACGCACGGCGCTTGTCGCAAACGCAAAGAAATCCTCCTTATTAACACCGAATTCTTTGCTTTTCTGAAGATATTCAAGCAAAGCTTGCTTGGTGCGCGCCAAGGCAGCGGTAACAATGACTCTTTTGTCAACCATACCCTCACCCACGCGAATAAGCCTCAGCGTTTTATAATCGGCCACTACGCATTCATTTTCAATATGAGCAACCAAGAGCCTGGCCGAGTTTGTCCCAATATCCACCACTGCATAGCGTTTCATCTTCTATGTCCTCTCTATCCTGCTATTAAAAAGTGTTTTTTAATATGTATTAATATGCTTTCCCAAATGCACGTTAGTCATTATATCGCCGATTGTACCCACCAGCAAGAAAAAGACGACAGTTTATTAATATATGTATGTGAAAAAAGGTAATAAAAAACCCATTCGCATGGAATGAGTATGTTATTGCTGATCTTCATTGTCCTCAGACTGATTCTCATTATTTTCAGCGGGTGTGAGAACGTACTCGTTATCATACACAAAACCAAATTTCTCGCGGGCCTCATTTTCGACATAGTCCTGCGTGTTCATATATTCGTTTTTGTGTTCTAAGCGGTCTTTTTCTGTTTTGATCTGTTCATATTGCTCGTTTAAAACCTTTTGTTCATCCAGCATGGTGTTTATATTCATTTGCTGAATATAGATGGACACCCCCACATAAACCAGAAAAAAGGCCAACAGCAACAGCTTGAACCTAAACTTGATTTTTCGCTTTTTCATATGTCCTCACAAAACGACCCGGATGATATTTCATCTCTTGATCAATTTATAAACCATTTAATACTTTCTTAAACAACATTATATTGCTCCGAGTGGGCAAACACTTCCTCTTTATTGATATGTTTGTCCGTCTTCGTAATAGGTTTCGACGTAAAATATACGACTCCTGTGACTGTATCAAAATATCCCTATTTCTTATTTTCTTTGTTTTTTGAGAGCCATTTTCTTAGTTTCCTCGCCAAAAAGGATAGGAATGGCGAAATTCCCGCCATGTATAGCGCAAATCCGAGTACAAATCCGACAAACGTATAAAGTCGAAGCTCACCGGCGTTAGCGGCATACATAACGGCCACGACAATGGCTCCCAGCGTGATTATAAACATGGTGTCGAGCAGTGCCGTGACCCATTTGCCTGTCTTAAAAGACCTGCGTATCCCCCTGTAAACGTCATAAGCGAACCCCGCGATCATGCCGCCGTATAACGTGATCAGGAAGATGTAGATTTGAGGCACCGTCGTTTCCATGCTGCACCTACCTGAACATCTTGGAGAAAACGCCGCGTTTTGTGCGCTGCTCCTCATGATCCGCATAATCGATGCTTTGAATCTTTCCTTCCAATACAAGCTGTCCGTCATCCAGATTGAGCTTGTTGATGTGCAGGTCTTCTCCTGTCACTGTGATAAAGCCATGATTGGTCAGCAGTATGACCTCGACTTCGTTGAAGCTGTCAACATCTTCCACAGCTGTGATGATAATCTTTTCCCGTGAATCAATAACCACCTTGTGCGGCGCGTTATTGACAGGCCTTTCTCTTTGCTCGTCAATATACATGATAAAAACTCCTTTGCATGGGATGCACACTAAAATATATGCCACAGCAAAGTCATGTATACTATTCACAATAAAAGTCTATTTAATTAGCAAAGAGGGCTTAAAATGCTTGTCTGGCACAAAATATGGTTTGCCATGTTTCTGCACATTACGAACGCGCCCGTTATATGTGATGGCGTTTGAAGGACAAAAAGAGTAGCATCTCAGGCACTGTGTGCAATTCCCCGCAAACGCCGGAACATCCTCGAGCGTGATATTTTCCATCGGACATAATTTCGCGCAAAGACCGCAATGCGTGCACCTGTCTTTGTCAACACCCACGATATTGCGCGATTTTTTTGAAGACAACCGGTATGTAACACGCTGCAGCAGGCCAAGCAGAAAACTGTAGCGTCCTTTTATGCGCGCCTGGCCGCTCAGCAGTTTTGTAACATACTGCTCAACATGTATTTCAGTATTGTCCATGATGCGTTTGATAACATTTTCATCTGGTGTTCCGAATGTGCCGCGATACATGCTCAAATTGGACGGCATTGCGAAATGCTCAGTCGTATCGATGATAAGCCCCTTGTTTTTCAGCCGTTTATGCGCTATCCACGCACCGTCTCCCGAGTAGCACATTTGTGTGCAGAAAACATGAACATGCTTTCCCTTTTCGGATTCTGGCAGTGTATCGATAAAGCGTTTCGTAGGCTCTGGCAGATCAGAGCTATATACCGGCCAGCCAAACAAAACAAGATCGGCGGTTTTTATCCACCAATCCGCTTTCTTGGGTGTCAGTTTATCAATTGATACAGCAGAAGCGTTGATGTTCTTCGCGTCAAGCTGCCTTTTAATTCGATCTGCGACCCACCACGTATTCCCCGTTCCGCTGAAAAAGAAAATAACTGCTGTATACATATTATGAACTCGCAAGATATGCGTTGATAAACGCATCCAGCTCGCCGTCCATCACCGCCGCGACATTGCCTGTTTCTTCGCCAGTGCGATGATCCTTAACCATACTGTACGGATGAAACACATATGAACGGATCTGACTGCCCCATTCAATCTTTTTCATTTCGCCCTTTATTTCTTGAATTTCTTTCATCTTTTCGCTTTCGCGTCTTTCAATTAGCTTGGATTTGAGCATGCGCATTGCAGTTTCTCTGTTTTGTATCTGCGAGCGTTCATTCTGACATTGGACCACGATATTCGTCGGCAGATGCGTGATGCGAATAGCGGACTCAGTCTTATTAACATGCTGGCCGCCCGCGCCTGAAGAACGATATGTATCCACTCGCAGATCATCTGAATTAATTTCGATATCGGCATCGTCATCCTCTAAATCAGGCATCACGTCCAGCGATGCAAATGATGTATGCCGCCGTGCGGATGAGTCGAAAGGCGATATGCGCACAAGCCTGTGAACGCCTTTTTCCGCTTTCAAATACCCATATGCATTAAGACCTATGACTTCAAACGTCACGCTCTTTACGCCTGCCTCATCGCCTGCCAGAAAGTCCAGCACACGCACCGAATACTTTTTGCGTTCTGCCCAGCGCGTGTACATACGGTAAAGCATCTCCACCCAGTCCTGAGCTTCGGTGCCACCCGCGCCTGCGTGCAATGAGAGAATCGCGCCGCTGGAATCATATTCGCCGCGAAGCAGCGCTTTTAAGCGAAGCTCAGACACATCGTTGTGCAGCAACGCAAGCTCATTTGAAAGCTCTTCAGCCATATCGCTATCGCCGGATTCCTCAACAAGCTCTAGCATCACAGCCGCATCATCCAACCTTTGCGTCATCTTGCCGTACTGCTCCAGTTTATCTTCTATGGGTTTTACCTTTTTATTGACCTTATTGGCTTCCTTGATGTCATCCCAGAAGTTGGGCGCTTCCATTTGCGCCTGCAACTCAGTCATTTCATTTTTTAGTGTCTCAATACCCAGTGCCGTCTCGGCTTCCTTCACTATCGTCTTAATTTCTGTCAATGCCAGTTTGGCTTCATCTGTTGTCAGCATAGTCTCCTCTTACTGCTCTTGTCCGCAGCAATTCTTGAATTTTTTACCGCTGCCGCACGGGCACGATGAATTTCGACCCACCTTATTGCCGCTTGAATCCAACACCTTTTTTGGCGGTTCAACCGCCCTTGGCGCTTCGCTCTGCTGAGGCTTTGAGGTCAGCTTCACGTGGAAGAGCATTGTCAGCGTATCCTGCTGGATATCACGGACCATCTCTTCAAACATGTCGAAGCCCTCGTTACGGTATTCGATGATAGGATCTCGCTGACCGTAAGCGCGAAGGCCGATGCCCTGACGCAGCTGATCCATCGCGTCAATATGCGCCATCCATTTCTCATCCACCACACGCAGCAATATGATGCGCTCGATTTCGCGCATGCTCTGACCGCCCGATTCAATTTCTTCTTCTTTACGCTTATATATATCAAGCGCAGTGTCGAGTATTCGTTGTTTGGCCTTATCCGGCGTTAGATTTTCGATCTCTTCGGTCTTGAAGAGCTCCATCCCTCTTGGCAGGAACACCTTGTTGAAGTATTCATATAAGCCCTCAAGGCCCCATTCTTCGGGGTAAACATTTGCAGGACAATATACCGTTACCATCTCGTCGATGAGGTCTTTAAGCATATCGACGATTTTTTCGCGCATATCCTCACCTGTGAGCACAGACCGGCGCTGCGAATAAATCAGCTCACGCTGCTTGTTCATCACATCGTCGTATTGCAGCACGTTCTTTCTTATTTCAAAGTTGCGCGCCTCAATACGTTTTTGTGCGGATTCAATTTGACGTGTCAAAAGTCCGGCAGCGATGGGAATATCGTCGCCCTTGCTCACCGCGCTCATGATGTTCTGAACGCGCTCCCCACCGAACAAACGCATCAAATCATCTGAAAGCGAAATGAAGAACACGGATGAACCCGGGTCTCCCTGGCGTCCTGCGCGGCCTCGCAGCTGGTTGTCGATACGGCGCGATTCATGCCGCTCCGTACCCACGATGTGCAAGCCGCCGAGACTCACCACTTCGTCGTGCTCGGGCTGCATGAATTTCTTGTGTTTCTCGAACAACTCCGCATAGCGTTTGCGTGCTCTCAAAATATCTTCGTCATCAGTCGGCGCATGGCCAATGCCCTGTTCGATCAGTTCTTCGGTAAAATCCTCCAGGCGCATATCCGCGCGCGCAGAAAAGTCCGGGTTGCCGCCAAGTATGATATCGGTACCGCGACCGGCCATATTCGTCGCAATCGTTACAGCGCCTTTCTTGCCAGCCTGCGCCACGATTAAAGCTTCTTTTTCGTGGTTCTTGGCGTTTAGTACGTTGTGCTTGATGCCAGTACGAACGAGCATGCCGGATAGCCGCTCTGATTTTTCCACCGATACCGTACCTACCAGTACGGGCCGTCCGGTTTCATGGACACGCTTGATTTCCTCCACAACAGCGCGGAATTTGCCTTCTTCGGTCGCGTATATCACGTCGTTCATGTCATCACGAACCATCGGCATGTTTGTGGGAATCTGTACCACGTCCAGATTGTATATGCCCTGAAACTCATCTTCTTCCGTTTTTGCCGTACCCGTCATGCCCGAAAGCTTGTCGTACATGCGGAAGTAGTTCTGGAATGTGATTGTCGCGAGTGTACGCGTTTCACGCTCCACCTTAACGTTCTCCTTGGCTTCAATCGCCTGATGAAGCCCTTCAGAATATCGGCGGCCCACCATCAAACGCCCTGTGAACTCATCCACGATCATAACCTGACCGTCTTTAACAACATAATCGATATCGCGCTTCATGAGATTATTCGCTTTTAGTGCCTGATTGATATGGTGGTAAAGCTCTGTATTTTCAATGTCCGAGAGATTCTCGACGCCAAACGCCTTTTCGCACTTGGCAACGCCCTGCTCGTTTAGATTGATGGCTTTTAGCTTCTCATCGATCGTAAAATCGTCTTCCTCTTTGAGCTGACGCACAAACCGGTCGACCGTCGTGTACATATCGGTGCTCTTCTCACCCGCACCCGAAATGATCAGGGGCGTTCTCGCTTCGTCAACGAGTATGCTGTCTACTTCGTCCACAACAGCGAAGCTGAGCTCGCGCTGAACCATGCGTTCCTTACGCACCACCATATTATCGCGTAAATAGTCGAATCCAAATTCGTTGTTGGTGCCATAGACAATATCACAGCGGTATGCCTCGCGACGTTCTTCAGGTGTGACATCATGTATGACGAGTCCAACAGTGTACCCAAGGAAGGAATACAGCTTACCCATCCATTCGGAGTCTCTCTTTGCCAGGTAATCGTTCACGGTGACCACATGAACGCCCTTGCCAGTCAGCGCATTCAGACACACAGCGAGCGTGGCAGCAAGCGTTTTGCCTTCGCCTGTTTTCATCTCGGCGATGCGCCCCTGATGCAATACGATACCACCAATGAGCTGTACATAGAAGTGCCTCATGCCTAGCACACGCCTGGATGCTTCCCTTACCTGAGCAAATACTTCTGGCAGCAAAACGTCAAGACTCTCACCTTTTTCATAGCGTTGCTTAAATTCAGCGGTTTTGGCGGTGAGCTCACTGTCGCTAAGCGCTTTAAACCGATCCTCCTGCGCTTCCACCGCGTCCGCAATCTTTCTTATCTTCTTTATTCGGGAATCGTTACTCCCTGCAATGACATTTTTTAAAAGACCCATAGCTTTCCCTTCTTATCGTCACACGACGAGCGAATCGTTGATGCTGCCAATATAATGCAGCATAACGCACTGTATCATTCTACCACTTGCAGTCTTCTTAATCAACTATTTCAGGTGTGAAGCATTCGTGAACAAATTATATTCAATGTTCCAATATTCTATAATTCCTTTTCTGACAAAATGCCCGTGTAGGTTGTACAATGATGTGTAACAGTTAGAAGGAAAGAAAAAAGCAAGGAACCCAAAAATCTGATAAAGTTGTAACTGCTAAGAAAACAACGATCAGAAAGAAAGGGCTCCTTGCATGAAAA